>JBGAIY010000153.1:0-16496 GCA_044225205.1 Myxococcaceae bacterium | reverse complement strand
GACGAACTCGTCGACCATGTCTTCGACCGCGAGCGGCTCGAGCACGACCGTGTAGCGCCCGGGCTCGAGCTTCTTGGGGTTGCGCGATCGGGCGGCCGTGTCACACGCCGCGGCCGCGGCCGCTCGCACGTCGACCTCCTTGAGCGAACGGCTGGAGACGCTCGCGTACCCCGAACCGGTACCATCGCCGGTACGCCCGGTGACCGACAACGACAGCCAGCTGTGCGGGTGAATGGCCCACAACCCCGCCGACGTCGCATGGGCCAGCAACCCAGACCCGTGGTGAATGAAGCCCGCCACTTGCAACTGCGCCGCCAAACCGGCGGCCACCGCCGTCTTCGCCATGCCCGCCCGCCCCGCGGCGTCGAGCGACTCCAGCGCCGGGTCGAACGCGCCAGGCGAGCGGCCATACTTTTGCGCCGGCAGCACCGGCATCGTTTCGGGGTCTTCGGGGCTCACTCTCGCCATGCTCACCGCCCGCTCGACGAGCGCCTTGAGCGAGGCTTCGTCGACTTGGTTCGTTTGAGCGGTGGCGGCCTTGAGCCCCAACGCCACGGTCAGTGACACCGTCATTTCGTCGCGGTCGCCACCCGTGGTGATCTCGTTGCACGCGAAGCGGGTGTTCGCGACGTGCTGGGCGTCGAGGTCGACTTGGGCTTGGGCGCCCGGCTCGGCTTTTTTCACGAACGCCAAAAGCCGGTCGGCCGTCTGCCGGGCGAATTGTTCAGTCGTGGTCATGGGTCAGGCGCCTTTCTTTGCGCCGGTATTGAGAATCGAGACCTGGTGAAAGCGCGCCGGAGGGCAACCGTGGCTGACCGCGTTCGATTGGCCGGGTTCTCCTTTGCCGTCGTCGAACGCCGAGCCCAACTGCCAACTCTTGGCGCCGCCCAACAGGTCACACGAATGCCAGAATTCGGGAGTGTTCGACTGGTAGGCCACGTCTTTCAGCGGCCGGGTGATCTTGCCCTTCTTCACCTCGTAGAACATTTGGCCGCCGAACTGAAAGTTGTAGCGCTGGTGGTCGATCGACCAGCTGCCCGTGCCGACCACGTAAATGCCGTCGTCGGTGGCGGCGAGGAGGTCTTGGGTCGACAAGTCTTTGTCTCCCGGGGCGAGCGACACGTTCGGCATGCGCTGAAAAGGCACCGACGCGTGGTCTTGCGCGTAACTGCACCCGCGAGACGCGCTCTCACCCACCCAGCCCGCTTGCTCGCGGGTCGTTTGGTAGGCCACGAATTGGCCTTTCTCGATCAGGTTCCACCGTTGGGTTTTGACGCCGTCGTCGTCGTAGCCGCAGGTCGCCAGGGCGAGCGGGGTGGTCTTGTCGGCATACAGGGTGACGTGCGGCGCGGCGTATTGCAGCTTCTTCAGCTTGTCGACCGTCAGAAACGAAGTGCCCGCGTAGTTCGCTTCGTACCCCATGGCGCGGTCGAGCTCGGTCGGGTGCCCGACCGACTCGTGAATGGTGAGCCACAAATTCGTCGCGTCGAGAATCAGGTCTTTTTTGCCCGGAGTCACCGGAGCCGCGTGCAGCTTCTCGACGACCTGTGCCGCCACGCGAGGGGCGTCGGCCCAGCACCCCGAGCCCTCGAGGTGCTCCCAGCCCGTTTGCAGACCAGCGCCGTCCCACCCGCGGGTGGCGAATTCGCCCGTTTCGCTGTCGACCGCCGTCGCCGAGAAGTCGGGGCCGAGCCTGGTCTGCGACTGTTCGATCAACGCCCCTTCGCTCGAAGCGAAGAGCTTCCACTCCAGGCGGGTGCCCAGCTCGGCGTTCGCGTAGCTCACCCCCTTGACCTGACGCATGGCCTTCGTCACCTCGAGCAGCAGCTCGGCCTTGTCGGCCACCGGTATTTTGAAGGGGTCTTTCTCGAGCGGGGTCTGCCACACGTCGACGTGCGCCGGGTTGGGCGCCAATTCGACCTTGCGTACGTTCACCTGGGCGTTGGCCTTCGCCATGGCGCACGCGACCGTTGCTGCTCGGGTCGCCTCGGCGGTGACGACCGACGAGCTCGACGCGAAGCCCCAAGCGCCGTTGCAGATGACCCGAACGCCGATGCCGTAGCGCTCTTGGTCTGAAATGCTCTCGACGTGGTCGTCACGCACCGTGACCCACTGCGAACGGCGGCGGTGAACGCGAATGTCGGCGTACGTCGCCCCCAGGCGCTTCGCGGTCGACAAGGCTGCGTCGATGACCGCCAACAACCCAGGCTCGGTCACCAACCCGCGTGCTTCGACCAGGCTCGACAACGAGCTCAGCGCGACCACCGCCCCCGTACCGGCCAGAACATTTCGTCGTGAAATCAACATGGTGGCGATGATTCGTTCATCGCCTGCGCGAAGTCACGCGTTTCTGGGTCGCTTGCCTCGTTCGCCACGAGCTGCTCCGTGCTCGAAGGCGAGCCTCGGTTTACGCCGAATAGGTGCGACGGTGCTGTTCGACGCCCAAGAACTGAAACCCCGAAGTCGACGCGGGCGAGAACGGCTTTTGGTCAATGGCCTCGCGGGCGTTCATCACCGCCTCGTACTCCGCGATGCTCAGCTGCCGCCGCGCGGCGAGCAGCTGGGTCAACCCCAGCGCCTTGACCTTCGCTTGCGCTCCTGGCTGCACGGTGCCGCTGAAGAACTCGGCGCACGACCCGCTGCCATAGCTGAAGAGCCCAACCGCCTGGCCGTCGAGCGAGTGGGGCGTGTTGGCGAGCAAGCTGGTCAGCGAAAGGTACAACGAGCCCGTGTAGATGTTGCCGACCGTGGCCGGGTAGACCAACCCAGGCCCGACCAAGCGCTCGAAGCTCGCGTCGGGGTTGGCATCGCCGTCCATCGCGCGGAGGTGGCGGTGCGCCTTGCGGGCCATCTTGCCGTACGGCACGTGGTAGGCGAGGGCGGCGAAGCGGTCGCTGAAGCCCTCCGTCGGCCCGCCCACCAACTCTCGGTAGTGGCCGTAAGCGCCTGAGAGCGCGTCGAGGTAGCACTGCACCGAGTAGTGACCGTCGACGAACGCGTCTTTCGAATACAGCGGCCGCCAAAAGTCGTGCACGTCAATGGCACACACCCCGGTGACGCCCGCGTCGAGCGCCACCAGCTTCGGCGTGTCTGAAACGAGCAGCGCCACCGCGCCCGCCCCTTGCGTCGGCTCGCCGGCCGTGTGGAGCCCATAGCGGGCAATGTCGGCACAAATGATCAGCGCTTTCTTGCCGCGCGCCGAGCCGCTGCGCAGCCAGTCGAGCGAAAGCTGCAGCGCCGCCGTGCCGCCGTAGCACGCGTGCTTGGTCTCGAAGACCCGGCAACGCTGCCCGACGCCCAACAACCCCTGAACGAACGACGAAACCGGCTTCGAGTGGTCGACCGCCGTCTCGGTGCCCACCACCAACATGCCCACCTCGTCGCCCGACACCCCGGCCGCCTCGAGCGCCATGCGCCCGGCCCGCGCCGCCAACGTCACGGTGTCTTCGTCGGGCATCGCCACGCCCATGGTGTGCGTGCCCAAACCTTCGAGAAATTTCGACGGCGCCACCCCGCGTGCTTCGGCCAACGCGTCGAGCCGCACGCACGTCGAGGGCACGGCGATACCAATCGATTCAATGCCTGGGTTCATACGACCGGCTGTATGTTGCAGCGCAGCAAGATTCGCACGCGAAAATTGTGCACCGCACCAGACGAAATGATTCAGTGCGTCAAAGGTCAGAACATGACCAAGCCGTAGTCGCCGATGTTCGCGAACCCGAGGGCTTCGTAGGCGCGCCTGGCCCAGCGTGACTCTTGGCCGGTGAAGAGAATGGCGCGTTTGACGCCCTCGGCGCGAGCGAGGCGCAAGCTCTGGGCGACCACGGCGCGAGCGTACCCCTGTGCTCGCTCGGCGGGAGGGGTGAAGACCCCGCCAATTTGCACCGAGTCGGGCAGCTTCGCGTTGAACAGAGAGCACGCCACGAGGCGTGCCTCGGTGGGGTGGGGCAAGACGAAGACGTCGCCCGCGGCCACTTGGTGACGAAGGCTCTGTTCGATGCGGTCAACCCGCAGCTCGCGCTCGCTCGCCAGTCGCAATTCACGGCGAAAGCTCGCGTGCCATTCGGCCAACAACCGCACCTCGTCAGGGCGCGCTCGGCGACCGCGGTCGGCGGCGGGTGGGGCGTGCAACGACGCCAGGTCGAGCGCGTACAGCACCTCGGTTTGGTCGAACAGCGGTGACGCGGCCGCCAACCCGAGCGCCTCACGCGCTTGGCGCACCTGGGCCAGCGGGCCAATGACGCCGGCCACTCGCCGAGCCGAATGCCGCACCGTCGCCGTGGCCAGGGCCCCCGCGTGGCGGGGCGCTTGAACGAGCAACACGTCGTTCCACCCGTGGGCGACGACCGCCACCAACGCGCCCCGCTCGAAGGCCCCGAAGTATTGGGCCCCCAGGGGTTGCCCCCGGTAGTCGAGACCCGCCGCGCGTGAATTCGACGCAGAAACATCGACGCGTCGGCGTGTTCACCCAAGAAGCGTTGCACGTCGTCGGCGTCGGCCTGGGTCAAGAGGCGGCAGACCGCCCCGTCGCTCGTTTCAGTCATGGCGAAAAGACGTGGGCTGATCAGCGCCCTGACCGCCAAGTCCAGCGCCCGCCCGAGGCTGCACAAACCGCGAAATCGAGTTACACGCCGCATGTCTTTCACGCACTTGCACCTGCACACGCTCTATTCCCTGCTCGACGGTGCCATTCGCATGAAAGACCTCATCAAGACGGTCAAAGCCAGGGCATGAACTCGGTCGCCGTCACCGACCACGGCAACATGTTCGGCGCCATCGACTTCTTCAAGAAGGCCAAAGAGGCCGGGGTCAAGCCCATCGTCGGCATCGAGGCTTACGTCGCGGGCGAAAAGGGCGTGAAGATCGCACCGAAAAGGTCGCGAACCATTTGATTTTGCTGGCGAAAAACCAAGAAGGCTACGCGAACCTCAGGTACCTCGCGTCGACCGGGTACATGCACGGGTTTTACTACCACCCGCGCATCGACAAGAAGGTGCTCGCGGAGCACTCCAAGGGCGTCATCGCCTTGACCGCCTGCTTGGGCGGAGAAGTCACGAGCGCCGCTTTTCGCGGAGACATGGACCACGCGCGACGCGCCGCGCAGCAATACAAAGACATCTTCGAGCCCGGGCACTTCTTTCTCGAAGTGCAGTGGAACGGCATGGAGGAACAAGACAAAGCCAATGCCAACTTGAAGCAGCTCGCCAAAGACCTCGAGCTGCCGCTCGTCGCCACCGCCGACGCCCACTACATCAAACGCGAAGACGCCCGAGCCCACGAGCTGCTCATGTGCATTGCGTCGGGCAAGACGCTCGCCGACAACAAGCGCCTCAAGCATTCGACCGACAAGCTCTACGTGTCGAGCCCCGAAGAAATGCGCGCGTACTTCTCAGACGTGCCCGAAGCCGTCGACAACACCATGCGCATTTCTGACATGGTCGAAGAGCTGCAACTGCTGCGCAAGCCCATGTTGCCCAGCTTCAAGGTGCCTGAGAGCCACACCGCCGACTCCTTCTTGGCCGAGCTGTCGATGCAGGGGCTCGAGGCCCGCTTTCGTGAGCTGCCCTACCAGGTCGACCAAGACGCCTACAAAGCGCGGTTGGCCCTCGAAGTGTCGGTCATTCAAAAAATGGGGTTCGCCGGGTACTTTCTCATCGTTCAAGACTTCATCAACTGGGCGAAGAAGAACGGCATACCGGTCGGCCCGGGTCGTGGCTCGGGGGCCGGCAGCATCGTCGCCTACTCGCTGCGCATCACCGACCTCGACCCCATACCCTACAACTTGCTGTTCGAGCGCTTCTTGAACCCCGAGCGCGTGTCGATGCCCGACTTCGACGTCGACTTCTGCCAAGACCGCCGCGACGAAGTCATTCACTACGTGCAGAGCAAGTACGGCGAGCACAACGTCGGCCAGATCATCACCTTCGGGCAGCTCAAAGCGAAGAGCGTGCTGCGCGACGTGTGCCGCGTGTACGGCTTGCCGTTCGCCGAAGGCGACCGCTTCGCGAAGCTCGTGCCCGAAGTGCTGGGCATCACCTTGAAGCAGGCCATTTTCGGAGACCCCGAGAAAGAAATCGCCGGAGAACCCCGCCTCAAAGAAATGATGGACAACCCGCAGACCCTCACCGAAGTCGAGGGCAAGACCATCACCACCAAAGACGTACTCGAGGTGGCCATGGCGCTCGAGGGGTTGAACCGCCAAGCCGGCATGCACGCCGCCGGCGTCGTGATCGCCGACAAACCCCTGTGGGAATTCGTGCCCGTGTACCAGCCGTCGGGCGAGACCGTGTTGGTCACCCAGTTCGCCAAAGACGAAGTCGAAGCCGCCGGCTTGGTGAAGTTCGACTTTCTCGGCCTCAAGACGTTGACGGTCATTCAAAACGCCATCGACCTCATCAACCGCAAGCTGCCCGCCGACAAGCAGCTGACCCGCGAAGAAATACCGCTCAACGACAAAGACACCTTTCAGTTGATCAGCTCGGGCGACACCGCCGGCGTCTTTCAGATGGAATCGAGCGGCTTCACCGAAATGGTGATGAAGATGAAGCCGTCGTGCTTCGAAGACGTCATCGCCGCGGGCGCGCTCTACCGCCCCGGCCCGCTCGACCAGAAACTCGAAGACGGCCGCACCATGGTCGACGTGTACATCGACCGAAAGCACGGCCGCGACAAGGTCACCTACCCGCACCCCACGCTCGAGCCGGTGCTCAAAGACACCTACGGCGTCATCGTCTACCAAGAGCAGGTCATGCAAATCGCCCAGGTGTTGGGCGGCTATTCGCTCGGGGGCGCCGACCTGTTGCGCCGGGCGATGGGCAAGAAGAAGGCCGAAGAAATGGCCAAGCAACGGGCCTTGTTCATCGACGGTTCGAACAAGAAAGAGGTCGACCCGAAAATCGCCAACGGCGTGTTCGACCTGATGGAGAAGTTCGCCCAGTACGGCTTCAACAAGTCGCACTCGGCGGCGTACGGCCTCATCACCATTCACACCGCGTGGCTCAAGGCCCATTACCCCGTCGAATTCATGGCGGCCTTGCTCACGTCTGAAAAAGACAACACCGACAAGGTCGTCGCGCACATCGCCGAAGCCCGCGAGGGTGGCATCGAAGTGCTGCCTCCCGACGTGAACGTGTCGTTCATGGCGTTCGGTGCCGTCGAAGGCAAAATTCGCTTCGGGTTGGGCGCGATCAAAGGCGTCGGCGAGTCGGCCATCGAAGCGATTCTCGAGGCGCGCAAAGACGGCGACTTCAAGTCGATGTTCGACTTCTGCGAACGGGTCGACTCGCGGCGGGTCAACCGCAAGGTGCTCGAGGCCCTGGTCAAAGCCGGAGCGTTCGACTTCGAGCGTCGCCCGCGCCGCCAGCTCTTCGAGACCATTGAAAAGGCGCTCGAACGCGGGTCGTCGACCCAGCGAGACAAGCAGAGCGGCCAGTCGAGCCTGTTCGGGCTGCTCGGGTCGAGCGACACCACCGCCAAGGGGGCTTCGAGTGGCCTCACCCAAGGCGACTACGCGAGTGTCGAAGAATGGAGCGAGAAGGAGCGCCTCTCGTTCGAAAAAGAAGCCATTGGCTTCTACGTGTCGGGGCACCCGCTCGATCAGTATCAAAAAGAACTGCGCCGCTACGCGCGCCCAGTCGCTTCGGTGCAGCGCGCGCGACGCGACGAAAAGCTCACCATCGCCGGCATCGTCTCGGTCATGCGCGAGCGACCGACGAAGACCGGCAAGCGCATGGCCTGGGTGACGCTCGAAGACCTGTCGGGTTCGGTCGAACTGGTCTGCTTTCCCGGCAAAGACGGCACGCGGTCGGTCATGGGCAAAGACGGCAAGTGGACGAAAGCGGGCCCGAAGCCCGGCTACGAACAGTGGGAGACGCTGCTCAAAAGCGACGACCCCATTCTCGTCACCGGCACCGTGCAAATGAACAACCGCGACGAAGAAAACCCCATTGCCGAGTTGATTTGCGACGACATTCAGTCGCTCAAAGAAGTGCGGGAGAAGCGCGTCAAACGGCTCGAACTTCGGCTCCATGTCGACATGGCGACTGAAGACAAGCTCTCGAAGCTGGCCGACATCGCCCGAAAGTATGCCGGCGCCACGCCCATCGCCGTCGCGTTGCACCTGCCCGGTGAAGCCGAAGCCCTCATCGGCAATACGAACCTCAAAGTGCAGATCACCGATGAGCTGCTCGAAGCCGTGAACCGGCTCTTCGGCGCCCGAGTCGCAGAGCCGGGGTAAGTTACTGAAATCATTAAGCTTGTTGCTGGCCTCGCTGAGCGGCTAGGGTGCCGCGCTTCGTGGTTCATTCAACTCGCCTTCGACCCGTCGTTCTCGCGCTCGTCTCTCTCTTCGTGGCTTGTGAACCGGAGCCCGCTGACCCCGGCCACCCCGGCACTCCGCCTCCTTTCGGGTCAGTGGCCGATGGCGGTGCCCCTGTCGATGCCGGCGCGCTCGCCGACGCCGGGTCGGCTTTCGACGCGGGTACCGACGCCGGGCCCCCTTTCGACGCGGGAGCCGCCACCGACGCCGGGTCGGTCGACGCGGGTTCCGTCAAAGACGCTGGCACTCCAACCGACTCAGGCACCCCGGTAGACGCCGGGGCCGCGAACGACGCTGGTCGCAGCGCCGACGCCGGCAGCGACGCGGGTTTCTTCGATGCAGGCACCTTTGATGCGGGCACCTTCGACGCGGGCACGACCGATGCGGGCACGACCGATGCGGGCACTTTCGACGCCGGCGCCGTCGACGCGGGCGGCGTTTCAGGTGACGGGGGCTGCCCGGGCCCAGCCTGGGTCGGCGCCGAATTTCGCATGCGGGTGGTCGCGGCGAACATCTCGAGCGGCAACGGCCAGTCGTACGACCCGGGCGAAGGGCAACGCATTTTGCAGGGGCTCCGCCCCGACATCGTGATGATTCAAGAATTCAACTATTCAACGAACTCCGACGAGCAGATCAGCGCCTTCGCGAATTCGCTGAACGCCGGTACCGACGCCGGCATGCACTGGGCCCGCGGCGCCTTTGGGTCGATACCGAACGGCGTGATTTCTCGTTGGCCCATTGTCAGTTCGGGCGACTGGGTCGACCCCGAAGTGAGCAACCGCGCGTTCACTTGGGCGAAAGTCGACCTGCCCGGGCCCCGTGACGTGTGGGTCGTCTCGTTGCACTTACTCACGAAGGGCACGACGTACCGAAACTCCGAAGCCCAGGCGTTGATTGGGTTTCTCGACGCGAACGTGCCGGCCAACGACTTTTTACTCGTCGGAGGAGACTTCAACACCGACTCTCGCAGCGAATCGGCGATTTCGACGCTCAACGCCCGGTTGTACACGTCAAGCCCGCACCCAGCAGACCAGTCGGGCAAGCAGGGCACCAACGCGAGCCGCGAAAAACCGTACGACTGGGTGCTGGCTTCGCGGTGCCTGTCTCCCTTGCAGACGCCGGTGAAAATAGGCCTGGGTGTCTACAACGCCGGGCTCGTGGTCGACACGCGAGTCTACAACCCCATTTCAGAGCTCGCGCCGGCGCTCACGTCTGACAGCGATGCCACCAACATGCAGCACATGGCCGTCGTGAAAGACTACGTGATTCAGCCATAGCCCCATGCCCGCGTCGGGTCAGGCAATCGAACGCCTTTGCGCGTCGATGAACGTCAGCGCTTTTCTCTTCGCCATTTCGCTGATGGCCTCACGGCGACGCTCGCGGGTTGGCGTCGAGGTGCCGAAGCTCGTTGCACACCGAGAAGCGGCGCTGCCACCCTGTCGTGAGACCGTTGAGCGCCACGAGGGCGCCCAAGAATCGTTGTCACGTACCAGGGAATGAAGAGCCCCCCGAGGCGCCGACGGCGGAGAAGCCGAAAAAAGGAGAACGGAACTGAAGCAATCGTCAGCGCAATGGCCACCACGCAAAAGGTCGTCGCAAGGTCGTCATTGGCGTCATGGCCGCCACATCGCCATGCAAACCGCCCCAGTCGGTTCGGGAGGGCCTCGCGAGGGTGGGCGTTACCGCGCCTGGCAGGCGCTCGACAGTACCGAGTTCCAGGCATCTGAGGGGCGCAGTCGCTCCACGGAGGCCGCAGGTCGAAAACACCATGTACCAGCAGCCCCCGATTCCCGAGCAAAAGGTAAGCACCAGCAGGCTGAAAAAGAGACGAGGCCCCAGCTGCCGAGCACCAGCACCACGAGGGCCACCGCCATTCCGGTGCCCAAAAGCGCGATGGCCGTGCGATCTCCCTCGGTCACATGAATCGACTTGGTCAGAACAAGCGTGAGCAGCTGCGCAGAAAACATCAAGTCAACCAACCTACCAGGCTTGGCGGCGAAGTGGACCTCGTCGACCAAGGCATTGCGCCAAGCCGCAGCGTTGAACCCGATGATGATCTTGCCCTGATGAACCAGGGCTGTCGATCTGGGTACCAACGTCGTACAACCACCGGCCGGGGGCCGTGCATGACCTTGCGTGCAGTGACAGTACTCAGCCTTTTCGTTTCGTGGTCGGCGTTCGCCGAAGACGACGTTCAACGCCGCGCGCGTGAAGAACTCGAGCGCGAACTCAAGCAATTGGTCGGCACGTCTCCAACGCGGGTACGGGTTGACTTCGTGTCTCCTGACGAGCCCAACTACAAGCTCGAAGAGGCGACCTTCGAACTCGACGGGAGGCCCCTGACGGCGCCCGCGCCCAACGTGCTCGCGGGCGAAGGCAGCCACCCCATTTTTTCGGGCGACGTGACGCCCGGCAAACACAAGGTGTCGGCGCGCCTGGTGTTCTCGAGCAGCGCTTCGGCCGTGCTCAGCGACGAAGGCGGCTACAAGTGGAAAATCGGGGGAGACGCTTCGTTTGACGTCGCCAGTGGCCTCGAGGTGCAGGTGCAGGTCGTGCCCGCCCGCGATTCGAACCAGAAAGACATCGCCAAGCGGTTCACGCTGCGCATGCCCGCGGCCCCCGTCATGGTCGCGAAACTCGACGACGGCAAGATGCCCGAACCGGCCAAGAGGGCGGCGGTCGTGGTGGCCGACGCCGGGGCTCCGGTCGGAGACCAGAAAGAGAAAGCGAAGGCCGCCGAGCTCGCCGCGGCCCTCGCCGCCGAAAAAGCCGCGAGACTCGAAGAACAGCGCGCCGCGGCCAAGGCCGAAGAAGCGGCCCGGTTGGCCGAAGTGCAGCGCGCACCCGCCGCGGCGCCGACCACCGTCGACTCCGCCAAAACACCGCCGAAGCCGCAGCCAGCTGCAGCGGCCGCGCCCACCGAGTCGCCCCGAGCGGCCGACCCCGTCGCCGACGCCAAGCCGGCCGCTCCAAATGAGCCTGTCGATGCCGGAGCCGCCGTCGCCCAGCGCCCGACGCCCGAACCAGCGGGTGAAGACCCGAGTCTGTGGCCTTGGCTCGCGTCAGGGGGCGTCGCCCTCACCGTCATCGTGCTCGCGCTGGCCCGCCGTCGGGCGCGGGTGCCGACCTTGCGCGACTGACGACGTCGCGGTGGGGTGAAAGGTCGTGACTTTCACGTCATGGCCGTCGCTTTGAAAATAAACGGCTCCGTCGAGATCGGTTCGAAAGCACTCGGCACCCAGCGCGCGATACCGCTCGACGACCTCGGAGTGGGGAAAGCCGAACCGGTTGTTCTTGCCCACGCAGAACACCACGAAGCGCGGCCGCGCCTGTTCGAGCAGCGGCGGTGACGAACTCGTTCGTGAACCGTGGTGCGGCGCTTTCATCACCGTGACCGGGCCGGTCTTCACCAGCTCTTCGCCCGCTTCTTCGACATCTCCCGCCAGCAGCACCGTCACCTGCCCATGACGAACGAGCAACACGACCGAGCGGTCATTTTCTGACTCGAGCAAGACTCGGTCATTCGGTGGCCCCAGCACCTCGACGGTCGCGTCTCCGACGGTGAGCGCGGAGTGGCCCACTTCGACGCGCTCGACGCGGGCGCGCCCGGCGGCGGCAACGACGCCGTCGACCAGTGGGCCCGCGTCGGCCCCCGCCGGCAACCAGAGCCGCTCGGTGGGCACGGCTCGCAAGGTCGACATCAGCCCGAGGGCGTGGTCGGGGTGGGGGTGCGAGAGCACGGCCAAATCGAGCGAATCGATTCGGTGTTCTCGAAGAAAAGGCACGACCATGCGCACGCCGGTATCGGCACCATTGGGCACGCCTCCCGCGTCGACCAGGGCGTGGTGCCCGCGCGAGCTGACGACGATGGCGTCACCGTGGCCGACCGAGAGAAACGTGACCTCCATGCCCGACGGGGCCGGGTCGAACCACGCACCCACGTGAATGAAGCCGGCGAGCGGAGTGGCGAGCGCGAGCAGCCGCCAACGCCCGGTCGAAAAGGCCAACGCGCCGAGGCCGCCCCACCACGCCAGGGCGAGGGCCAGGGGCATGCCGGGCAACGCCCAAGTCGCCCCCGGGAGCGAAGCGAACAACTTCGCGCACCACAGCAACGCCTCCGACAGCTGTACGCCCACCCACAAAAGGGGCGTCGAAAGCGGTGGGCAGGTGACGAAGGTGGCCGACCCCAGCGCCGCGGTCAAGGTGAGCGCCCCCGACAGCGGCAAGGCCACGACGTTCGACACGAGGCCCGCCCACCCGACGCGCTGAAAGGCCGCGAGCACCAAGGGCAGGCCGGCGAGGGTGACGGCGACCGAAGCCAAGAACGTTTGGAGCGCGGCTTCTTTGGCCTGGCCCCACCGGCGGGCCCAACCGGCGAGGCGTGGGTCGGGCTTGGGCAACGCCACCAGCTCACGCAACGCCGGCCCCAACACGATGAGCGACGCCACCGCCACGAAAGAGAGTTGCACCGACAGGTCGAACACGGCCGACGGGTCGACCGCCGCCATGGCGCCCGCGGCGATCGCGAGCGAATTGAGCGCGTCGCCCCGCCGCTGAATCGACAGCCCGACCAGCACGAGTGTGCACATGACCGCCGACCGCACGGCGGGCGCTTGCTCGTTGGTGAACACCACGTACGCCCAGACGAGCGGCACGGCCACCGGAGCGGCCAAGCGCCGCGCGTCGACCCGACGCCACCGACGCCCTGGCAACCACACCAAGCCTCGCCGCACGGCCGCCAACAGCGCCAGGGCCAACACCGCGACATGCAGCCCGCTGACCGACAAAATGTGCGCGAGCCCGCTGCGGGCGAACTCGTCTTCGAGTTGGGTACCGAGGTCGGCCCGCTCTCCGGCGGCGAGCGTCAGAAACAGCGCGTTCGCGGCCGGGCGGTCGCTCAATTCACTGACGCGCGCCTTGAGCGCCTGGTGGGCCGTGCCCAGCCAGTGCGCCAGCCACGAGGGCGGTGACAGCACGAGCAGCCGCTCGGCGTCGAACGAACCGGTGACGACTTGGCCCTGCCGCTCCCGCTCGGTGAAGTCGCTGTATTCAGCCGGGTTGTTGGGCGCGCTCAGCCGCTTCGTCTTGGCCGGCACCACCACCCGTTGACCGGCTTCGAGTCGTGCGGTCGGCGTGCCGGCCGTTGCGAACAGCGCCGCGCGAAACCGCGCTGGTCGCTCGTCGACCCGACTCACCTCGAGCACGACCGACCGGCCTCGGTCGCTCAGACGCACGCTTTCGACCTCGCCTTCGAGCAGCACCGCCGCCGGTTCATTGGCCGGTACCCCGAAGACCGAGTCACGGTGCAGCTTGGCGACCGTCGCCCCCAAGCAAAAGCTCGCGGCCAACAGCGCCCAGAGCGAACCCGCGCGCGGCGCGCGCCACCAGCTCACCGCCGCCCAAAGCACCGAGAAGGTCACCCACGGGGCCCACCCGAAGCCCCATTCGGGCCCAGTCGCGACGCCTGCCGTGAACAGCAATACTGGAAAAATCGCAGGGCGATTGCCCAGCGATACCACCGACCATTGCTCCACCCGCCCACCTCCACCACGACCTTTCAGGAGGTTACGAGGGGTGGTCGATTGTAGTCAAGCCGGTTTTGTGCTACAGGGCTAAACAACATGATGTTCAAACCCGGTGACAAGGCAGTGTACCCCGGCCACGGAGTGGGCGAAGTCGTTGGAATCGCTCACGAAGAGGTCGCTGGCCAGCGGCAGTCGTTCTACGTGCTCAAGATGCTCGAGAAGAACGGCGGTCGGTTTCTCATTCCCATCAACAAGATTGGCCAGGTGGGGCTGCGCGAAATCATCTCCGAAGACGACGTGAAGCAGGTCTACGCGATTCTGAAAGAGAAAGACATTTCAGTCGACTCGACCACGTGGAACCGCCGGTACCGCGAGTACATGGAAAAAATCAAGACCGGGTCGGTCTTTGAAATCGCCGAAGTGCTGCGCGACCTGTACTTGCTCAAGGGTGACAAAGACCTCTCGTTCGGCGAGCGCAAAATGCTCGACACCGCGCGGTCGCTGCTCATCAAAGAGCTGGCGTTCGCCAAGGGCGTGACCGAGAACGACATCGAGCTCGACCTCAAGAAGATCTTCAACATCCCCGACGTGTCGCCGAGCAAGCTGATCGACGAGGCTGCGGCGAAGGCTGAAAAGGCCGCGAAAGACAAAGAGAAAGAAGCGAAGAAGAACCCTCCGTTGGTGTGAGGTAAGACGGCGCCCCATGGGCGACGACTCTTCTTTCGGTGGCGAGCGCGAGAAGCGGCTCGCGCAACTCGAAGCCAAGTTGGCTCGGCCCGCTTCGGTGGGCGTGTTGCCGTCGGTGGCGGCCGTGGGTCTGGTGGCCGCGGTCGGCCTCTTGGCCTTGCAGCGCGCCGACCTCGAATATTTCTATTCGCCCAAAGAGCCCATCAACCTGGGGGCCGAGGGCGGGTACCACTTCGAATTGGCCCAGTCGAACCGGTATGCCGAAGTTCACGGCACCCCCACCGTTCGGGGCGCGTATTGGCTCGAGCAGAACACGACCATGGTCGCGGTCGGTCTGCGCGACACGCCGTTGTTGGTGCGTCGGGCGGCCTTCGCCAACGAGCCGTGGAAAGTGGGCACCACGCCCCCTCAGCCCGACCAGCGCCCGTTTTCGGTGCGGGGCCGGTTGCTGAGTCGCTCCGATGCCTCGAAATTCGAAGACGCCTTCGTACAGCATGAAAAATGGGGTGAAGTGAAAGCCCAGTGGGTGCTGCTCGCCGAAGAGCGACCCGGCACCAGCGTTTCGACCATGGTGTGGTTGGGCGGGCTCGTGGCGTTCGGGGCGGTCAACGCGTGGTTGTTGGTTCGAGGCGTGATGGCGCGTCGGCGCACCAGCCAGGTCGAGGCGCGCTAGCAGCCTGCTCTCCTCGGCGGTCACCCCGCCTGCGCAGAAGGCCGCCGCCACAGCAGCGCCACCAACACCAACGCACACCCCCAGGGAAACGCCCTCACTCCGAGCGGCCCAAGCGACGCGGTTTCGACCAGCGGCACGGCGGCCGAAATCACCGCCGGAGCGTCTCCGGCTTGGCCTGGGGCACTGACCGCCAACACCCGCCCCAACGCGTCGGTGATCGAACTGACCCCGGTGTTGGTCGAACGCACCAAGGCCCGTCGCAGCTCGACCGCGCGCAACGTCGCCAACGCGAGCGCGAGCGAAGGGGCTCCCCCGCCGAACCAGGTGTGGTTGGCGACGGTGACGAGCAAGTTCGCGTCGGCAAATTCAGGCGCCGAGAAGACGTCTTCGTAACAAATGAGCGCGCCCACCTTGAGTGAGCCGTCGACGAGCAGGTGGCGCGGCCCCCCCCGCTCGATTTCGGGCCAGTCGGGCATGTCGGCGCGCATCGACTTGGCCCAGGAGGGAAACTGCTGCGCGAAAGGAATGTACTCTCCGAAAGGAAAGAGGCGGCGCTTGTCGAAGAGACCGGCGACCCGGCCGTCACCCGAGAGCAGCACCGCGCTGTTGAATACGACCCCGTCTCCGAAGCGGTGGGTGAGGGCACCGAAGAGCAACCGCGCGCTGCGGCGCTTTCGCAGTTCCCACGGGTGGCCCACGGCGAACTCGCGCTCGATTTGCCGGTCGAACAAGAATGGAAACGACGATTCTGGCCACACCACGAGCTGCGCTCCGGCCTCGACGGCGGTGTCGGTCACCTCTCTGAGCTTGGCGATGTAGCCCTCTCCGTTTTGCTTGCGCTCTTCGGCCGACAGAATGCCGAAATTCGGTTGTACCGCGGTGATTGAGAGGTGCTCGCTCGTGCCTTGAATTGAAGAAATGTGGGCGGCCCGAGCCAACCCGAGCGCCACGACGAGCCCCACGACGCCCGCAGCTGGCCGAGCGCCGGAGCGCCATGACTGGCCTCGGGCCCGCTCGATCGCGGCCCAGGCAAGCAAGTTCAACGCGACCACCAGACTCGAAACGGCGGCCGGGCCTCCCAGTTCGGCGACTTGGGTCAACGGCCACAGCCGCCACGCCACGATGCCCACGTTCCAAGGGAAAATGGCGGGCACGGCTGCTTCGACGGCGGGCAACAACAGCGGGGCGGCCACCCACACCGACACGCGCTGCCGTTCGAGCGCTTTGACGCCCAACGACCACAAGCCGAACACCGCACCCTGGCCGACACACACCAGCAGCAACGCCACCACGC
>JBGAIY010000152.1:0-15977 GCA_044225205.1 Myxococcaceae bacterium | reverse complement strand
GGGGCGGCGCTTCGCTCAATTTCGCTGACAGAAACGGGTCAGCAGCCAACAGCTGCGCGGCGGGTACGCCGTCACGCGGAGGAATGGGGTCGAGCCCGCCGGCATGGAGCGGGTGACATTTCGCCACGCGCTTGACGGCCAGCGCGAAGCCCTTGAACGGCCCGTGCACCCGGAGCGCGCCCATGGCGTACACCGAGCACGAGGGGTGAAAACGGCACGCCGGCGGCAACAGCGGTGAAACGAACAACTTGTACGCGCGCAGGGGCGCCACCAACACCGCCACCAGCCACTGCGACCACACGCCACGCGAGGGTGCCGCCGCCAAGGCCTTCATGACTGGGGAAACTTTCGCTTGAGCTCGGCGGCCACCCGCTCGAAGGCCTTCACGAACGTGGGCCACTCGGCGGTCGCGGCACTGTTTCGGGCGATGAACACCATGTCGAGACCCTTCGGCAAACTCGCTCGGCGGGTGCGAAACAGCTCGCGCAACCGGCGGCGAATGCGGTTGCGAATCACCGCGTTGCCCACCTTGCTCGACACCGTAAACCCCGCCCGGGTGAACCCGTCGGCGCGCTCATTCGGCAGCACCAACACCAACACACAGTCGGCAGAAATTTTCTGCCCGCGTTCCTGCACTCGCAGAAACTCGGCCCAACGTCGCAACCGCACGACTTTGGGAAAGGCGAACGAGCCTGGGGCCTTGGCGTGCTGCTCGTTTTCGGGGCCCATAACCCGTTCGCCGAAGCGCCCGCGCGGCTTCGAGGTGAGGCCGCGGCAGAACGCTCGTGCTCAACGCGTAGTCACTTTCACTTCTGGTACTCCTTCACCACCAAACGCTTACGGCCTTTNNNCGCCCGACGGCGCTTGAGCACGTCACGGCCGGCTTTGGTGCTGTTGCGCTTGCGAAAGCCATGGGCGCGGTTTCGTTTGATTTTCGACGGTTGATACGTCGGTATTCGCTTGGCCACGGGGTGGCTCCTTATACAAAGACTGAACAGTGGCTCGGCTGGTCAACCGGGAAGCCCGGAGACCAACAGAGGCGGCGGCTTTATGCTGCACCGATGCGGCTCGTCAAGGAGTTCGCCGATCAGCGGCGAACGGCTCCCGCGAGCCCTTGGTTTTGAAAACCCAACAAAATGAAGGGCTTCGCTAATTCTGGCTCACCTGCACCCGGGTGACCGCGGTCACGGTGAAGACCTGCTGCACGTTTTGCCACTCTCCTTCGAACTTCGGGTACCGCCACACCACGAATTGGCGGCGCAGACAGCCCGCCAGCGCAGACGACTCGAGGTCGGGCTGGAGGTGCACCTCGCCGACCCGGCCGTCATTGAGAACGACCCACCGCACCTCGTATTGCGCCTGGTCGGGAGCCACCAGCCGCCGCGCCTGCTCCGACAGGCAGGCTTGCAACGGGGGCGCGTAGTGCTCGTTGACCTGCTTCACCTGGTCGGCGCTCAGCCCGGTGCCGGTGGCTTTGCCAACCGAGAAGTCGCGGTAGGTCCACGAGCCGTTTTGCTGCTTTTCGAGTTTGCGGCAGGCCCCTGCGCCGTTCGCCGCGTCGAACTGCGCGCACAATTGGTCGACTTTGGGTGGCCGCGCCCAAGCGCGCTCGGCTTCGGGCAGCGTCGCGGCGTACACCGCGGTGTCTTTGAGCGCATGGGCCACGGCTGAGTCGAGGTGCTTGCCGTTCAGGTCGATGGCGGTGAGCGCCGCCAACGCTTTGCGCCGGGCGGTCGCGCACTGCACGCGCTCACACCGCGCCACGACCCGTTCGAGCAACGCCACGCGCCGCAGCTCGACCGGTTCGGCTTGGGCCTTGAGCAAGGCCGAGCGCGTGAGGTTCACGTCGTCGTGTTCGGCGTCGGCCAACGACAGGCACGGCTGCGGTTTGCCCTTGGCTTCGGCTTGCTGCAAGCAGGTGTCTGACGCTTTGAGGGTCGACGCGAGCTTCGCCCCCGACTTGAGCCGGCCGAGCGCTCCCAAGGCCGCCGCTCGACACTGCTCGAGCTTCTCGGGGCCACACGCGTGGCGCCAGGCCAGGGCGGCTTCGACTTTCGACGGTTCGTTCGCCGCCAAGGAGAACGCGAGCTCGTACGCTTTCCACCGCTCCAGGCCGGTCAGGGTGTCGGCGAGCTGACACGCTTGTTCGACCGAGCGCGAGGCCATGGCGTCGGCAAAGGGTTTGCGGGGGTTCACCGGCGGCGCCGCGGTCGGCGCCGGGGCCGCGGTTTTTTCGGGCGCCCCGGTGCTGAAGGCGGCGGCAAGCTCTTCTTCAGGCGTCGCTTTCGCGGCCGGCAAAGGCTCGGGCGCGACCGGCTCAACCACCACCACCGGCGCGACCGACGAGCACCCGCAGGCCCATACCACCAGCAGCGCCTGTGCCCGAAAAGCCATGGCGAAATTGAAGGCGAGAGCGACCCTCGCGCGCCACCGAATTCTGACTCGCACAAGCGCCTACAAGTGAACGGCGGGTGGCAGTCAACCGCGCCGCTCGTCGTTGATCACCCTGGGGTGTTGGCGCAGCGCACTGCAAAAGCACCGTGCCGTCAGGGCAGCGCTCGAGCAACGAGACCGAGGGGTACGGGCGAAGGGCCGCTACCGCCACGCCAGCCCAAGTGAATCAGAATGGAGGCTCGGCCGTACGGCGCCCCCTGGGCGATTCGCACCCCGCGGGCCTTGAAACATGACACAAGGGTGTGTGTCTGAAATTACCGAACGCCGCATCGCCCTGTTCATCGACTTCGAAAACCTCGTCACCAACACCGGCATCACCGCGGCGAACTTCAATTTGCAGCCCTCGCTCGACCGGTTGCTCGAGAAGGGCAAAATCATTTTTCGCCGCGCGTACTGCGACTGGTCGCGCTTTCAAGACGCCAAAGCCCACTTGCACGAATGCGGCGTCGAGCTGGTCGACGTGCCGCCCTCGACCCGTGCTGGCAAGAACGGCGCCGACATGCGGCTCGTCATCGACGCGCTCGAGCTCAACTACGCGCGCCACCACATCAACACCTTCGTCATCGCCTCGGGTGACAGCGACTTCTGCCCCCTCGCCTACAAGCTGCGTGAAAACGACCGCTTCGTCATTGGCCTCGCGGTCAAAGAAGCGACGTCGCCGTTTTTCGTGAAAGCCTGCGACGAATTTTTGTACCTCAAGTCAGACGAGAAGCGCTCCGACGGCCACCGCCACCGGCGCTCGGGGTCGGGGTCGAACGGCTCGAAGGTCGAGCGCGTATCGGGCACCGCCACCACCGAAACCGCGGCCGTTGCTCCGCGCAAGCCGCGTGAAATACCGCTCATTGCCCGAGAAGTGGTCGCCAGCCTGCTCTCGCGCGCGACCGGCCCCATCAACCCGTCGCTCATCAAAGAGACCATCATTCGCAAAGAGCCCGACTTCGACGTGCGCGACGCCGGCTTCTCGACCTTCAGCCGCCTCCTCGAAGCGATGGAACGCGAAGGTCTGTGCGCGCGGCTGCAACAGGGTCGCCAGTGGTACGTCACGTCGAAAGACGGCGCGCCGCCCGACGTCGCGAAGGTGAAGCCCACGGGCGCCGGCACCCCCGAAATCGAAGCCGAGCCGTTCGACGAAGACTCGATACCCGACCCGCCCGACGAAGAATGACCTCCGGCAGTGCGGCCAGTGACGTCGAAACCGCGCCGGGCCACAGGCCGTTGGTCGCCCGCGGGAGGCGCGCGGCGCCCGGTTCACTTGAACGATCGAACTTTGCGAAAGTGCGCCAGAATGGCGCCCGCCCGAGCGTGCTTGACCGCTCGCTCGAGCGCTTTTTCGTCGCGCAAGCGGGTCTTCTGGGTGGCTGATGTTTTGCCGACCGTGCCCGTCGTGACGATGAGCGTCAGCCCTTCGGTGCGAATTTCAATGAACTGTCGTTGTTTTTGAAACCGGGAAACCTTGGCGAGCACCTTGGCTCTCGCCTTGGCCCAAGCGGCTTCGCGTTTTCGCCGGCGTTCGTTGGCGCGCTTGGTCGCCGCGACTTGTTGCTCGTACGTTTCGGGTTTGTTGTTGGCCATGGGTGGCCGTCACTCTTTCCACGGGTGGGCGGTTTGGGCGAAGTCAGGCGCCTTCGCCCGAACGACGCAGAACCGCTGACCGGTGGGCGCCTCCATCACCACCCAGCGCTTCACGGGCCCGACCCGCTTGGCGCCCAACGCTTCGAGGCGCCGCACTTCGGCTTCGAGGTCGTCGGTTTCAATGTCGAGGTGCACTCGGCTCGGGTGTTTCACCTGCTGCACTTCGATGTGCAGGGTGTGCGGAGCCTGTGCCGCCAACGGCACGTAGCCCGTGCCTTCGTCGTCAGCGGTCGCGGCCGTGGGCATGCCGAGCGCGGCCGACCAAAATTTCGCCGCGGCGTCGAGGTCGCCCGTTTCACAGTCGATGATGAACCCCGCCAGTCGGCTCTTGTGCATGCGGTTCGAAAAAAACATTCTTGGGTCGCGGTGTCATTTGCTGAATCGCCTCGGCACCGAGAAAGAAGAGGCGTGCATGTCGTGGGACAACGTGTGGCCGCTGCCGCGCGCTCGCTACACCCGAAGTGAAGTCGACGAAGCCGTCGCGAAGACGCTGCGCGAGCTTCGGCTCAAGCGACCCGTTGACGACGATTCAGCGTGGCCCGACGAAGAACTCGACGGCGACGACGAAGCGGAGTCATTCAACTACACCGTCGTCATACCGCGGGCGTTGCTCGAAGAACACGGCGACCAACCCGCAGACGAAGACGAATACGAGTGTGAGTTCACCGTGGCCCCCAACATTCTCGGCGACGACAGCGAGCGTTGGGAGGTCTGCGTGCACTCGAACGACGCGCAGAACCGCGAAGCGAGCATGGCCGTCGCTCACGTGGCCGCCCGAGTGTCGGTCTTGCTCGGTGGCCCCGATGAGCCCGAGCCCCTCTAAACGCCGAGGCCTCGGCCCGCCGGTGACGACGGCCGCCATCAGCCCTCGCCCGCGGCAAAGCGCACGTGGGTGAGTTTGTGGTCGGCGACCGTGGTGACGACGGTCGCGATGCGGCCTTCTCGGTCGAGGGTGACGCCGAGCGTGCTGCGCACCGGTTCACGGGGTCGACCGGGAGCCAAGGTGAAGACGAACGCGGGCAGCCCGTTGAGCATCACCGATGAAAACGACGTGGGCAGCCCCCGCAGTTCGATGAGGCGTCGCTGGTAGAGCACGTACCGCTCGCGACCGATGACCGGCTTGCGCGCCGCGAAGTACTGGCCCGCGCCGTCGCTCAACGAAGTCACGTCTTCGCGCAACAGCTGGGTCAAGGTGGTGACATCTCCAGTCGTGAGCGCGGTGAACAGCGTCTCGAGGGCCTCTCTGGCGCGCGCCTGCGTCGCTTGGTTGAGCGGTACCCGCGAGCGCTCGTACCCTTCGAGGGCCGCACGGGCGCGGTGCAGGGTGGTCTTGACGCTCGACTCGCTCAGGCCGAGCGCCTGCATCGTCTCGATGACCGAGAAGTCGAACACGTCGCGCAGCACGAGCACCGCGCGCTGGTTCGGCGTGAGCGACTCGAGCGCCAACAAAAATGCGACCCCGACGCTCTCGAGCAATTCGTAGCGGGCCGACGCGGGAGCCGCCGCCGGCCCGTCGACGCCTTCGAGCTCGGTGTCGATGGGGCTTGGCAGCCACGGCCCGACGTACCCGCGCTTTTGCCGCTCGCGCAGCCGGTCTTGGGCCACGTTCATCGCCACCCGGGTGAGCCACGGTTCGAGCGGTACGTCGGCATTCGGCCGCGCCACGAGGGCTCGGGCCCAAGTCTCTTGCACCACGTCGTCGGCGTCGGCCGCCACGCCGGTCATGCGGTAACTGAGGCTCCACAAGAAACGGCCGTGCCGTCGTTGGCAGGCCTCGAATCGAGTCGCCCAATCGCTCCCCGCTGACATGGTGCGTGCGTACACAGAACCTTGAATCAAAATGAAGTGTTATGCGCTGCGGGCCTCGACCGTCGAGCGAAGCGCGGTTGCGCTCAGAGGGCTCGCCGCCGAACCTCGGCGTTCGGTTTCAGTCGTGCACCGAAGCACGACGGCTCGGGCGGCGGTGAGGCCTCCGTCGGCCAGCAGACCACCCACAGCCCAGTCGGCCGCGGCCGACACCCGTGGCGCGACCTCGACGCCAAACCCTCGCCCCGACCGAACGGCCAACGGCACGTCGGTGACCCGCAGTTCGGGCATGAACCGCTTTTCGACCAGCTCGTCGCGCCAGCCAGGTTGAAACGCCTCGAAGAAATGCTCGAGCCGGTCGCCCGCGGCCGCGCCGGCTTCACCGGGTGCGAGGTACTTCGCGACTTGCACGACGGTCGATTCGCGTTCTTGGCGGTGCACCGACGCGTAGAGCGCTTCGCCGAGCCCCAGCGCGAGCCGCCGACGTGGGTCGGGGAGTCGGCGCAGCACCACGTCGAGACACGCCGCGCGCGCGGGCACCGACGCGGCCCGAAAGGCCTGCAACGCCGCGTCATGCGGTCGCAATTTCGCCGCGGCCTCGAGCGGTACCGCCAGCACCACGTGACGCGCGCGCACCTCTGCGTGGTCGAAACGCACGGTGCCGTCGTCGCCCACTTCGCGCGCGGCCACCGACCGTTTCACCGTGACCCGCCCGGTCGCCTCGGCCTCTCGGTGCAGGCCGTCGACCAGCCGTTCGAATGACAAGTACGTCACGTTCTTTCGCAGGGCGAGCGAGAGCTGCCGGCAGGCCGTGAGCGCGCTCATCACGCTCGGCGCGTTTGAATAGGTCGTCAGCCGAAAAAGCGTGTCGGCCAGCGCCCGTACCGCCGTCGACGACACCCGCTCGTCGAGCCACGACGCCAGCGACTCGTCGGGCCGCGCCCGCACGCGCCCGCTCATCAGCGGCAACAGCAGCTTGGTCAATTCGAAGCGCTCACGCCAATTCAACAGCGTCGTCGACCAGAGCGCCCAAGGTGTCGAGGGCAGGGGCTCGAACGCGCCGTCGACAAACACCCAACCCCCGTCAGTCGGAGGAGGGCCACCGTCGGTCGGCACTCCCAGCTCATGCAACAGTTCGGCGGCGTCACCGCCGAGGTACAGCGCGTGGGGCCCCAAGTTCACTGGCACGCCCCCCAGCAGAGGGCTTTGGGCACGGCCCCCCAACCGAGGGCTGCCTTCGTACACCGTGACGCAGCGACCCCTTCGCGCCAACAGCACCGCGCTCGCCAGCCCACTGAGCCCGCCGCCTACCACCGCCACGTCGTCTTCATCAGTCGTCATGCCCACTTCACGAAGTGAGGCAGCGAAACGTTACGAGACGTGTAAGTCGTTGAAGTTCTTTGCTCATTCGGGCACGAACGCCGAGTGAGCCAGGCACTCGAATTGATTGGCCGAAGCAGTTCGCATTTCACCCGGGTGCCGCGCATGGTCGCGTTCGAATTGGGGCTCGAGCTTGACCTCGTGCCGGTGCACGACATCACCTCGGCCGACGCCGCGGTGTACGCCGGCAACCCCGCCCGCAAAATGCCGACGCTGCGAAGACCGTCGGGCGCGCTCGTCTTCGGCGCCGAGAACATTTGTCGCGCGCTCGAAGACCTCGCCGTGGCTCAAAACAAGCCTTCGCGGGTGGTGTGGCCCGAAGCGCTGCGGAGCGACGTTTCTCGCAACGCGCAAGAGCTGGTCTGGCATGGCATGGCCGCGCAAGTGCAACTCGTCTTCGGCACCATCGTGGGCAAGCTGCCGAGCGACAACGTGTACTTCGCGAAAGGGCGGGTGGGCTTCGAGGGCGCTCTCGAATGGCTCAATCTCAACCTCACCGAAGTGCTCCAGTCGCTGCCCGCGGCCCGAGACGTGAGCTTGTTCGAAGTGACGCTGTTTTGTCTGCTCGACCACCTCGTCTTTCGGGGCACGCTGCCGGTGGCTCCGTACCCGGCGCTCATGGCCTTTGCGACGAGCTATGGGCAGCGAGCCGCGGCGCGTCACACGGTCTACCGGTTCGACACCGCCCCGGCGTAGCGGCCGCGGGCTTGCGCTCCGGCCTCACCGAGTGCGATGAACGCCGCATGGGGCTGCCGGTTCGGCTGGGTGTGGCTGCATCGGTGGCTCCTGCTGCCGCGGCCAAGGTGCACCTCAAAGTCGAACTCGCTCAGACGCTGCTGACGCGCTCGTTGGGGGTCGACACCGGCTTGGCCGCGGCGAAACGGCTCTTCGTCGACATCGGCGGGGCTCGCCCCTTTCGGGCGCTGCACATCGAGAGCGCTGAGCGTGAGATGATCACGACCCACGAGCACGACCAGGTGCTGGCGGGGTTCGGCCTCGCGACCAAAGCGGTCGACCTGTTTCGCCACCCGCGCCGGGTCGAACCCCGCGCCGAGTTCGAGGCGGCCCTCGAAAATGCCCGTCGGCTCGCTCCCGCCAGCAAGCCGGTGGTGCCACCGGCAGCTGCTTCGGCTGCCCGTCCGGCGGCGTGGTCTCGCCCGGTCGTCACGCCGGCTGCCTTCGCGCACAGCATCAGGTCGAATGTGCTCTCGTCGGTGGCGCACAGCGGTTGGCTCACCGGCACCCTTCGCTTGCGGAGGGCAACGCCCGAAGCGGCCGGCGCCGTCGCCGACGCCGTGCTGCGCGACCGAAGGGCCTCTGCCACCGCTGGCATTGAATGGCACTGGGCCAAGACGGTGAATCGGGTGGGCGAGGGTACCGAGGTGTCACTCGACTACCGAGTCGACCCGGCCCGCCTGAAGCCCGAACACCGCGCGGCCGCCGAAGCCGCGACCCGGGCCCACGCCGCGGCGCTGTTGTCGGCGGCAGACGCGGTCAGAGCGCGCACGCGTTCTCGGGTGGGTGAGTTTCACACCCCGATGCGCCCAGACGACGCACGGCACTACCAGACGTTCATCGAACAACAGGTCGCCCCCCTGTTGCGAGCCCAAGGGCTCGATGTTGGTTTTCGGGCCCTGTCTCAAAGTGCCACGGGCAACCACGCGGTCGTTTGGTTCGCGCGCCGCCCTTGAACTCGAATTCGTCAGGGCAGCGAGCGCGCGGCGTAGTCGGCGAAGCCGTAGTCGAGCGACCCCGCGGGTTCACCAGAATTGGCGCGTTGAAAGAACGCCATGCCCGGCTGCCCTGAAGTCACCCGACGCGACGACTGATCGTCGAGTGTCGCCAACAGGTGAGGCACGCCCGCCTGCGGCCCCGTCGAAGGCACGAACCAGAACTCAATCACGTTCCCCACGATGCGGCCCCGCAGTTTGTCTCCGTTCACCGCCCCGGGCGGCGAAGGGTAGACGGTCGTGCCGGCGGGGTTCTCTTCGAAGTCGTTGAGTGGGCCGTTCCAACGAACGATCTCCGCAGAGCCTTGAATGTTGTAGAGCAATTCGTAGCACCGCACCGATGAGGCCGTGTCGGTCACCCGAAGCAGAATTTCCGCTTCTCCGGCGGTGGCGTCGCCTTTGTAAATGGTGACCTCGACCTCTTGATCGGCTGCAAAGCCGCTGAGGTGCGCGTACGAATCATCGAACGGCGGCCCTGAACTCGCGCCCCCCGCGCTGTTCACCGTCGGCCCAGCGTGGCCTCCCTGCGTTCGAACCTGCTGCCATGCTGTCGCGAGGTGCTGCCAGGCGCCCCCCTCTGAAATCGGGTTTTCGTCGACGGCGAAGGTCGTGAAGAAGTCGAAACTGCCGCCGCCACCACCAGCCCCGCCGTCGCTGCCGCCCCCGCCGCCAGCCCCGCCACCGCCGCTGCCACCGCCACCGCCAGCCCCGCCACCGACAGGTTCACCGCCGAGCGGCGTGGCCTGGTCTGCCTGTACCTCCGCGAGACTCAAGGCCCGGGAGTACAGGCGAACGTCGTCGAGTGCGCCGACCCATGGGTATGAATGCCCATTGCAATGCCCACCGAGTTCGAACGCGTCTGAGGTCGAGGCGAGCGCCAGGTGAGCTGCCGAAGTCGCCGAGAGCACGCCGTCGACAAAGATGCGCAAGTTGTCGCCGTCGAACGTGGCGGCCAGAAAGTGCCACGCCCCGTCGGCCACGCTCGCCGCGCTTTCGACGTACGCGTACGAAGGGTTGCCGCTCGCACTGTAGACGAGGAAGGTCGCGCGACCCGGCGTGAAAAAGCCCGTGCCGAATTCGAAAACACCGCTGCCGTCGCAGTGCGATTTATCGACCGCGTGCTTTTCGGGAGTCGAGCTGGTCTTGACCCAGGCTGAAACGGTCAAGGCACCGAGCCTGTCGAGTTCGGTGACATCTCCCATCGACACGAGGCCGGTGTTGGCGAACACCAGCGCGCCGCCGTTGACCCCTGGGCCCCACTGAGCCCCTTGCATCGTGCCGTGATGGCCGTGCCCGCTGCCGTCATTCACCACGTTGCCCCCGCCTTCGTTGAGGCCAAACGCGGCGACGAGGCCGCTCGGCGGCGGAGCCACCGCGAGGGTCGTGACTTGAACCACCGGGCTCGGCGCGCTCACGTTGCCCGCGGCGTCGGCGGCGCTGACGGAGTAGCCATACGAGGTCGCGGGCTGAAGCCCTGTGTCGGCATAACTGTTCGTCGACGTCGTGCCGACTCGGTGGCCGTCGCGGTCAATGAAGTAGGTGGTGACGGCGACGTTGTCGGTCGAGGCCACCCATTCGAGCCGAACGGTGCTGCCGCTGGGGCTCGTGGCCGTCACGGCTTGTGGCATTGACGGTGGCTCGGTGTCGGCGCTCGCGGTCACCACGGCCGCAATGGTCGCGCTCGCGACGGCGCCCGTGTCGAGCTGAGTCGCCCGCGCGGTAATGGTCGCGGCCCCCACGGCCAAAGCGGTCAGCCTGCCACTCTCGGTGACGCTGACGACGGCCGGGTTTGAACTCGACCACGCCATCGTCATCAGGCCGACGAAGGGTGCCCCGTTGCTGTCGACCAACGCCGCCTGCAGTTGCGCGCTCTGGCCGACGGCCCACCTCGCCGAGGTGCCTGAGACCGTGAGGGAATAGGTGCGCTCTCGAGGCCCCTCGTCTGGTGCGTGCGTCTGTGCACAGCTCAAGGTGAAACAGAGCGCTCCCATCAACAACCGTTTGGTATCGCCATTCATGAGGTGGGGGATTGCAGCGGCCGTACCGACTTCGATCGGCCGTGTTGTCGAAGCTTGCGCGGCCCCCGGCCGTACCCACCTGCGGCCTCGACGTCTCACCCGAGGCGCGCGCGCAGCAGGTGTCACCGCGGCTGGAGCGCGAAGTTCTGGTACTCCGACCAGTCGGGCAAGACCGTCGACCCTCTCACTCGGCTCCAAGCGGCGTCGGCACCCGGCACGCCCTGGTCGACGAGAACCGCCGTCGCCGAATGCATGATGGCCAGGCGCGACCCCGCCATCGAGGCGTAGTTGAAGATCTCGCCCGCGCGGTAGGTCGCCCCATTCGCGGCCGACAACGCGTTGGCCATGGCTTGGCTGCCGCAGGGCGCGGTCGTCAGTTCAGGTGCGAAGGTGGCTTGGTAGACGGCCGCCCAGCTGGTTCGCCACGGTGCCGTCGCGGCCGTCGCCAGTGAAATCGTGTCGTTGCCAGCCATGATGTAGCAGAAGTCATTGCCCGTGAGCCGGCCCAGCACGAACGCCGATTTGAAGTCGAGCAGCGGTCGCCAGTCGCTGAAGCCGAGTTCCAGCAAGTGCCCCACCGCCCAGGTGAAGAAGTCGTCCATCCACGTTTTGGTTTCTTGCCGGCCGCTCTCGGTGCCGAGCAGACCTCGGTCGATGGCGCCGAACACATTGTGGCTCGACCCGCCCGGCAAATAGGTACTCGCATACCACCGCCGGTTGGCGTCGAGCGCCGCGAGGTAGAGCGCCTTGAGCGGGTGTGCGTCGGGCGTCACCCACGCGGCTCGACCCAATTCTCGCAACGCCCACGCTTGCCCTCGTTCTTGGTGGCAGTTGACGAGCCCCGCCTCTCGCTGCCGGCAATTGACGGAGATTTCGTTGCCGTTGAGCCAGTTCCAGTGAACCCAGAACTGCAGTTCCTCGAGGTAGAAGAGGTCGCCGGTGATGAGATACGCGAGGTACGCCACCGAGGGCTGATGCGCGGTGTCGGCGGTCAACGGTGTCGTCGTCGAACTCGACGGAAAGTCGCCGTTCGTACCGGCGTTCGGGTGGTCGGCAATCGACACGGGCCAGCCTGAACTCGGCTCTCCCGACCGTTCGTTTCGAAAATGAATCGAATACGCTCCGCCCGCATCGGCGTTCGCCAGCGTCGATCTCCGCGCCCGGTCGTCTTCAGACAAGACCCAGGCCGTCGCCCATGCCGGCAAGGGCCCGATGCTCGACGAAGGGCCTCCCGTGGGCATGTAGTCTTCCAAATCTCCGTTGGTCATGGGGGCGACCGACGTCGTCAGGCTCGCCAGTTGGGCTTCGGTGGGCGTCAACGGCAGGTATCGCGGCACCGCCTTGGTGTTCGTCAAATAGCTCCGGTTCTGCTGGGGGTTCGTCGCGGGCGCGGCGGTGCCCCACCACTCCACTTGGTGCCACCGGGCATGGCTGAAGTGCTTGAGCCCCGTCGTCGAGGAGCGGGTCTGTTGGCCCACCTCGAATTGCACGTCGTACGTCTGGTCGGTGGCACCGTCGACGTAGCTCCAGCCGTTTTCGACGACGGCGTCGACCCGCACCGCCTGCGCACCCGCGTAGCAACGCACGTGAAAATAGACCGCGAGGTGCGGGTGGGCACCACTGGCGTCGGAGATGGGGCCACCCACGCGCCATTCGGTGACCAGTGGCCCTTCGAGCCACGTCGCGGGCGGGTTGGCCATGAGCAGGCTTCGCGCCGACGCGGTGTACACGCGACCCGACTGCGTGATGCGCACGGTGGCGTCGAACGCGGTTCCCAACAGGGTCGAGAGCGAAACAGGTGAACCGGTCGCGACCGACGCCCGCGTGAGCGAGACGGTTTCGGCGGCCTTGGCCGAGAGTGAAGGCAAGACCACGGTGACGATGGCGTGCTTGAGCGACCCGTCTGGGTACCGGGCCTTGGGGTCGACCTGAACCGGCAAGGTTGCGCCTGTCGACAAGTGCGCCCCCAGCGAGCCGAACACGTCGCCCTTGGCGAAGACCTGACCCAGGGTCACGGGCACTGAAGTCTGCGGTGACGACGCGGTGCTGAAGACCCGAAAGTCGACGACAAAGCCGCCGTCTTGAACGTGGGCACCACCGTCGAATGGTTCGCGCCCGGCGTCGACCGGTGTCAGCCCCGCGTCGGCCGGCGTCGAACCCGCGTCGACCGGCGTCGAACCCGCGTCGACCGGCGTTGAGCCAGCATCGTCAAATCGAACGACCCCCGCATCGCGAACGAAGCCCGCATCGTTTCGAGCCCGCTCCAGCTCTCCGGCGACTCCGCCACAGGCCGAGCTGATCACCAGCACCACCCAAAATGGTCTCTGCATTCAAAACCCCGGCTTGAAAATGAACACGTTGGTGGGTGGAAACGGGGTCACCGCTCCGGCTTGAATGACGACGAACACGCCCTTCGATGCGTCGTCGGGGTAGGGCGCCCAGCGCCAACGTGAGTAGGTGCCGTGGTCACCGTCGGCCGGGAGCGCCGGCCCTTGGGGGCTGAGCCGCTCGAACACCCAACCCGTTGGTGAGAACGGGTCGGGTGGCGGCACGATGCGAAAGAGCGTGCCGTCGCTCGCGTACGCCACAAAGGAGCCACTCGGTGGGTGAAAGGCCAACCCGAGCTTGGTCGAGCGGAGGGCCGACGGAAAATTCGCCGGCGTCAACGAAGCGGCAGGCACCGAGGTCGACGTGGCGGCCTTCGTTTTCCAAACCGTGAGCTGGTGGCCGTTGTTGGTGGGGCCGTTGGAGTCGTAACCACCAATGGCGAGCATGACGCCTCGCTCAGGGTCAAGGTCGATGTTGAAGTCGATGCTCGTGGTCGAAAGGTCGTCAGAGAGCGTGGTGAGGGTTCGGGTCGCGACGTCGTACACGTCGAGCCCCAGCCGAGAATTGCCGGCTTTGCGGTAGATGCGCTTGGTGAGCGGGTCGAACGCGGTCGCTGACCCGACGCAGCCAAACGAAACCGAAGGGTGGGTCGAAGCGGGTTCCCACGTGTTGGTGGCCAGGTTGAGCGCCCGAATTTGATCAGCTTCGGCCCCGTTCGAGCCGAAGACCGACCCCAGCCCCATCGAGACGAGACGGTCGGCGAAGGGGTCTACCTGCAAAAGCGCATAGGTGTGATTCGACGCCGGAGTACCGTCGGGGTTCTCCGCCACCGACGGAGAAGTCGGGGTCGCCATCGTCGGAGGTGAGGGCTTCGTCAGCAGAAACCACTTCGGGCTTTCTGAACCGTAGAGTGGAAACGCGTAGACCTCGTTGCCGTTGTAGTCATTGTGACCACCACCCCACACGAGGTAGTGCTGACGCTTTGGGTCGTACGCGCCCCCTGACCAGGCGTAAATCGCCGCCGTGGGCGAGCCAAACAGATCAGGAAAATCGGGGAAGACGGCGGTCGGGGTGCTGTCGGGTATCTCGTAGACCGTGTTGTCGGCGAGTTTCGCGATGAAGCCCGGTACCGAACCCGAGGCGCCACCCCCAGGGCCCCCGTCACGCTCGCCCCCTCCGGCGTCGCCCCCGCCCTGACCGCCCGCGTCGCGGCTCCCAGCGTCAGGCTTGCCGGCGTCGGTGCTGCCGGCGTCGGTTCCGCCCGCGTCCTGGCTCCCGTCCCTCCCAGCGTCGGAGCCGCCCGCGTCACGACCTCCAGCGTCGGCGTCGCCCCCACCGCCAACGCCGGCATCGGCAACGACACTCCCATCGAGCGAGCCGGCATCGTGGGCGACGGCACGGCCGGCGTCGGCGTCAGTGCTTTCCGAGCCTCCGGCGACTTCGAGGCACCCGGCGAAGACCACGGTCGACAGTGCCACTCCAAGTGAAAGGCGCATGCCCCGGCCTGGTGCAACCCCGGCGCCTGCCGAGGCCCGCGTTTTTCTTCGAGTGAACGCCTCGAAACCTGAGGCGTCGGCGCATCACCGAGGCGCGAACGCGGCGGTGGGCAAGGCCGCATCGGCGTGTACAATTCAGGGGCTTTGCGACTGGTTCTCACTTTCGGGGTGCTGCTGCTGGGCTGCACCCCCTTGCCAAGCGAGTTCACCTGCGCCGCCGATGCCCAATGCGACCGTCAGGGCGTGCACGGCTGGTGCGAAGCCGACGGTCACTGTTCTGTTGGTGACGAGCGCTGCCCCGAGACCGGTCGTCGGTACGCGTTGGTTTCTGGCACGCGGGCCAACCAGTGCGTGGCTCCCGTCAGGCCGCTCGTACCGCCGCTCGTGGCCGACGCTGGCTTCTTCACCAACGAACTCGTTGAGCTCACCGGCGTGGTTGATACCGATTCGCCTCCCACGGGCATGCCTTTTGATGTCTGGCCGCAGATCAATGGGCCCCCCGTGTTGGTGTTGCACGCCGCGCAGGTTCGCATCGGCGAGGGCGTGACGGTCAGAGTGCGCGGCACGCGGCCGCTCGCGCTCCTCGGTCGTGACTCCGTCACCGTCTCCGGCATTCTCGATGTCGGCGCCCACCTCGTCGAACCCGGGCCCGGGGGTTCCGCTCCGGGCAAAGGGGCCGGCGCCGGCGGTTCGGGTCGCAGCAATCTTCAAATTCACATGAACTCCGGCGGCGGCGGTGCTGGTCACGCCACCGTCGGAGCGGCGGGAGGCGTTGGCGGCGCGACGAACGAAGTCGTCGGTGGGTTGCCCGGCGCACTCACGTACGACGCCAACCTGCTCCGACTCGTCGGAGGAAGCGCCGGGGGCCAGGGGGCGTCGACTCGTGCGAGGCCGCCAGGGGTGGCGCCGGAGGCGGCGCGGTGCTCTTGTTTTCGTTGGGCAGTGTCACCGTCGGCTCGCTCGGCCAAGTCGTGGCCGGAGGAGGCGGCGGCCAAGGCGGCCGCTCCTGCGTCTGGCACGGGGCTGGAGGTGGCGGCGGCGCCGGCGGCACCGTGTTGATCAGCGCCCCGCGAATCGACCTGCGGGGAGTCATTGCCGCCAATGGGGGCGCGGGTGGGGCCGGGGCGGGCGTC
>JBGAIY010000724.1:0-2104 GCA_044225205.1 Myxococcaceae bacterium | reverse complement strand
GCTCAGTCTGTACGGAGGCGCGGTCGAGCGCCGCTACCGCAAGCTGCGCCCCGAAGTCGACGCCTTGCCGTGGGGCACGCTCGATGCTTCGCGGTACCCCCGTTCGCTCGTCGAAGCCGCCCGCCAAACGTGGACCGAGGCGGCCTTTCAAGAGCACCGCACCGGAGCGGCCTGCGCGGCGACGCTGAAGGCGCTCATCGCCGCGCGCGCGCCGCTCGACCTGGTGAGCATGGCCGCCCGCTTTCCGCTCGACGAAATGGTGCACGTCGAACTGTGTGCCCGGCTCGTCACCGAGCTGGGCGGCGGCGTCAAGCTCATGCACGACCCCCGGCGGCTGATTCTCGACCCCGACCCCGACCTGCCCGCCATTCAGCAAGCCGCCGAACTCGTCGTGCGCTACTTCTGCGTCGGCGAGGCGCTGTCGATACCCATGTTGCGCGGTTCGTGGCACGCGTCGAAACACCCGCTCATTCGCGCCGTGCTCGCTCGCATCGTCAAAGACGAGGCCGCCCACGGGCAGTTCGGGTGGCTGTTTCTCGACTGGGCCCAAGAGCAACTGACGGCCGAAGAACGAGCGCGCCTGGCCCTCATCGCCCGTCAGAGCATTTCGCTCGTCGTCGAGCGTTGGCAGCGGCTGGGCCCGAGCTCAGCCACCCCGAACGCGCTCGACGCCGACGCCCTCGGGTGGATGGAGAGCGTCAGCTACGTCGCCCTCGCTCGCCGCTCGTTGCAAACCCACGTGCTCGACCCCTTGCGCGCGCGAGGCATCGACCCTGGAGTCTTCGCCTGAGGCTGAAGGCGGCGCTCGTTTCGTGGGTCGCCGCCACGCCCCTCGAATTGGCGGTCTTTCGCATCACCGTGATGTGGGTGGTGTTGCACGCCGTCGAAGTGGCTGACGCGCCCCGCTTCGCCGAACTCCCACCCTCGTTGAGAACGGCTCCGGCCGGCTTCGGGTGGGCCTCGGCCTGGTTGCCGACCTCGGCCGCCCAAGCCGAGGGGCTCCGGTGGGCCGTCTGGGGCTGCGCGGCGTTGGCGCTGGTCGGCCTGTTCACCCGCGTCACCATGGTGCTGACGTCGGCCTTGCTGCTGGTGGTGCTGGCCCTGCCCCAACAGTGGGGGTCTGGCGTGCACACCCACCACCTGTGGTGGTTTTCGGTGCTGTTGGCCGCCGCCCCAGCCGGCGGAGGCGCGGCCCTGTCGCTCGACGCCTGGCGGCGCCACCAAACGCTCTTGCCATCGACCGCGTCGACCCCCAGCGTCGCCGTCGGCGTACCGGTGCGCGCCGCGTGGGTCTGCATCGGGCTGATCTTCTTTTTCCCCGGGTGGTGGAAGTGGCGCGAGCTGGGCCTCGGTTGGGCGTTCTCAGACAACCTGCTGCACCAACTGCACTTCAAATGGCTCGAACACGCGCGCCTGCCGGCCTTTCGAGTCGACCGGTGGCCCACGTTGCTTCACTGGGGGGCCCTCGGTGTGTTGGTGTTCGAAGTGCTGGCGTTGCCGCTCGTGCTCTTTCGCCGAACGCGGCTGCCCACCGTCGCGGCGATGCTCGCGTTTCACCTCGCCACCTCGTTGTTCTTGTTCATCAACTTTTCTTCGCTCTGGTGGTGCTACCTGGTGTTCGTGCCCTGGAGCGGAGGCCGCGTGGCACCACCGGCGGCGCCCCACCGCGCCTTCGCCCTGCCTGCGCTCGCGGCCGCCGTCATTGTGGTGGGCCAGGTCGTCACGGGCTTCGCGGGCCTCGAATACGCCTGGCCGTTCGCCTGCTACCCGACGTTTCGGTACGACCCTGGCCCCGAAGCGCCCGTGCTCGTCGCCGAAACCGAAGCGACCGACGGTGCCCTCCACGAACTCGACACTTCGTTTCTCAACGACCCCTCCCGCGGCCAACACGAATGGAGCGAAATGTGGTCGGTCTGGCGCAGCCGTGACCCCGAGCGCCTCGAGGCGTGGTGGCGGCTTCACGAAACCGAGGCCGTCAAGCAACGGGCCGTGCGCGTGTCGGTGTACGCGGCGACCCGGCTGATCTCTCCCGACGCGCCCCAAGGCGCGCGCCGCACCGAGCTGCTCGTGAGCCGGCCGCTTGGGGCACCTTGAAGCAGCGAAC
>JBGAIY010000723.1:0-2111 GCA_044225205.1 Myxococcaceae bacterium | reverse complement strand
ACCAAGAATTCGTGAAGCTGCTCTTGGCCCCCAAAGTGAAGTGGGGCCTGCAGTTGCTCGAGCGCACGACGCTGCTCGAGGTGTTTTTGCCCGAAGCGCGCGGTGCCGACGTCGACGCCGTGGGGCGCGCCGACGCCGTTCTGCCGGTTCGCCTGGCGGTGCTGCTCGCCGCCGAGCCCGCTGGTGATGCCAAGGCCGCGCTCCTTCGTCTCAAGTGCTCGGTGCACGACGCCGAGACCACCGCGCACTTGGTGAAACACCGCGCGCTCCCTCCGGGTAACGCGAGCGACGAAGCCGTTCGCCGTTGGCTCGCGCAGGTCGACCCCGCTTTCGTCGATTCGATTCTCGCGGTGAACCGGGCCTTTCACACCGACGGTACCTGGGCCTCGCGCCTCGCCGCCGTGCTGTCGACCAACCCACCGCTCAACGCCAAGGCGCTCAAGCTCGACGGCCGCGCCATCATGTCGGCGCTGCAGGTCGGGCCGTCGAAGCTCGTCGGTGACGCGACCAAACACCTGGTCGATTTCGTCTTGGCGCGACCCGAGGCCAACACCGTCGACGCGCTCACCGCTGAGCTGCTCGCCTGGCACCGCCGACAGGCCTGAAATCATTTCCCACAGGGTTGTCCACAATGGGGGCATGAATTTGCCCACACGGCGCTCTCGGAGCGGCCTCTGGGCCGGCCTGGGTTGTGGAAAACACAAGAAATGCGAGTAATTTCAAGGTCTTGCTCTGTGTGGTTCGGCCCAACGCACTGCGAAACGAAGTGGTGACAGCCGAAAGTAGCCCTGATGACCCCTGTGGGAAAGGTGTGGAGACCAGGGGCTTTCAGGAACCTCGACAAGGTGGCATCTAGGCCCGCATGCGAGTTGTCGTTGCCATGTCTGGAGGGGTCGATTCTTCGGCTGCCGCGGCCCTGCTCAAGGAGCAAGGCCACGAAGTGATCGGCATGACGTTGCGGGTCTGGAGCTACGAGAGCACCGCTCAATGCGGCAGCTGCTGCAGCCCCGACGACATCGACGACGCGCGGGCGGTCGCTGAGACCTTGGGCATCCCCTTCTACGTGGCGAACGTCGAAGAGCTGTTCAAAGACCGGGTCGTCAGCCCATTCGTCAATTCGTACCTCAACGGCAAGACGCCCATACCCTGCGTGGCGTGCAACCAAGACGTGAAGTTCGGCTTCTTGCTCAAGCGCGCGCGGGCGTTGGGCGCGAAGTTGGCCACCGGCCACTACGCCCAGGTCTTCGAAACCGACGGGCATTACCGGCTCGAGCGCGGTCTCGACGCGGCGAAAGACCAGTCGTACTTTCTGTTCACCCTGGGGCAAGACGAGCTCAAAGACCTCGTGTTTCCCATTGGGCACATGAAGAAGGCCGACGTGCGGGCCATTGCCGAGCGGCACGGGCTCGTCACCACCCACAAAGCCGAGAGCATGGAGATCTGCTTCGTGCCCGACGGCAACTACGCACGCTTCGTCGAGAAAGTCGCCGGCCCGCAGCCCAAAGGTGAAGTCGTCAGCGCCGAAGGTGAAGTGCTCGGCGAGCACGAAGGCATTCACAAGTACACCATCGGCCAGCGCCGTGGGCTCAACGTCATGGCCCAGGGCCAGCCGTTGTACGTGCAGCGCATCGAGGCCGACACCCACCGCGTGGTGGTCGGCCCCGCCGAACAGGCCGAGCGGTCGACCTTTCACTTGCTGCGCCCGCACTGGGTCGACGGGGCGGCGCCCATGAACCGCGACTTGACCGTCAAAATTCGGCACCGGCATGCCGGTTCTCCCGCGCGCGTGACCAAAGACCCGCGCGGCTTCGACGTGGTCGAGCTGACCGCCCCCGCCCGGGCGGTGACTCCGGGCCAAGCCGCCGTCTTCTACGACGGCGAAAGGGTACTCGGCGGAGGGTGGATCGCCTGACGCGCGGTACCCGAGCTGGGTTAGGCTCCGCCGGCCATGGCTTTGTCTGCTCGAGCGGTCGTCTTCGTGTTCGTGGTCGGGCTGGCCGTGGCTTCATTCGACGCGTGCGGGCCGACCGTCAAACCGTGCTCAGCGAAGACCTGCTCCGGCTGCTGTGATTCGAACGGTGAATGCCTGGCCGGCACCGCCGTGTTCGAAT
>JBGAIY010000722.1:0-2112 GCA_044225205.1 Myxococcaceae bacterium | reverse complement strand
GTAGGGGTGCCACGAATACGCGAAGCGGCGCTCGGGTTCGACCGCTTCGATCTTCATGTCCATCACCAGGTGTTCGTAGCCGGGGTAAAGGTTTTTCGCCCGGCTCCACTGCCCGACGACAAACGGTGCCTCGACGTTCACCCGAAACCACTCGCCGAATTCGCGGTGGTCGGTCAGCGCTTTCCACACTCGGGTGACTGGGGCTTTGAGTTCGATTCGCTTTTCAATGCGGTTCTTGGTGTCGTTCGGCATTTACGCAACCTCCTGGTTGCGCATGACCATGCCTGACCGCCAGACAAAACGCAACCTCACGGTTGCATATCGCTCCAGTTACCGCACAGGCGTGGGTTCTTCGAGCGCGGCTTTGACGACACGTTCGAGCGCTTCGTAAGCGACGATGCCGGTGTACCCGTCGACCAGCCGACCGTCGCGGCCGAAGAGAAACCGGGTGGGCAGTTCGCGAATGTGGCCGAAGGGGGTTTGGCCAGCCCGCAGCCGTTCGTCAGACACGACGAGCGGGCACTGGAGCGAGTACGACGCGGCGAAGGGGTCGAGCACGCGGTGCCCCTCGAGGTCCATGCCCACGAGCACGTTCGCAAAGCCGCGCGGCCCGAGGTCGGTTTGCAGTTTGGTGAGCGTGACGAAATCGGCCAAGCAGGGAAAACACCAGCTCGAGACGAAGGTGACGAGTACGACTTTGCCGCGGAGCCGTTCGGGCTGAAATGGGGTGGCCGAGGCCGAATCGCGGGGCAAATACGGAGCCCACGACTCGAAGTGGGGCAACGGGCCAGGGTCGACGTGGGCGCACCCGAGGAGCGTTGAAACGAGGCCGAGAACCGCGACGAGCCGAAGCCCGTTCACGCGAGTTTCTGGCAATTGCGACACAGGCCGTAGAGCTCCATCTTGTGCGACTTCACCTGAAAGCCGTGCTTGCGGGCGACGGCGTCTTGGAGCGACTCGATGCGGTCGTTCTCGAATTCGATGATGGTGCCGCAGCTGGTGCAAATGAGGTGGTCGTGGTGTTCACGGCCAATGGCCGGCTCGTAGCGGGTCTGGCCGTCGCCGAAGGCGTGTGAATGGGCCAGGCCACTCTCGGCGAGCAGCTTCATGGTGCGGTACACCGTGGCGACCGACACTTTCGGGTCTTGCACCCGTACTTTCGACCACAGTTCTTCAACCGAGTGGTGACCTTCGAGGCCGAAGAACAGTTCGATGATCAAGCTGCGTTGGCGGGTCGACTTGAGCCCGCGCTCGGTCATGAAGCGCGCGATGAGGGCGTCGCGCTCTGCAGGTGACGGGGAGGTCAGGGGAACCGTTCCTTCCACCCCGACGGGGTGGTGCCGAGGTCAGCGCCTGCGTTGAGACGCACCAACGCGCCGTGCGCGGAGGCACGCACTTGGGGGTCGGCGTCGTCGAGCAAGCCGACCAAGGCGGAGGCGGCCTTTTCGTCGGCTCGCCACCCAGCCACTTCGGCGGCGAGCGCGCGCACCCGAGGGTCGGGGTCGACCAGCGCCGGGGCGACGGGCACGCCTGCCGCGAGCGAGGGAGCGACCACGGCCTCGACCCGGGGAAAGAGCAGCAGCATGAAAAACAGGGCGGCGAGCGAAATTTGAACGAACGCCTTGAAGGCCGAATACCGCCGGGCCATGACCAGGGCCAACCGGTAGGCCGAGAAGCCCACGGCGAAGGCCAAAAAAACAAATGGGCTGGCGGCGGTCACGAAACCAGGTACGCCTGGGGTACGTGACGACCACATGGCAATGCCTGCCGAGGTCAGCAGCAAGACATACAAGCCCATGGCCAGCCCAGGCCGCACCCGAACGCCAGCGACGTTCGGTTCAGCAACAGCGGGTGGGGAGCCGTCTCCAGGGTTCATTGACACGGTCGCGAGACTGTTTATACGCAGCTCGACGCCGAAGAGCACCAGATGATCGATTGGTACCGAAGAAGACACCCCGACGACGTACCGACCCCCGTGGCGGTAGCCGTCTCCGATTTTTGCCGTCGGGCGCGCGCTCCGGCGTCTCCGGCGCAAGTACGCGACGCCCTGGCCCTTTTGGCCGAGGCCGACGACTTTCGCGTGCGGGCATTGACCGACTCAGAGCCTGAAGC
>JBGAIY010000721.1:0-2114 GCA_044225205.1 Myxococcaceae bacterium | reverse complement strand
TCGGTTTGCATGTCGGCCAGCATCCACCTGATGGCTTGAAAGTCGCCGATCGGGTTGCCGAACGCCTTGCGGTCTTTGGCGTAGCGCACGGCCGCGTCAATGGCTCCGGCGTGCAACCCCAACGACAACGCCCCAATGGTGATTCGCCCACCGTCGAGAATGCGCATGGTGTCGATGAAGCCGTTGTTGACTTCGCCCACGCGCGACGAGTCGGGTACTTCGACCTGCTCGAGGTGCAATTCGGCCGTGTCGGAGCTGCGCATGCCCAACTTGCCGTGAATGGGCCGCTGCGAAAAACCTTTGAGCCCCTTTTCAAGCACGAACGCGGTGATGCCCCGCTGCCGCTTGGCGGGGTCGGTCAAGGCCAAGACGACGAACACGTCGCCGACCGTGCCTTGGGTGATGAACATTTTGGTGCCGTTGAGCACCCACCCGTCGCCCTTGCGAACGGCCGTGGTCTTCATGCCCGAAGCGTCTGAACCGCTGTTGGGTTCGGTCAGCGCCCAGGCCCCGAGGTATTCGGCCGTGGCCAACTTGGGCAGGTACTTCTGCTTTTGCGCCTCGGTGCCGAACAGCCGCAAATGCGAGGTGCCCAGCCCGTTGTGCGAAGCGACCGTGAGGGCCAGCGACCCGTCATATTTCGCCGTTTCTTCGACGGCCACCGCCACCGCCAGCGACCCCATGCCGGCACCGCCATATTCGGGAGCGACGCGAATGCCCATCACGCCCAACTGACCCAGCTCTCTGACCACCTCGAGGGGGAACTTTTCGCTGTGGTCCCACGCGCGGGCGTGATCTTTCACGCGGCGCTCGCAGAACTCTTTGACCGTGTTTCGCAGGGCAACGACGTCGTCGGGCAACTCGAATTGCATCGCGCCGGGTGTAACGATTTTTGCGCCTCTTTTCAGCGTTCTCTTCGCGCCCAGCTGACGCGGCGCGCCGTAAGCTGGCGTATTCGCTGAATGAATTGGCGACGAATGCTGGTCAGAAAGGCTCGTGACCGTTCGTCTTCAACCGCCTGCTCTCGATGCTCGAATGGGCGAGCACCGAAAAATGACGGAATCGGCACCCCACCAGGGCACGTGGTCACGGGCTACCAGGTCTTCATTCGTCTGGGTGAACGTTGGAAATACGGGTTGCAGAGGCACCTGACGGGGTGTGACGAACGTTCCGTTGGGGAAGCGCGTTTTCCCAAAAATTTCCTTCAACCGCGTGGTGCGGGTTCGAGCCCCGCCGAGAGCGCTTCAAGTACCCAACAGGAGTCGCCGTGAGGCCCTCGTTGCCGACAATGGGCGATCGCCTCGGCGTGCCCGCCATGCTCGTCGAGCTGGTCGGCCAACACGAGCAATGCCTCGGGGGTCACCGGCGCTTGCGGCTGGCCAGGGGCGCCCAGGTCGACCGGGCCTTGGATCGTGCCGCCGGGGCGGGTCAGTCGAAAGCTCGGCGCCTCCGGGGTCGGCAGCCGAAGAAACGCCCTCGCCCCGGGGTGCCATGCGTCGAGGGCCAGCCCCGGTTCGTGCCGCACCGACCCCGTTTCCAAATCGATCACGAACGAAGCCTCGCCACCCATCACGTAGAGTCTTCGACCGTCACACCCAAGGTCGCTCCCCACGGCTTGGTCGAAATACTGGGTGATGCGGCCGGTGCTCGCCTCGACCAGCACGACTCCGTCTTGTGCGTTCATGAAGGCGTCGTCTTCTTCGTCGGGTTCTTCGGCGGGGCGGGCTCGACAACCAAAGGTCGCGAAGTGGGTCTCGCTGACCCAGCACAGGGCGCCGTCCCACCAGTCGGTTTGCAGGCCGAACGGTACCTTCGGGTGGGCGCTTCGGCTGGTGAGCCAAGGGGCGACTTCGAAGGTCAACACGCTGCCGATGGGGTGCCAAAACCACCCGAAACTCGCGACGCGGCCACCTGAAGGCGAAACCGCGCACGACCCCCAAAAGTAGTCGAGCGACGTCTCGTCGGCCTCGGGCGCCAGCCGGGTGAATGACGGCAGCTCGTGGGCTTCGAGCCGGTTCCATTCGGTGGCGTGAATGAGCACGTCGCGCTCGTCGTGACGCACGAAAGCCACCGCCCAGCCCGAAATGTTCGCGTGGTAGTCGCCTCGGCGCAGC
>JBGAIY010000151.1:13103-16101 GCA_044225205.1 Myxococcaceae bacterium | reverse complement strand
CTCGACCAGGCAAACGCCAACGTCATTGGCGGCACGAACCGGTTCAAGACCCTGAACGTGGGCGTGCAGTCGACCCAGTACGGCGGCACCGAAGTTCGCACCGTGCTCAGCTACTTGGGCAGCGACCAGCCCGTCGCGAACGAGACCAGCCCCTATTCGTTGTATTCACGTCTCTTTTCGCAACTGGGCGGCGACCTGAGCGCGCTCAACCGCCAGAAGAACCGCCAGCACGCCGCGCTCGATTTCGTCAAAGCCCGCTTCGACGCGCTCAAAGGCAAGGTCTCGAAAGACGACCAGGTGAAGCTCGACCAACACCTCGCACAGATTCGCGACGTCGAGGCCCGGCTCGACAACCCCAGCGGCATGCCCGGCGGGTATTGCACACAGCCCACCGTCGGCTCGGGCCTCGCGCTCACCGACCCCGCGAACTACGGCGCCATCGGCCAACTTCAAATGGACTTGGTGGCCATGTCGCTCGCCTGCGACTTGACTCGGGTGGTGACGCTGCAGTGGTCGGCGTCGACCAACAACCGGCCGTACCCGTTTCTGTCGTACGACGACGGCACGGGGCCCAAGCCCATTACCGACGACGAGCACATTTTGGGGCACCAGCCCGACACCGACGTGCACGCGTGGGGCAAGCTCGCGGTCATTCGCAAGTGGTACATGCAGCAGCTCGCGTCGCTGCTCACCAAGCTGAGCCAAGTCAAAGAGGGCGACGGCACGCTGCTCGACAACACGGTTGTGGTGTGGTGTAGCGAAATCGCCAGAGGCAACACGCACAGCCACCACGACGCGCCATTCTTGCTGTGCGGCAGCGCGGGCCGGTCGTGGGCGACGAACCGCGTGCTTGCCTTCACGGGCAACACCCCGCACAACAACCTCTGGGTGTCGCTGCTCAACGTCATGGGGTCGGGCGTGACCACCTTTGGTGACCCCGCGTATTGCACGGGCCCGCTCAGCGGCCTCGTGTAGCCCTCGCGAGACGTTCATTTCAGGCCTTCGCGTTTCTCTGCTACCACTGCGGGTATGGCCGACGCGCCGAGAGGGCATTTGGTCTTCGTATGCGGGAGCAGCCTGTACGCGGTGCCCTCGGAGTGTGCCGCCGAAGTGGTGAATTTGCCCACGCTCACCCGGGTGCCGGGTTCGGCGAGTCACCTCTTGGGCGTCTTCGCCCACCGGGGTGAGGTGCTGCCCGTCATTGACTTGGCGAAGTTGACCGGCGTGGCCTCGACCGAAGTGCCGCGTCGCGCGGTGCTGGTTCGTGTGGCGAAGGGCGTGATGGCGCTGACCGCGAGCCGGGTCAACGGCGTGGCGTCGCTCACCGGGCGCTTCGACCGGCTGGGCGAAACGGGCGTGCAGGCGCACTTTCGGGGGCCGGCCGCGGTACCGGCGGGCACCGTAGCGGTCATCGACCCGGAGGGGCTGATGGAGTTTCTGGGTCGCGGCGGTTGAATTCGAGCGGTCTTTCACCGAGCCCCGGGCTGGTGCTGTGCCGCGTCGGCCAGCACCGCTTGGCGCTGGAGGCGAATGACGTGGTGCTGATCGACGACGGCCAGGCTGGCGCGCCCTACGCCGGGCGCGGTTTCGAGGCGCTGGCCATCACTCCGGCCGTCACGCGCCGGTTGCGCGCCGCGACCTGGGCCCTCTTGGTCGACTCGGTCGAAATGGCCCCCGAGCCGCCTTCGCTCTTGCGGGTTCCTCCGGCGCTCGGCGGCACGGCGGGGGGCGCCCTGCGCGGTTTCGTGCACTGGGCCGGAGAGCTGTGGCCGGTGGTGTCGTTCGAAGCCTTCGCCCGGTACCTGGGGGCGGCGTGAGGCGCGCCTCGCCGCTCAAAGGCCGGCACCGCTGGCTCACCAACCCGTCGAGCTTGGCGGTGGGCCTCGGCGTGGTGGTCGCCGCCATTTACGCGGCGGCCGCCATCGACTTTCCTCCCGGGTCGACGTTGGCGTTCGCCGTCATTTTGGGCGGCGTGAGCCTCGTGGCGAACTTTTTGGGCGAGGCGTTCGAGCAGTCTCGTTTGCCGACCTTGCGTCAGTTGGCCGACGGGGCCATTGCGCCGACCGCGGCGCACCTCGAAGCCGCCGCGAAAGAAGCCGTTCAGGCGCCCGAAACGTCATTTCGGGTCGTGCTCGTGGGGTTCGCCGCGGCGAGCGGGGTGACGGCGGGCGTGTGGCTGCTGGCGTCGCACCCGCCGCTCGAAGTGGCGGGGCGGGTGGCGTTCATCGGCGCGCTCATGGCGCCGCTGTCGGCCATGACTGCCAATTTGGTGATGTTGCCCCGCGCCCGAAAAATGCTGCGAGACCTGGTGACGCACGGTCTGCCCGTCGCTCAGGTCTACGGCGCGATCAGGCCCGTGTTTCACTTGCGGCGGCGTTTGGTGTCGTACGCGGTGATCGCCGTGTTGACGCCCATGGCGCTGATCATCGACATGAGTTTGCACCGGAGCGCGGCCCTGCTTTCGCACGTGGCCCACGCCGCCCCGGGCCAAGCCGCGTCGGTGTTCGAGGCCGAACGCAACGCGGGGTTGGGGTCGCTCGCGGTGTTGGCGCTGGTGGTGCTGTTCATGGTCACCGCGTGCGCCTGGTTGTCGGGCAACGCCTTGGGCCGGCCGCTGCGCGAATTGGCGGCCGAGACCGAACGGCTCGCACGCGGGCAATACGGCCAGCCCGGCGTGGTGCCCAGCGAGTTCGAGGTGTGGGGCGTGGCCCAGGCCTTGGCGATGATGGAGTCGCGCCTCGTCGACGCCATGTCGCAACTCCAGCAAACGACGCTCGGCATCACCGCCACCACCCGAGAATTGGTGACGGGCAGCACCCAACAGAGCGCGGGCATGACCGAGCAGTCGGCGGCGCTCGCGGCGACAGCGGCGACGACCGAGGAGCTCGCCCGCAGCGCCCGGCAAATCGCCGGCAATGCGCAAAACGTGTCGGGGTTGGCGCGGCAGACGCTCGAAGTGGCGCGCAGCGGCCAGGCGAGCGCCGAGGCCTTCGCCGCC
>JBGAIY010000151.1:0-13084 GCA_044225205.1 Myxococcaceae bacterium | reverse complement strand
TGGGCCAGGTGCGGTCTGGCAACCAGGCCATCGCCGACTCGGTCGTGCGGCTCAACAAGCGCGTTCAGCAGGTCGGCAAGGTCGTCGAGTTCATCGACGGCATCGCCGACAAGTCAGACCTGTTGGCGCTCAACGCCGAGCTCGAGGGCAACAAAGCCGGAGAAGTGGGGCGGGGCTTCAGCTTGGTGGCGGCCGAAATGCGCCGCCTGGCCGAGAGCGTCATGTCGTCGACCCGCGAAATCGTTCGGCTGATCGGCGAAATTCGAGACGCGACGCACGCCGCGGTCATGGCGACCGAAGCGGGCGTGAAGGCCACCGAAGCGGGCACCGGCTTGGCCGAACAGGTTCGCGACGGGCTCTCGCACATCGTCGAGTTCGCGAACCGCTCGAGCGACGCCATGGCCAACATCAGCACCGCCACCGCCCAGCAGCAGTCGGGCACCGACCAGCTCGTGACGGCCATGGCGGGCATCGTTCGGTCGACCGAGAGCGCTTCGCACGCCTCGCGCCGCATGACCGAAACGAATGAGTCGCTCGCGGCGCTCGCTACCGACCTGCGGGCGTCACTCGAAAAACTGCAGGTGAAACCGTGACCTTCGGCGAGTGGGTGCCCGGGCGTTCGCGGTGGCTGTCGACGGCGTCGCTGTGGGGCAACGGGTTGGTCGCCTGTTCGGCGGCGTTCTACGTCGAATTCTCGGTGCGCGGTGCCACCGACATGACCTTTTGGGTGTGGGCGTGTCTGCTGGCGGGCGTGGCCCTGACGACCAACGAGCTGTTGCTGCAGCGGCGCCTGCCCACGCTGCGGGCCCTGGGCGAAGGCGGGCTGCCCTCTTCGGTCGAGCACCGCGCCCGCGCCCTGACTGAAGTGCAGCGCTTTGCCGACGCGGCGGCGCTCCAGAGCGCGGTCGTGTGGGTCGTCGCCGCGGTCGTGCTCGCGTTGTTGTTGCGTGGTCTCGACGCGGTCAGCTGGCGCGGCGTCGGGCGACTGGTCGTCGTGGGGCTGCTCTTCGGCCCCATCTCGGCGGTCATGGTCGGGTTGATGACGGGCCTTCGGGTGTTTCGCGCGGTCGAAATGCTCTCGCCCGGCCTGCCGCCGGTCGAAGTACCGGCGGTGAGCGGGTCGCGAACCGGAGCCCGGTTGGTCGTCTTCACGGCGATCATGGTCGCGCTCCCGTCGCTGATGTTGGCCGACGTCGCTCGCACGTCGACCGAAGCGCTCGGCCAGACGCTGCTCGACCCGAGGGTCGGCGCCGCGGCCGTCGACGCCCTGGTTGCCGAGCAACAGCATGAACTCATTGTCAGAATGGCGTCGTTGTGTCTGACCGCGTTGACGCTGGCCGTCGTCGCCGCGTGGCTCGGCGCGTCGACCCTGGTCGACCCGTTGCGCCGGGTGGCCGACGAAGCCACCGCCATGGCGCGCGGTGACCTGGGCGGCGCTTCGCACATCGAAGCGGCGGGCGAAGTGGCTTTGGTCACCAGCGTGTTCGTGCGCATGAAACAGCGGCTGGTCGAGGTCATTCGGCAGCTCCACCGCGCCGGCGGCGAAATCGACACCGCCACGGCGTCGCTCCACGCGACGGCGCGCCAATATGAGAGCGGCGCCAATGAACAGGCCACCGCGCTCGACGAGACCTCGACCACCACCGAGTCGCTCGCGAAGAGCGCCCGGCAGATCGCCCACAATGCCGCGGCGGTGCATGAGCTCGCGGCCAAGACGCTCGAAGCGGCCGAAGCCGGCCGGGCCCGGGCGGAGGCGTTTCAAGCCTCGGTCGAGCGAATGAAACAAGACAACCGGTCGATCGCCAGCTCGGTCGAGCGGCTCCAACAGCGGGTGTACCAAATCGGGTCGATCGTCGAATTCATCAACAGCGTGGCCGACCGGAGCGACCTGTTGGCGCTCTCGGCCGAGCTCGAAGGCACCCGCGCCGGAGACGTGGGTCGTGGCTTCGCGCTCGTCGCCGGCGAAATGCGGCGGCTCGCCGAAAACGTGCTGGAGTCGACGGCCGAAGTCGAAGAACTGATCGGCGAAATTCGCGAAGCCACCCGCCAAACGGCCCAAGCGACCGAGGCGGGCTCTTCGTTGACCCACGGCAGCACGTCACTCGCCACCGAAGTCGCGCGCTCGCTTACCACCGTGGCCGAGCTCGCGCAGAAAACGTCGACCGCCGTTCGGTCGATTTCGCTCGCCACCCAGCAGCAAGAAACCGGCACCGACCAGCTCGCCGAGGCCATGGCCGACATTCTGGGCCTCACCCAGCAGGGCCTGGCCACCACCCAGCAACTGAGCGTCGCGAACGAGCAGCTGCGCGCGCTGTCGATGAACCTGTCGTCGGTGGTCGACAAATTCACGTGAGTTCGAACCGCGAAAGACTGCTGCAACAGTTTCGAGACTTGGTGCTCGAACGGGTCGGCGAGGAGATCAGCGTCACCTGACGGCGCTGGTCAGGCACGCCGGCAAGTCGGCCCTGCGCGAATTGCACGGGCTCAAGGGAGAAGCCCGAATGATGGGCTTCGCCGACATGAACGCCCTCGTTCACGAAATGGAAGAGCTCGTGCGGGTCGTCGAGCCGCTGGGGTTCGCGCTCGGGCCGGGCTCCGTCGACGCGCTCCTCGTCGCTTCTGACGCGCTGTGCGTGCTGTCGGGGGCCACCGCGGGAGAGAGCCCCGACGTCAAACGGTTGATGGAGTGGGTCAAGACCACGACTCAGCGAGAACGCGAGCGGTCGGGCAGTGCCGCCCCCGCCCCCAAGCCCCCCGCGCCGATGGCGAGCCCCCCGCCGGGCCCAGGCGTGGTGCCCGCCGCCGCGCCCGCCCCCGCGCCGGTGAATGCCGCCACCGCCGCCGCTGCCGTCGCGCCACCGCTCGCCAAGCCCAGCGACGCGTCGATACGCATTTCGCAGCAGAGCCTCGAGACGCTGACGTCGACGGCCAACAACCTCTCGCAGCGTTCGCGCAGCCGCGAAGTCATTGCCGCTCGGCGCCGGCAGCTGGCCCGCGACCTCGTGCAGCTGCACCGCCTCGCCGAAGACCTGGGGCCCGAGGCGCACGAATTGGCCCAGCGGCTGGGCCGCGCCAAAGAGGCCATGGCCGACATCAACCGCATCATCACCACGGTGAACACCGAAGAGCTGCGCGACTTGGCGGTGATTTCTGAAGAAATTCAAGCGCTCCGAATGGTTCCGATCGGCACGCTGTTCGAGGTGTACCCGCGCATGGTGCGCGAGCTGTCGCGCGACCTCGGCAAAGAGCTCGACCTGGTGCTCGACGGCGGCGACGAAAAGGCCGACCGCTCGGTCATCGACGCGCTCAAAGAACCGTTGATGCACCTGGTGCGAAACGCGGTCGACCACGGCCTCGAGTCTCGTGAAGACCGCGTCGACGCCGGCAAGTCGACCCGCGGCACCCTGCGGCTCGAAGCCACGCGAGACGGAGAGCGGCTCGTGCTGCGCGTCGTCGACGACGGCCGGGGGCTGTCGCCCCAAGCGTTGCGCGAGGTCGCGGTGCGAAAAGGGCTGGTCTCGCTCGAAGCCGCCGAACGGTTGGGCGACGCGGCCGCGTGCGACCTCATTTTCTTGCCCGGGTTCACTTCGAAAGAAACGGTTTCTGACGTGTCGGGCCGCGGCATCGGCCTCGACTTGGTGCGCCTGCGCCTCGCTCAAGTCGGCGGCGAGGTGACCGTGACGTCAAAAGCGGGCTTCGGTACGACGTTCGAATTGCGGGTGCCGTTGTCGCTCACCTTGGCGCCGGTGCTCTTCGTCGAGGCGGGCGACGAGCGGCTGTGCTTGACCGCGTCGAACGTCATGCAGGCGCTGCAGGTCGACTCGAATTCAATTCGCGAAGTCGCCGGCCGACCGGCGCTGGCGGTGGTCGACGAGGTGCTGCCGTTCGCGACCGTCGCCTCGGTGCTCGGAGTGGGAGACGCTCGGCCCCCGACGGTGGGTGAATTGGTCTTGGTCGTGCGCGGTCGGGGCCAGCAAGCGGTGCTCGCGGTCGACCGCGTGCTCGACGAACGGGTACAGCCCATTTTTCCACTCAAAGGGCTGCTTTCGGGGTTCGCCCACCTCTCGGGAGCGACGCCGCAAGCCGACGGCACGCTCTCGCTCGTGCTTTCGGCGGCGCACTTGGTGGCCGCCGCCCACGGCCGGGTGGCCCAGCTCGCCGACGCGGCGCCGCGCGGCCCAACCCCTCAAAAACACCGAATTCTCGTGGTCGACGACTCGCCGCTCACGCGCGAACTGTTGGTGTCGTTGCTCGAAACCGCGGGCTACCTGGTGGTGCAAGCCAACGACGGGGCCGAGGCGCTCGAGTTGTTGCGGCGCCAGACGGTCGACTTGGTGGCCACCGACCTCGAAATGCCCAACGTCGACGGCATTGAATTGACGCGTCGGCTCAAGCACCATGACACGCTCGCGGGCCTGCCAGTGGTCATTGTGACGACACGTGGGTCTGAGGCCGACAGGCGGCGAGGGGTCGAAGCGGGTGCCAATGGGTATGTCACGAAGGGTGATCAGGTTCGCCAAGAACTGCTCGATGTGGTGGCGCGGCTGTTGTCGCAACGATACAGGGTTTGATTCATGAATCGGAAGGTGCAGGTTCTCGTCGTCGACGACTCGGCGCTCTGCCGAGAGCTCATCGTCGATGCGTTGTCGAAAGACCCTGACATCGAAGTGGTGGGGCAGGCGTCGAATGGTGAAGAGGCCGTCGTCAAAGCCGAGCAGCTCAAGCCCCACGTCATCACGATGGACGTCGACATGCCCGTGCTCGACGGGCTGTCGGCCACCGAACGAATCATGGGCAGCTGGCCCACGCCGATTCTGGTGCTCACGGCCGACCCGAGAAACCAAGCGCCCGAACTGACGCACCGGGCGCTGGCGGTCGGGGCCTTGGCACTCCAGGTGAAACCGGCGCTCGACGCGGGCCCCGACGCGTGGAACCTCGCGCGTGAAGTGAAGCTGTTGTCGACGGTGAAGGTGATTCGGCACCTGCGCGGCACCCGAAAGAGCACGACCGGCGGCTACCCGACCCCCGCCCCGGGTACCGCGCCGTCGAGTGATTCGGGCATCGCGTTTTCTCCCGCGGCGGTGGGCGTGGTGGCCATCGCCAGCTCGACCGGTGGGCCCCAGGTCGTGCACAAGCTCCTCTCCGAGCTGCCGGCCGACTTTCCCGCGCCGATCGTGTTGGTGCAGCACATCAACTCCGCGTTCGCCGAGTCGTTGGTGGGCTGGCTGCAAACCAGCTCGAAGCTCAAAGTGCGGGTCGCCAAAGACGGAGACCTGTTGACCCCCGGTGTCGTGCTCATCGGCGCGGCGAACGCACACCTCACCGTCGCCCAGCGGGGCAAGGTTTCGGTCAAAGACGGGTTGCCGCACGACGGCTATTTGCCGTCGGCGTCGCTGTTGCTCGAGTCGGCGGCCAAGGCCTACGGCAAGCGCTGCCTCGGCGTCATTTTGACCGGCATGGGCACCGACGGCATCGAAGGCATGGCGGCGATCAAGGCCGCTGGCGGCAAGACGGTCGCCCAAAGCCAAGAATCGTCGGTCGTGTTCGGCATGCCCGGTGGGGCCATTGCCCGCGGGGTCGTCGACTCGGTGGTTCACGGCGACGACCTGGCCGCCGCGTTGGTACGGTTGGCGCGTGGGCTCGACCTCAAAAAACAATGAACCTGGGGCCGTCTTGGTGGCAGACGGCGCGGGCAACGAAGCGGTGTTCGACTCACCGGGCGAGTGTGTCGAGGGGCTGCAGCGTTGGTTCACCGACGTGCTCGAAGCGTCGGCTCAGGGCCTGAGCGACGAGGGCATCGAGGCGCAGTGGCCCGGGCTGCTCGGCCGGCTGAAGGCGGCCATCGAATCGGTGACGGCTCCGACAGCGCCCACGCTCGAGGTGCTCGACGGGTACGCCGCGCAGTTGGCCCAAGCCGTGCTCGAGCATGCGCATTCTGCTGCGGAGCGCGAGTTGCTCGGGGTTCCAACGGAGTTTTCTCTTTCGGGCGCCGGTCGTCTCGACCAGGTCGACCGGGCCGGCTTGCGCGCGGTTTCGGGTCGCGACCACCAGTGAAGAACACAAGTCACCACGGCTCAACCACAGAGGTGGGCGCCTGGGGCAGCGTTTGCCGCCCAGGGCGAGCGCGACGCGAGACCCGCCACCCCGGCCACGCGAACGGCTCTGCGCGGGTGACCCGCTGCGTCTGCCAAGACCAACGGTCTCCCGGGCGGAGCAAGAGCGGGTCGGGGTGCCCCGGTCGCCGCACCTCGCGCACCCGTTCAGGAAACGGGTCGGCGTCGGCGTTTTCTTCGTACGGAGAAGCCCCGTCGACCGGCAGGCCGGGGTACCCGGCGTATTTGGGCCCCATGCCCTCGCGCCAGTACCACGGGGCGCCCCCGTCGGCGCACGGCACCACGTGCTTCGCGCCGAGCAGCGCGCCGTATTCGAGCGCCTCTTGGGCGTCGGCCATGAGCTGTTGCGGCTGCGTCACCTGGTCGAGCGGTACGTTCACCAAGAACGCGTCGAGCGTCGTGAATGAATAGAAAATGGGTTTGACCCGAAAGCCCCGAACGCCGCAAAACAACACGTCGACCGGCTTCATGCGACGGCACACCTGGCGCATGTCGCCTCGCAGGTCGCGGCCTGAATCGGCGAAGAACGCGCCACTGAAGTCGGGGCCGCGAATCGCCCACGTCGCCCCCACGTTCCACAAGGCGGGGTGCACGCCTTCGCCTCCCGTCGGTTGCTCGCCGTAGAAAGGCAGCGCCTGCACTTCGACGCCGCCGACCCGCCGGGTCGCCCACCACGGCAGCGCCTCGACGCGGGTGAAGCCGAGCTGGGTCAACCGGGCCACGCAGTCGGTCGAGAACAGGTTTTCTCGTTCGACCGGAGGCACGAAAATCGGGGTCTCCCGAGAGAAGGGCAACAGCGAGCCCAAATGAAAGTGGTCGCCGTGCGAGTGGGTGATGACAATCGCGTCGACGGGGCCCACGTCTCGGGGCTGCATGGGTTGGTAACTCGGGAGGTCGAAGGTCGACGCTGGGCGAAAGTACGGGTCGACCAGCACCCGAGCACCACCGGCCGAAACCAACGTCGTGTTGTGCCCGACGAACGTGAACCCCGGCGCCTTTGGCCGCGCGGTCGGGGTGGCACGCTCGAGCCACTGTGCCGAAGCCAGCGTGTCGAACAAGTCGGCGTCAATCGCTCGGCCTTCGCGTCGCTCGAGGCCGCGCGAGAGGCCCACGAAGAAGTCGTTGAGCCGCGGCCAGTCACTCGGGGTGACGGGCACGTCGAGCCCGGTCGACCCGCGGCGAAGGTGCAGCACCCGCGGCGCGTGGGCACCAGGGTCGACGAAGAGCACCTCGTCACGCAGGGGCCTGCGGCCTTTCACCGTGCGGCCCCGAGGCTTCGTCAACGCCCGGTACGCCGGCGTCTCTTCGAGCCATTCGACCAATTCACGAGCGTTTTCGAGCGCTTTCGCAGGGCCGAGCCGGTGCACTGCGCGCTTGAGCGCCAGGTGCGCGCGCCGCACCCGTCGCGAAGCCGGGCCCAAAATGCTGCACCCCAAGTCCTCGGCGCCATGTGGGTCTCACCCGTACTTCGGTTTGGGCCGACCTGGTACCGGGAACCTGCAGAATGGGCCGGTGTCTGGGGCGACATGCCGAGCCAGGCGCGCAGCGTGACCTTCGAGGTGATGAGCGATGGCGTGGTGCAAGACGTCATTCGTTTCGAGCGAGGCTCCTGGTTCGTGGGCGACGAGCGGCATTTGCTCGTGACGGTCGGCCCCGGGGGTTGTTGGGTCGAGGGCCACGTTTCGCTCTTGAGGGTCAACGGCGTTCGGCACGAGTGCGTCGAGCTGCACCCCGGCGACCTCGTGACGTTCGGCCTGTTGACCTTGCGGGCGTGGCCGAGCCTTGAGCCCGCGAAGCCGTTGCGGCCCATTGCTTCTGGGCCGGCCCTGGGCTCGCCCTCCAGGGGCCTGCACCTCGAGCTGTGGTGGTCGGGCCAGCCGGTGCGCGAAGCCGACGTTTGGAAAGACCAGGCTCGCTTGCCCGCAGCCGTGGCCGGCATTGAAGAATACGAGACGGTGGCTGCTCCCGTGGCGCGGCGCAGGGGCCGAGGCTTTGAATTCTACGTGCCGCCGGGGTGCGAGGCGTCGGAGCCCCTGAACGAGGCCCGTTTCGCGGTGGTGCCGACCTTTCGGCCGTTGGTCATTGCCCGCGGTGCGCTCGAGCTGCGCGTCAGTCAGGCCGCTTCGGTGACGCCTCCCCGCGCTCGGCGGTTGGTCGCGGCGCTGGCCGCCCTCGCCGCGGTCGTCGTGTTTTCGGCCTTCACCGCGAGCGCGACGTTTCAGCGGCCATTGCGGCACACCTGGTTGCTCGGTTCACCCCGCCGAGTCGTCTCCCAGCCGCAGAGTCGCCAGTCGCGGCCAGTGACGGGTCAGCTCGAGCAACCGTCTGGCCCCGGCCTCTGACAGCCCCGACGCGCTCAGGTCGAGCTTGGTCAACGACTGGGTGACCCGGCTCTCGGCGAGCGCTTCGACGGCATCGAGCCCCATTTCGTCGGCGCTCAAGGTGAGCGTTTCGAGCTGGGGCGGCGGTTCGGCCAACACCGTCGACAGGGTCTCGAAGGTGAGCGGCTCGAAGCTGTGCAGCTCGAGCGAGGTGAGCGACGCCGAAACGCTGTGAATGACGCGCTGGGCGCCGGCGTTGGTCGTTGCGTCGAACGGCAAGTCGAGGCTGCGCAAGCCGCGCAGCTTCAACGGGGCGGCGGTCAACAGCTGGCAGCGCACGCTCAGGCGCTCCAAGTTCGGTAACTCGGGCACGTCGGCCAGGTCGATTTCGTTCGACCACAGTTCGAGTGACTTGAGCACCGGCAGTGCCTTCGCGGTCAACGACGGCAACAACGAGTCGGCTTGCCCACCCTCGAGGCCCAATTCTCGCAAGAACCGGCAGCTCGGGTGCCCCAGCGCGTCGCCCACGACTTCGGTGAACCAGGTCGGGCGCGCGTCGATCGGTGCGCGCACGGCCAATGCGTACACGAAGCCCCACCGCCAGGTGACCTGCTGCTGCGGCAAGACCCGCAAGTCGGGGTGTCGCAACAACTTTTCTTCGCGCTCTTGGAGCTCGCGCGGGCTGAGCCCAACCGGCCGGGTGACTTGCAGCGCCATCAGGTCTCCGCGCACGGCCCCGCGTTGCTGCAGCCAGTCTTGGTACACGGCGTAGCGGGTCACGTCGTCGGGCGCCGCGACGATGCCGGCTTCGAAGTCGGCCTCCGTCACCTCACGGCACCGGTTTTTGGGCCGCCGCTTCGCGAATGAGCGACCGCACCGCCGCCTTCACCGCCGACGGGAGGTCTTGGTCGGGCAGGGCGCGGCACACCGAGACCGTGCGCTCGAGGCCCGCGTTCGCTTCGGCACATTGTCGGCAGGTGCGCAGGTGGTTCTCGAGGCGCTCGCACACCGACTGGTCGATGTCTTTTTCGTTCAATTCGGCCAATTCGCGGGTGAAGGCCGGGCACAGGTGCAGCGCCTGGGCGTTTTCACCCAGCACCGCGTTGACCCGCTCGTTGAGCGCGGCCCGGGCTCGGTGCAGCCGGCTCTTCATGGCCGGCAACGAAATGCCCACCACGTCGCACGTCTCTTCGGCCGACAGGCCTTCGACGTCGCGCAACACGAGCGTCTCTTTGAGTTCTCCAGGCAACGACGCAATGGCGGCCGTCACCAGGTCGGCCACTTCTTTGGCGTGGGCGCGGTTCTCGACGCTCGACTGGGGCGCTTCGACCGCCCGCGCTTCGGCCGAGGCTGCGTCGCCCAGCACCGACGGCTGCCCGACCTTGGTTCGCCGTTGCTTGAGGCACATCGACCGGGCGATTTGGTAGAGCCACGTCGACAGTGCGGCTTCTTGGCGATAGCTCGACAAGTGCCGAAACGCCGCGAGCAAGGTTTCTTGCAGCACCTCGCGGGCCGAGTCTTCGTTGCCGCACATGCGCAGACCAAATCGGTAAATTTGCCGCTCGTGTTGGCGCAACAATTCGTCGACGGCGGCGGCGTCTCCCGCCCGAGCCCGCTCGACCAGGGCTCGCTCGGCCTCGGTCGCTTTCGAAGCCAAGCTCGGCATGTCGTGGGGAATGGTCACGCCCAGTACATACACACTCGGGCCCTCGCCAGCCGGCGAATTTTTTCGCGCAATGAAAACGTCAGCCGGTGGGCGCCGGGGTTGCTATGGTGCCCCCGATGCGTCGCGTTCTTCTGCCCTCGGTGCTGCTGCTCGGTTCTGCCTGCTTCTTTCCCGCTGATCGGGGGCAGGCGCTCGAACAACGCCTCGACGCCTTGTCGAGTGACAACGTCAAGCTGCGAGCTGCGCTCAAAGAGAACCAACAGAAGCTCGACGACACGACGGCCCGCTTGCAAGACGCGCTCGACCAGCTCGACAAAGCGTCACGCACGACCGGCGCCAACATCGGCGTGAAGGTCGACTCGGCCATTCAAGACGTCGCGGCGCTGCGCGGCCAAATCGAAGGGTACCAATTCAAGCTTCAAGAAATCGAAGGCAAGTTGGCGCAGGCCGAGAACACGAAGCCGGCGGGCAAAACCGACGAACCGAAGAAAGAAGAAGTGAAGCGCCCCGACGACCCGAAAGACTTCTTCGAGCTGGCCAAAGACAAGGCGAAAGGCGACGACGTCGACCTCGGCCGAAAGTTGCTGGGTGAATTCATGAAGAAGTGGCCGCGCGACGAGAACGTCGGCGAGGCCCACTTCGCGCTCGGCGAGACGTATTTTTCTGACAAGAAGTGCCGAGAAGCGCTCTACGAATACGGCAAGGTCATTCAAGAGCACGGCAAGACGAAGTCGGCTCCCAACGCCTACCTCCGCAGCGGAGAATGCTTCAAAGAATTGAAAATGAATGCCGAGGCCAAGCTCGCGCTCGAAGAGCTGGTGAAGCAATTTCCCAAAAGCGATTTGGTGAAGACCGCCAAGCAACGGCTGGCCGAGCTGTCAGCCCCGGCAGCGAAAAAGGGCAAGTAATGCGATTGTTTGCGTTGGCCGTGGCCCTCGCTTCGACCGTGTGGGCGGCGCCCGGGCCCCAAGGGCCCGACAAGAAGCTCGTGCTGCTCTTCACCGGAGACAACGGGGGCGAAGTCGCCCCCTGTGGTTGACGCGCCAACCCCACTGGCGGTCTCGCCAGGCGCAAGACGGTTTTCGACAAGGTGAAGGCGCCCAACGCGCTCATCTTTGACACGGGCAATGCGTTGTTCGCCGGGCCCGGAGTCAGCGACGAGAAGCAAAAGGCGCGCGCCAGTTTCGTCATGGCCACCATGGCGAAATTGGGCACCCGCGCCATGGCCGTCGGCCATCGCGACTTGGCGGCGGGCTCCGAGTTCTTGCTGGCCGAGGCCAAGAAGAGCGGCCTGACGCTGCTCTCGGCGAACCTCACTGAAGGTGAAAAGCACCCCTTTGCTGGCTCGCTCGTGGTGCCGCTGCCGAACGGGCTCAAGGTGGCCCTGGTCGGGCTCACCGCGGTCGGGCCGGTGCCCGGAGCGAAGGCGCTCACCGCCTTGGCCACCGCCGACGCGCTCGACGCCGAACTCAAGAAGGTGGGCAAGCGCGACCTCACCGTCGTGCTGGCCGCGACCTCGTACGCCGACGCGCAACAGCTCGCGACCCAGTTCAAGGGCCGGGTCGACCTCATCGTGCAGTCGGGTGAATTTCGAGGCACCGTGCCGCCGCAAAACATCGACTCGGTCTACGTGCTGGCCTCGGGTCAAAAGGGGCAAGCCGTCGGCAAAGTCGAACTCAACCTCGACGGCACGGGCCCGTTCGTCGACGTGGGGCTCTCCGACCGAGCGAAACAACAAGTCGCGTTTCTCGACAGCCAATTGCGCACCCTCGACGAACGGGTGAAGGCGGCTCAAGACCCCAGCGCGAAGGCCGACTTGGCGCGCCTGGTCGCCGACATGAAAGCCCGCCGCGACGAGCAGCAGAAGGCGGTCGACGCGCCGGTCGCGAAGGGCACCCGTACGTTGAAGAACGAGTGGCTGGTGCTGGGCAGTGACGTCAAAGACGATGAGGCGTTGAAGGCCGAAGTGTTGAAAATCGACCCCGCGTACAGCGGCTCACACTGAGCGTTCAGCCTTCGATCGCCACCGGGGGCGGTGTCACGAAGCGGCCGACGAAGAGCAGGGCGCCCGTCGCGTTGTCGCGAATCGCAAAAATGAACGGGTGGTCGAGCGCAAATGACGGGGGCAAGCTCACCGCGCGCGTGCCGCCGATCGCCGTCGCCGCCGCGGCCTGGGTGCCCGACTCGCTGACCTTGAGCCAGGTCTGCTGGGTGACAAAACTGATGTTGAAGAGCGGGCCGGCCCCCATGGCCGCGAAGTCGGGCGCGTCGAAAATCGGCGCCAGGCCCGCGTGGCGCAGCGCGGGTATGAGGTCGAACTTCTGCTGCAGTTGAAACGTGGGCATCGTCACGCTGACCTCGCGGCTGCTCCCCACCAGGTCGAGCTTCTCGACAATCGACCGCCACGTGGCGCCGTCGAGCTCTGCTTCGAACGACGAGAACGCCTTTGGCATGACCGCCACGAACGACAGCTCGTCTCCGTCATACGGCAACGAAATGGCCGAATAGTCGTCGGTCTCGAGCGTGTGCGCTTCGACCGACCCGTGCATCATGCTCACCTGGGTTTGCTGACCGTTGGCCAGCGTAAAGGGGCCCGGCGTGGTGTTGCTGGGCTCGAACGCCTTCTTCCACCCGGCTGAAAAATAGAGGGCGTTGGCGATGACGATGACGACGTCGGGTGTCACCTGTTCTGAAGACAGAAAGTCTTTGATGTGCCCGTTCGTCGCCTGGTCGACCCAGGTGTTGATTTGCTTTCGCGACGCTTCGGCTTTGTTGGCGAAGTCGAGCTGACGCGCGCTCGCACCGTACTGTTGGGCGGCCAAGTCGAGAAACGCTGGCGCGAATTCGACCTTGGGGTCGGTGAACAACTGGTTCACTACGTTGAGGGCGAAGCTTTCACCCGCGGCGCCGCGCGAGTGCGCTCCACGCGAAGCCAGGTCACGGTCGAGCTGATTCATTGACTGGTGAAAGTCGGCCGCGTTCGA
>JBGAIY010000150.1:0-16106 GCA_044225205.1 Myxococcaceae bacterium | reverse complement strand
ACTCGAGTCTCCACCGGTGCGCTGCACCGTCGAGCGGAGCGCGCTCGATGCAGGCCGCGCCGTCGAAGTGCCTGACGAAACGCCTGACGCCGTCGTGTTGGTGGGCTGTGGCTCGGCCGGCATCGACACCGACGTCGTCGTCGTCGACCCAGAACGTCGCGCGCCCGTCGCGAATGGCACCGTCGGCGAAGTGTGGGTCTCGGGCCCCAGCGTGGCCGACGGGTATTTTCGCAAACCCGAAGCAACCGCCGACGTCTTCGGCGCGAAGCTCTTCGACGGCCGCGGCCCCTTTTTGAGAACCGGTGACTTGGGCTTTCTGCGAGAAGGCGAATTGTTCGTCGTCGGTCGAACCAAAGACGTGCTCGTCATTCGCGGCCGCAAATACCACCCGCACGACCTCGAATGGGCGGTGAAAGACGCCCACCCGGCCCTGCGCGCCGGCTGCGCCGCGGCGTTCACCGTCGGCGCCGACGAACCGAAAGTCGTGCTCGTGCACGAGGTGCGACCTGACCACGAAGCGGCCGCCGTCGAAGCCGCCATCGGCGCCATTCGGCAGACGGTCTCCGAGCAATTCGCCTTGCACGTACACCGCGTCGTGCTCGTCGGCCCCGGAGGCGTGCCCCGCACCTCGAGCGGCAAGATTCAGCGGCGCCGGGCACGAGAACTGTTCGAGACCGGCGGTTCACTCGCGGTGCTCGCGCAGGGCTGAGCCGCGCCCGCGGGTCTCGTCAGTAGCGAACCGTCATCGCCTTCGGGCCGTTCAAGAAGTTCGAGCGCAGTTTTCGAAATGGCCCACTCACTTCGAGACCGGGGAGTCGCGCGAGCAGCTCTTCGAAGGCCAGCGTGAGCTGCAGTTCGGCCAACCGTGCCCCGAGGCAGAGGTGCTGGCCGGTGCCGAAGCCGACGTGCTCGGCCCCGGTGCGGCCGACGTCGAACGCGTCGGCGTCAGGCCAGGCCGTTTCATCGCGGTTCGCCGAGCAATACCAGAGCACCACCTTGTCGCCGCGGCGAATGGGCACGCCCCGCAACTCGGTGTCGGCGAGGGCGGTACGACGCATGTGAAGCACCGGCGCACCCCAGCGAATGATCTCCTTCACCGCGCGTGGCAGCAACGAGGGGTCAGCGAGCAGCCGACGCTTCTGTTCGGGGTGTTGCGTCAGCGCCCAGACTCCGAGCGAGAGCGAGTTTCTCGTCGTCTCGTTGCCAGCGATGACCAGCAAAATGAAGGTGGCGATGAACCGGTCGATGGTCAGGGGCGCCCCGTCGACGTTCGCGTGGGCCAGCATGGTGATCAGGTCGTCGCCCGGTTTCTTGAGCCGTTCGGCCCGCAGGCGCACCGCGTACGCCCCCAGGCCGCGCAGCGCGGCGCTCACCGTGGTCGGGGCTTTGCGAAAGTCGGGGTCGTCTTCGCCGATGACCGCGTTCGACCACCCGAGCAGCGTCGCCCGGTCTTCGGCCGGAGCGTCGAACAGCTCGGCGAGCACCTGCATCGGCAGTTCGGCCGCGAACGTCGACACGAAGTCGCACTCGTGCCCGTGGGCCTGCATGCGGTCGATGAGCGTCACCACCCGCTCACGAATGCGCGCCTGCATCGCTTCGAGCCGGCGCGGGGTGAAGCCCGGTGCAATCATTCGGCGGTGGTGAACGTGCTCGGGAGGGTCCATCGACAACATGGTGGCTCCCGACGTCGGGTTGCGCACCCGTTCGTCGTACAAACGGTGCCCCCCGTGTTCTCGCGCCGACGAAAAGAGCTGCGGGTTCTTCGAGACCGCCACCACGTCGTCGTACCGGGTGACCGCCCAACCCCCTCCACCCGTGGTCTCCTCGTTCCACCCCACCGGTGACTCGCGCCGCAGCCGAGCGAAGTGCTCGCGAAAGGCGTCGGTTTGGTACAGGTCGGGGTCGGTGAGGTCGGTCGGCGGCATCACGCGCAGCATACCCCGGCCGGGCGCTTGACCTGGTCTCACGCCCGGCGCGCCTGCCCAGTCACGGCTCGCGTTCAAACGCCGCCGACCGGGTGCTGGCCGGCAGCGCGTTGATGGCTTGGTCTGAAGGCAACCCCCAATGTGCGCCCGTGTCACGGTGCTCAACCGCCATTGGTACGAACCCTTTCCACGCATCAATGAGTACCAACGCCAGGCCATCGTGGGAGTTCTCGAAGTCTCCGCCGAATTGCCTCTGCCCATCGAGCGGGTGGGCAATGGAGCTCAACGACTCAGCACGTGAGCCGTCGGCACTGCCCACCAATAAAAATGCATACAGTGGAAACCATGCGCAGTCGCGATAGCCGACCAGCAGTACCCACCGGTCGACCGGGCCGTCGTTGCCGAGCTTGGCGAGACCCAGCGGAGTAAAGGCCTCGCGGTGCGGCTTGACCTTCGGTGGTCGGCTGCCGACCACCAGGGCCTTCGATTCGCCATGCTGGCCGCCCCAGGTGACTGCAGCCGACGTGACGGCCAAAGTCGGTCGAAAGACCACGAGCGCCCGGAGCGTCCCCGTCGTCGCGCCCCGATACCGCTCGGGCCAAACCTCGGCTCCCGTGTCGTCGACGAGGAAGTGGCCGCTTTCAGTGGTCTCGGTCAAATCGGCCGACACCAGCTTCAGCTTGGGAAAGGGCCACCCTTCGCCCAAAGCCGCTGGCAACCGAACGTCGGCCACGAGGAGCGCAGGGCGATCGGCTTCAGTGACATGGAGCGCTCTCAACGGGAGTTCACTCGGCGCTTTCGTCAACGCGACAAGCTCGGGCGTCGGGAGTAAACGCAGCGCCTCCTCGTACACTGAATCGTTCACGGGCTCGGCCCGCGTCGTCACCGCATCGAAGCGCCGCTGCTCGCTGATGGCCTGGCTGGGCGAGGGGTGCGACGAAGAAAGCGCGAGGCGAGCCACCAACCGCAAAGCGATGAGAATGACGGCACCACCTCCCAACCAGCGCCCCACGCCTGAGCCCTGGCGCTCGGGCTCGGGCCCAGCCGGTGCCTCGAGCGCGGCGCCACTCATGGCTCTTAAGGCCGGCGCGCTCGACAGCAGCGAACCAACCCTCGCGCCCACCTCAGGCCTGGCCCGAACTTTCGCCTTGAGCCCGTCTTGAAAGAACACGCTGCCCTGCCCGCGCAACCGCCGCGCCAGCTCCGACCGAAAGACGATCGCGAACTCCGGGTCGAGCCTGCTGCCAAGTTCGGTCAGTTCTTTGATCGCTCGGGCGTGCGTGGTGACCGGCTCAGCGGCGGCAGCGGCCGCGGCCGCCAACAACGCGTCGGCCAAGGTCTTGGCACGCTCGAGATTCGAGCTGTCAAGCGACACGGCGAGTTCTTCTTGCAGAGCGGCGAGTTGTTCAGTCGTCACGAATGGAGGCCTCCTTAGCCACTTCTCGGGCCTGAGTGGGGCGACTCGCGCTTTTTTTTGACTCGGTCGACTGCCCATCGGTGACGCGATTTCAAAAATGTGACGACCTGCCCCCACTTCCTCGGTAGTGAACGCGCCCCCGCCCACAAGGCTTCGAACCGTGACCAACCCATCTGCTTGCCTCCTCGTCGTGATGATGGGCGCTGTTTTCGCCGGCTGCCCGGCCACCCCTGGCGAATGCGGCCCCGAGACGTGCGACGGGTGCTGCCAAGGCGCGGTGTGCGTGGGCGGCAACTCCGCGGCCTCGTGCGGTCAGCACGGCCGAGCCTGCGACGTGTGCGTCGGCACCCAGGTGTGCGGCGCCGTCAGCGGTCAATGTGAAGCGTCGGTGTCGAACACCGACGCGGGCACGAGTCTCGTCGACGCGGGCACCATGAGCGACGCCGGCGTGCCGACGTGCACGCCCCGCACGACCTGCCTCGTCAACGAATGCGGCACGGTCAGCGACAACTGCACCGGCTCGGTGGTCTGCCCGCTCTGCGGTTCGAATTTGGTGTGCTTGCCGAACAACCGGTGTGGCTTGCCGTTGTGCGAAAACGGCGTGAAAGACCAAGGAGAGGGCGACGTCGACTGCGGCGGCCCGTGTGCGGCGAAGTGCGGCGTCGGTCAGTCGTGCAACGCCCTGGCCGACTGCGACGCCCATGCAACGTGCGACGCGAAGGTCTGCTTGCCGGGGCGGTGGGCGGCGCTCCCGCCACTGCCCGCTGCCCGCGCGAACGCGGCCGGCGGAGTGCGCCAAGGCCAACTGTACGTGTTCGGTGGCGTCGACCGCGACGGGAGAACGACCGATACCACCTTCATCTTCAACGGCACCAGCTGGGACTCCGGGGCTTCGATGCCGCTGGCTCGTCAAGAGGCGAGCGTGGTGGCGCGCAAAGACGGCTCGCTGGTCGTCATCGGCGGCGAGCCGAGGTTCGGCCAAGAAGACGGCGGGGTCGGGAGCCGGGTCGACGTGTACACCCCCACCAGCAATTCGTGGGCTCGGTTGCCCGACCTGCCTCGCGAGCGCGCCTCGGCGTGCACCGTTGAGTTGCCCGACGGGCGTCTCGTCGTGCTCGGCGGGTACGAAGGACAAAACGATTCCCAGACGCTGCGCAGCGTCGCCGTGTTGGCGCCCGACTCGGGGGCGTGGGTCGAAACCGAGAACGCGTTGGCGGTGGCTCGGTCGGGAGCGCTCTGCCAATTGCTCGCCGACGGCGGGGTGTTCTTGGCAGGCGGCATCACCACGGGCACCGCGCTGTGTACGACCACCACCGAAGTGGTCGACCCCAGCACGTTCACGAGCCACTTCTTGGCCCCAATGCCTCGGCCTCAAGCCGTGCCCGGCGGCGGCGTGCTCGCCGATGGCAGCGCGTGGGTGCTGGGCGGTTGGGGGTGTTCAACGACGAATCGCGGCGGCAGCCCCACCAAAAGCAGCTGGGTGCTTCGGTCTGACCAAGGCACATGGGCCCCCGCGGCGAGCCTACCGACCGAGACCAGCGGGCCGACCCAAGTGGCGGCACCCGATGGCGGATTCTGGGTCGTCGGCGGCTTCGAACCCGCGCCCAACAACGGCCTCTTTCCGGTCGCGGTTGATCACGCTTGGTCGTTCACTCCCTGACCAGCAGTCGCGACATGGCGCAGACGGGGCACGGGTCAGCCTAGGGCCTCGAGCGCCTGTGCCGGTATGGCGCCCGCGGGCCCATCGCCGAGTGCCGTCTGCGCAAGCTGGCCGACGACGTGTACGAGTACACGCCCGGGCAGCTGCGGCACCACGGCCAAGTCGAGCAACCCATCTCCGTTTTTGTCGGTCGCGAGCGCCAACCAGGCGCCAGCCCCGAGAACGATGCCGGTGTTGGCCGCGGCCGACGCGCCAGTACCGGTCGACTTGATGACTTGGTACGTCGTGCTGCGCGAAGCGGTGCCAGGCGTTTGCGCCTCGTGAAAGACGAGGTCGTCGAGGCCGTCGCCATTGTAGTCGAGAACGACCAGCCCATTGGCCGACGACAAGCCCACCGGCAGCGTTACGGCCTCGATGAAGCCGTCTTTGCAGTTCGACAGCCACACCTTGGCCACATGGCCACTCGACACCGAATGGGCAATGACGTCGCTGCAGCCGTCGCCGTTCCAATTCACCACGGCCAAGATGTCGGTGCCTGGTATGCCAGCCCACTCGCCGATTTTCGTTGGCTGCGCGGTGGTTCCGCCGGGCGCTCCATTTGAAATGAAGGCCTGCGACAAATTCACCCACGCGCCAATGTTGACTGGGTAGTAGCTCAGCGTCCACACGTAGTCGGTCATGCCGTCGCCATTGAAGTCACCCGTCTTGAAGCCTCCCAGATTCACCGGGGTCTGGCCGCCGACGAAGGTGCCCAACTGCGTCCACGTTGGCGAAAACGACAGCGAAGACGCCGTCGACGTATTTCGCCGCAGGTAGAGGTTGACGATGTTGCCGGTGTTGATTTTGTCCAAAATGAAGAGGTCTGACAGGCCGTCGCCGTCGTAGTCGCCCACGTTGTCGGCCGCGGTGTCTCCCAGCGGAGGAAAACCGACGTTGGTGCCGAGAAATGAATTGGTCGCCGCGTCGTACTGGAGAACGCGGTAGTTGCCGGCACCGAACGTGCCGTCTCCTTGGTAAGGCACCCCCAACAACACCTGCGTGACCGACGAACTCCCACCAAAGAGACCGAACATCGGAGGCGCCAGCGGGTTCGTGCCGTCGGTCGTCAACGCCACGTCGGCCGAGTACCCCGTGGCCGTCGCGAACCGCACCTTCCAATGGCACGAGAGGGGGCCGGGCGGCTCGTACGAGGCCCACACCAGGTCGCTCCGCCCGTCGCCGTTCAAGTCTGGCGAATAGACCCCGCAGCCAGGCTGCCCCGCGGGCGCGTTTTGCGCCGTCGTCACGAAGCCTTCGGCGGGCCCGTTTTCATACGCAATGGAAGTGGGAGCGAGACACTTGAGCAGGTTGTCGTCGGCGCACTCCTGCACCGTACGCAGCCGAGCGTGCAACGTCGTCGGGTTCGTGTCGTACCCCATCAGGTACACTTTGATGCGCGCGCCCAAATCGGTCGGGGTCTGGGGCTCGCGAATGTCGACGTTGCTGAGCACTTTGGGCTCTTGCACATACGCGCCGCCCACGTAGCCCGTTGGCGTGTCACTGCGGCCGCCGATGTAGTTGAAATACACTTGATACAGCGGAGTCGTCGTGCCCGTTTTTATCGGGTAGTCGATTCGAAGAATGCGAAACGCCGAATTGTTCGCATCGCTGCCGTAGGTGAATTTGACTTTGTTGCCCGAGACATCGGCGATTTCGCTGACCGCCCACGCACGAATGCGGTTGGTGTTGGTGTAGTTTGCGAGTCGGTCGTGCCCCCGTAGGTGTACGTCAGGCCGGCTTTGGTTTTGACCGAGAACGAGGCCGGGCCTCCAGCCGCCGTGCCATGGCGGTGACTCGCGAAAACGTCTCTTTTTCAGTGCCGTACACCGAGTCGGCTTGGCCGTAGGTGCCGCGAATCAACTGCAGCGGCTGCCCATCGAGGCAGAACCGGTCGGTCGCTTCGAGCGCAACCGCGCGGGGGCGGCCGTGCGTCTGATACCCCTCTTTGCATCGCGAGATGCTCGAGAGGCCCGAGAGGCTCCAGCCCACGCCGAGAAGGCCGCTGCCGTTTTGCGCGCCGTACACCAGTGACAGCGAGACCCCGGTGGGGCCGATGCCCGGCGGCGTCCACAGGGGTATGCGGTAGCTCGGGCTGCCGGTGTTCGAGACGTTGAAGCTGGTGGGCGTTTTGCCGGCCACCGTCGTGGGCTGCAAGACGCTCGGAAAAACCGAGGCGCCTCCCGTCGCAAGGCCTTGACGCGAAAGTTCGGGGTCGAGACCGCTGGGGTCATCGCTGCAGCTGGCGAAGCTCACCGCCAATGACAACGAAACGACAGTGAATACGCGAGTGGCGCGAAACCGCATCGAATGCTCCGAGTCGAAAGAAATGGGTCGAGGCCCAGCCCCTAAGACGACGGCCAACCCATTGTTTTGCGTCGCGCTCGAGCGGTTCGCTCGAATTTTGCCGGTGGCCCCGGCCTAACAGCTCGACTCGATGATCTTCTGGAGCACCGCCAGGTCGACATCGGCGAGACGCTTGATGTACAGGCAGGCCCGGGCAGTCTTGTGCTTGCCGAGCTTCTTGAGTTGCGGCCCAAGCTTGCCGAAGCCCGACGTGATGTAGAGCGTGAGGTCGCCTTTGCGCGGCGCGAACGCAATGGCCGGCCAGTCGAGTTCGGTGCCGTTGGCGTAGGTGATCGGCTTCGAGCCGAAGCCGACGATGTTGGTGCCCCAGATGACGGGCTTCGCGCCCGTCGCGGCTTGCATCAATTTGACCAACACCTTGCAGTCGGCGCGCTTGACCTCGTCAGGCACGCTGGCGATGAAGGCGGCAACGCTGAGGTTTTTGTTCGGTCGGGTCTTGGGTTCAGCCACGGTCGCCCTCACTGTCACCGCTTCGGGCCAGGCATTTGGCCCAGTTCGGCGCGCTGCTGCCAATATCGCCACAACGAGTGCCTGCTGTCATGCCTCTCGAAGACAAACCTCAGCCTAGCCTCCGTCGATGCCGCTCAAGACGGCCTCGCAGTACTTCGCGGGAGCGGCATCAAAGACCGAAGCGCTTCTCGGGCGCGGTACGCCAGCGTCGGCGCCCCGGTCACACGGAACGGCCCACATGATGCCCCACTCTCCTGTCGTGGAGTACGCGTTCTGCCTCCCGCACCCCTTCGCGAACCAGAACGGCGGCGATCGCTCCGCAACCGTCTGCTCCTCAATGATGACGGAGCCCGGGTCACACCCAAAGTCTTGACCGGCGCGCTTTCGCACCAGGTCTGCAGCACTGCATGCGGGCACCAACGCCAGCACCAGCAAGCCGCACACGCTTTTCAATCGAGGCACTCGCGCCGCTCGAAGTTCCACGACTGCTCTCCGAGGGCACCGAATGCGTACGCTGTCGTTCAACTCGACTTTCAGCGAAGAGGGGCTGGTGTGGCGCATGGGCGAGTCTTCTACCTTCATGCGGTCATGGGCGGCCACCCGTGCTCTTACCGAAGGGGCATGGCCCAGAGCGGCGAGACGTCACCGGTGACCGAAAGCTCGGTGAACACCAGTCGCCACGACGGCTTCTCGACAATGGCCCGCAGCAGCACGTTCGTCTTGAACAGCTTCGACGTGAGGTGTGTTCGGGTGCTCGGGTTGACGCAGTGTGCTCGAAATTCGCCGCCTCGCGTTTTTTCGTCGGAGCAGGCCCATGGGCCTCCGCACCGAAGCTGGTTGGGCATTTCGAGGCCGACCGCCAACCGCTGCCACCCGGTGCTGGCCCCTGGGGCACGCGCCCAAATCATCGCGTCGCTTTGGCCCTTTTCCAGAGAGCCCTCTGTCAACAGAACGAGCCACCCATCGCTCGTCGAACAAAGGCCGGTCGGGCGCTGTTCAATGAGCACCTCGCGCTTCTGCTCCTTTCCATCGGGGGCGAGGGTGACCAAGGCTGCGACGGGTGGCCCTGCCATGTGGGCGAGCTGCCGCGCGTCGCCGTGCGAGAGGGCCGACACGCGATCGCTCAGGGGGTACGCACTCGAGCGGTCGGGGCTGACGACTGCCATCACCAGGCCGTCGTCGTGCAGTGCAAAGCCCACCGCCCTTTCGAACAGGTCGGCCTTCGCGAGCAGTACCGGCTTGGGCGCAGCGACGCTCCAAAACCGCCATTGCCTTGGGCTGCCGTTGTCGACGGCGAATGCTTGGCCCGCTCGCGTCACCAAGAACGGCCGACTTTGGCCCTCTGGGAGAACTGGTCGGTCGTCTTCAGGCAACCGGTCGTTGAATGGAGACAGGTTGCCCTCTCGGGCGTACGTCAGACCACCGTCGTTCGCGGCCACGAAGAGAAGCACTGAGCCGAAGAGAGCCAGCATGCCGCACCGTTCTATTCTGTTGCAGGCCTGAAGGTCGACTGGTCACGCCGCGCCGCTCGCGGCTCAGGCTTGGGCTTCGCGCTTCCGACGCGCTCGAAAGGCCCGGCGGTAGAGCGTCGGAGGCGTACCCAAGGCCCGATCAAAATGCTGCCGCAGCACCGTGGCCGACTGAAAGCCGACGGCCTCAGCGACTCGTTCAATGGGGAGGTCGCTCGTTTCAAGCAACTGCTGCGCGCGTCGCACTCGCGCTTTCGCCAGCCACGCCGCGGGGCTCATGCCCACCCGCGCGCGAAAATGCCGACTGAGCGACCGGGTGCTGAGCCCCGCCCGGCGGGCGATAACCCGAAGACTGAGGTCCTGTTTCAGCTGCTCCTCCATCCAGTGCAGCAGCCGCTCCATGCCGCTCTCGTCGGGCGGCTCGTACTCGATGAACTGCGCTTGCCCACCCGTGCGTTCTAACGGCATCACGGCCTCTCGTGCTGAACGCGCGGCCACGGCCGCACCCATGTCTTTGCGAATCAAATGCAGGCACAAGTCCAAGCCGGCGGCGGCTCCGGCAGAAGTCAGCACCTGCCCTTCATCAACGTACAAAACATCGGGGTCAACCCGAAGGCGAGGAAAGCGCTGAGCCAACAAGGACGCCGCGCGCCAGTGGGTGGTCGCACGACGCTCATTGAGCGCCCCAGTCTGCGCGAGAAGAAACGCTCCAGTGCAAATCGAAGCGACTCGCGCGCCTCGTTCAATCGCTCGTCGCAGTGCACCAAGCGCGGCCAGGCTCAATGTCGCGGTCGCCGGCGACTCCGCTCCCGGAATGATGATGGTGTCGGCTCGATGAAGACTTCTCAGGCGTGACCCGACCGAGAGGTTCACGAACCCTGAGCGCACCCGTTCGTTCTCCGAGCACGCCCAGACCGAATACCCATCACAGCGCCCAAAAATTTCGAGCGGCGTCGCCAAGTCTCCGAGCACCACCCCATCGAACGCGAGCACGGCCAGCCGATGTGGCGCGTTTCTTTCGATACTTGTCTTTTGAGCCACTCGTCGAAAATGCCAATTTCCCCCAATTTCTCAACATGAATGCCATCGACGCGGTTGGCCCGATCGTGGGCGCGCTGTTCTTCATTTGGGCGATGCGCAAAGTACGCGAGCCCTTTCGTCGCGACCTCAACGCCATCTTGGTGATTGGCGTGACCGGCGCCTACTTGAGTGGCGGCGGCTTCGGCGTGTGGGAACTCTCGTACCCGATTCTCACCACGCCCATTTCGCTGAGAGCGCTGCGTTCGTACCGATTCATCGGCATTGGCTGGTGGTGTCACTCCGCCTGGGACTTCGCGCACCACGTCTGGGGTCAGCCGATTTGGCCGTTCATGGCCACGTCTTCGCTGGGGTGCCTGTTTTTCGACGCGGTGATCGGCGTGTGGCTCTTCACGTTGAAAGAGCCGGCATGAGTCTCTGTTGCATTTCAACGGCCGGCACTGGGCGCAGAAGAGCCTGCCGACCGGTGTCGACCTGAATGACCTGTGTGACCGATGGTGGTCTCTGATCTACGCTGTCGGTCACAGCGGCGTCATGGTCCGCGGTACGCCCGGCAACTGGGCGCTGCGGCTAAGGAGTTCGAGCATTTGTGGCGCGCACCACAATCACCATCGTCATTCGGACTCCCCTTCGTGTCAGTGCGCTAAGTCGCTGGGGCGTTGCCATGGATTGGGCACCGTGGAGTTGTGGAGCAAGGGCTTCAGCTTCAGGTCTGCCACGTCGATGACCGTGTCCCACTGTGGTCGGAGGACCGTGCCCTCCTGCTTGTAGCGCGCGTCGACCTTCACAGGCTTCCCGTCGACAATCAGTGTCCACTCACCGATGAACACCGGCATGACCCCGCCGGTGGGAGCAGGCGAAATCTCGGAGTGGATGAACGGAAATGCGATCGCGACCGTCGCCTTGGAATGAGGAGCAAGTGCGCCTCCGCCGACAACTCGCGCCGGTGCGCCGAGTCCTTCAATCCGGCTGATGAGGCCTCCCGGGCCTACCGGCTCAAATCGAAGGCCACCGGAGTACACCAAGTCGTCAACGCCGAACGTCCTCCGGTCTGACTCATTGCGGACGTCGAGAACCACCCCCATGAACACTTCCCTACTACCGCCAGCGGCTGTCGCGGGATCTGGGATCACCTTGTAGATACTGAGCGTCTCGAAGCGCAGCCATCGACTGGGGTCGGCGGCCCGCTGCTCGCTGACCACCCAGGCTGCGGCAATCCCGACGCTGAGAACGAGGGCCACGGCGAACACCCACCAGTTCTTGCGCCACCACGGCGGAGGGGCGTGCCCACAGAAGGCCTCGCGCCACGCAGGGCCGAAGAAGTCCTCGACGAGATCGGGCATGCCTTTCAGGGTCTGCGAAAGTTGAGTCGCGTCCCAGACTTCAAGGGCCACGCCCTTCGCAGCCAGCTTCTTGCGCGCCACCTCGATCTCGTCGGAGAGCTTCCTGCGCTTGAGTTCAAGTGAGGCACAGATGGTCAAGGACTCGGACGTCGCTGCAAAGCCACCGTCGAGGAAGCGCTTCACCGCCTCGTTGAACTCGCCGGGGGTGAACTTCTTGACGCGCTTGCACTGATAGACTCGGTACTTCGTTGAACCTTGGAGCTTCGCGAAGAAGTCGATGCCGTCCTGGGCATCCCCGCACTCGCCATAGAACCGACAGAATTCAGGAGCGCCCATGGCTGACACAAGCCGAAGGCACAGCGACTCGAACACCTCCCACGGCAACTGGTCGAAAGGCAGCGCTTGATGGCGCGTCGACACCGGCGGCGCAGGCGCCTTCCCGGGCGACTGGAATTCTGAGATCGGGCGGAGCTGCGACACTCGTGCAGGCTACCTCGCCGGCGCGACCGCGTGAGCTTCAGTTCTTCTTCCGCTGACCGTCGGCGACCCACTCGAACCTGCGGAGGTTCAGCGCAACGGAGGAGCTGCGCTGGCCGAACGCCGAGCACTGTGGCCAGCTTCACGAAGGACGCGAACCGCAGGTTCATCACGCCACGTTCGGCCGCGTTGACCACCGCCGAAAAGGGAACTGGCGGGCACGTTCCGTCAGCGCGTCAGGGTGCGGCCATCCCGGCAGTGAAGCTGGACCACGGTGGCGGCCTCAAAGATGACACCACGGCCCTTCTTCGTGATGAGCACCTTGCGCACGTCATCCAAGCAGCAAGAGAACGCGGGCTGCTGCTACTCGACCACTGACTCGAAAAGCGAAGGGCCTGGCTCTGTCGATTTCTCGAACAAAACCAGGCCCTTCAATCAGTCGGGGAGACAGGATTTGACCGGATATCAAGGGGTTAACCAACATCGCGATGCCACTCGGTTTTGGGTCGCAACCCCTTGGTGCAGCAGAGGTTTCAGCCAGTCGCCTGCTCCTCGCCACTCCCCACGAGTCCTCCAGAATCTGCCGTCGTCGTGGCAACACGCGTGGCAACACCGGGCGCTCGCGGAGCGGCGTTTGGCTGGCCGGAGCGGGCCTTCTTCTTTGAGGGGAAGGCTCGCTCCAGGTCGTCGATGAGCTGCCTCAGCCGCGAGACGGAGAACCCCTTGCGCTGACCACTCAGAAGAGCGCCGAGAGTCTGGAGCTCGACCCCGAGCGACGAGGCCACCGTCTCGATAGCCAGCTCCCTCTTCGAGATGCGCTGCGCGAGCTTCACAATCAGGCTGGCTGCCTCCACATCGCCTCGCCCGAGAACCACGAGGTCCTTGAAGACGTTGCCGGTGCTCGTGGGCTTGGCTTTCGAAGTCATCGTGCGCTCCCCGCACTCATTCTACTCGCCGAAGGCGCAATCGGCAGTTGCCGCGACAACGTCGGGCGAAGTACCTCTCCCCACCTGAGGAGCCAATGTCCCGAACCGAACCGTCGACCTATGTGACTGACCTCACCCACTTCGATGGAGTGCTCGATCCCGCCTCGACCGCTCCCGCTCCAGCGAAGCGGCTGGCCAAGTTCCTCGACGAGCTGGTGCGTGTGGCCAGCCGGGAGATCTTGGGGACCATTCGCACCGACGTGTGCTGCTTCAAAAAGCCGCGAAGGCGACCGTGTCCGGGGAGGATCGTCACGACCAGGAGCCGCAGCCGAGAGGAGATCTCCTGGGAGTGCCCCTCTTGCGGCAACAACGGCGTCATTCACCACTGGCAGGGTACGCCGGCCGACCTGAGTCGGTACGCCCGGCCCGAGGCCGACGTTCAGAAGAACCGAACGGGGCCGAGAAAAGCGTTCGAGGGCACCTGGCATATCGACGAGATGGAGCAGTGGGACCGGGAAGACATTGACCTGCTCGGGCCTGGCTTCTTCCGGTTCGACGAGGAGCAGAGCGGTGAGTTCCAGTTCATCGCCGTCCGAGGCTGGCTCGATTGCCGCTATGGGAGTCGAGGTGGTGATGCCCTCGTCGAGTTCTCTTGGAGCGGCGACGACGAGGGCACGGAGGCGAGCGGCCGAGGGTGGGCGGTGGTCGACCGGGACGGGATGCTGAACGGCCGCATCTTCTTCCACCAGGGTGACGACTCGGCGTTCACCGCGACCAAGACCAAGAGGGATCTTCGTCGAAACTGAGCGACAGATGACGGAAGAGGACTTCGCCAAGGCCAAGCCGTCCCTCTTTCACGTGACGCCGGAGGAGAACCTCGCCCGAATCGTGGCAGAGCGGACCCTGTGGTCGGCCAAGGAACTGATCATTCGAGCTCGCGGCACCTACCAGGCCTCGCAGCCACGGCAGAGCGCCGAGTCGCTACAGGTGCCTGACGGGCAGGTCCAACTGCGCGACCAGCGTCCCCTCCTCAAGAAGGGACAACTGGTTCTCGACGGCATCACCATTGAGGAGCTCGTGGAGCTACTCGACTCGCACGTCTACTTCTGGCCCAGCGACAACGATGGACTCGCTTCGTCAACGAAGTACGCGAATGAGCACCTCGCCCTCATTCGAGTGCCTACAGCAGACCTCTTCAAGCTCAACCAGCGCCCCGCGTTCTGCGAGTTCAACTCAGGTGGCCCACGGGCCGCGAACGGCCAGGGCTCGCGACGGACACGAAATCTCTTCCGCAGAGCCCCGGCGTTCAAGGAACCCATCTCGCGAGTGAAGGAAATCGTCTTCCACTCGAAGGCGATGCTTCCGAACTCAGCCGAGGTGCGTCGCCATGGAACCGCCTCGTTCTCCCCGCTGTTCGGATAATCGAGCGGCGTGTACACCCTTCGCTGCACACGTCGGCTTCTTGATCGTCTCAGCGTTAGACCCGCCGCTGCGCCCCCTGAGCCGACGACTCGGCTCGGCAATTGGTACGCGAATCTGCTGCCCCTTGAGGTCGGCGAGTACTTGTTGTGCGTGAGCGAAAAGACCCTGCTGCCGGTGGCCCTGCCCATTGAGGCGGTCACCAACCTCGGAACGGAGCTGCCGAGGGCATTGGCACCGGTCCTCACCGGTCTCGGTATCGAGCGGTCGCTAATCGAGCAGGAGCGGTTTGCGATGGCGCAGTCGGTGTTCAGCACCACCGCCAACCGTCATGTGGTCGGGTACATGAACGACTTCGCCTTCATGATGTCGGAGCGCCTGAAGAGGGAGCCAACGCCTATGACCGAGCTCTCGCTGTGGCTGGCTCGAACGCCGTGCAAGATGTGCTTCCCCGATGATGCAACTCGTGAGTTGTTCCTCAGCTGAGACGAGCGTCATCTTCGCAGTCCTCGACGAGATGGCGGTGACAATCGGAGCCGCTTGATGCACCGGTCCCCAACGGCCCGGTCACCCCAGTAGTACGCATCGATCATTCGCCAACCCGAGGGGTCTGAGTACTCCTCGGGCACGCCGCCATCTGTTCCGCCGATCCCAGCGCCGAAGAAGTCGATCAGATCATCCTCGGTGAACTCACGACCGAAGTACGTGATGCCGGTGAACTCGCCGACAATGCTTCGCCCATTGCGACGCCAGGTCACGTCGATCACCTTGCCGTTGAGACTCAACCATGCGTGCTCGCCTCGAAATTCGTGCCGGCCAGTCTTCGGCGAGAGAACTTCGCTGAACCCCTCGACGTACCGAAGCGCCATCCCCTTGGGAACGGGGGGCACCGGCAGCGGTAGCTCCCCGACGAACGTCAGATCGAAATCACACGCCGACAGGAAGAGATGTTGGCTCCTCGCGTAGCAGGGCGTGTTCGCGGACCACCGGGTCGCCGAGGTGAGCTTTCTGGCGTAGGCAGCCTCCGACTTGGTCAACGCTTGGCTCTTGTACGGTCGAGCCAAGTCGATCGGGGCAGGTGTATTTTTCCTGTTGGTCTTCATTCAGCACCTATTGGCTCTGGGCATCGTACCCGTTGAAGAGCCGCGTCTCGATCGAAGCGACAAACAAGAATCAGAGTTCGCTCGGGATAAGCCTCTGAGAGGCACTTCCGCCTCTCCAACGGAGGCAAACATGGCCGACTACTTCACGCAGTTCAGCGAGGCGCTGTACCTTGAGACCGACGACGAGCGCCGATGGGCCGAGAAAAAGCTGACCCATCTCCGGAACGGATATGTCGAAACCGGCGATGAGGAGCAGTTCCCCGGCAACTTCGAGTGGGCCATCCAGCAAGATCGCGAGACCTCGCGTTGGTACATCTGGTTCCACGAGGAGGAGAGCGGCACGCCTGAGCACGTCGCCGACTTTGTTCACGGGTTCCTCAAGCGGTGGCGCCCCCAGGGAACCTTCAAGCTGACCTGGGCCTCGGTCTGCTCGAAGCCGAGGCTGAGCGCATTCTCTGGTGGCGGGGTTTCAGCCC
>JBGAIY010000720.1:0-2127 GCA_044225205.1 Myxococcaceae bacterium | reverse complement strand
CAACCGCGTCAACCCACTTTCAGTCACGCCGACGGTCGGCAAGCAAACGCAAACCAGAGAATTCGGTGACACCCTCAAGCAGTCACTCCAGGCCGGAGTGAGCGCGCTCGGTACCGTCTCGGGTTTGCTTCAAGGCGCACCGGGTTTGGGCATCGTCAGCGCGGCGGTCTCGTCGGTGACGAATTTCGCCGCTCAAAACGGCAACCGGGTCGCGTCGGTCTCCCGCGCCGCGACGGGCGTCACCCAGGTGGGGGGTACGAGCGCGGGCGTCACGACGGGTACCGACATGGGTCTGCCGGCAGACATGAACGGCCTGGTCTCGCAAATGCGCGCCGAAGCCGACCGGAGCATCGCGGTGCAAATGCAAATGCAGCAAGAGAGCCGCGACTACAACACGCTGAGCAACGTCATCAAAACCCGACACGATTCGGCCAAAGCGGCCATCAACAACATTCGGTGACGCCATGGCCCTCACTCCGCTCGGAGGTGCGTCGCCCAGTGCGCTGTTCGGCGCCGGCACCTCGCCCCAGGTCAGTTTCGGCACCGTCGTCAAAGCGCACGTCGAACCACCCCGCGCCGCAGCTTCTGCGAGCGCCGTGACGGCGCCGCCCGTCGCACCCAAGCCCGCGACGGGCGACTTCGCCCCGAGCCACATGATTCACCAAGTGCAGTCGGCCCAAGCCCGAATGGAGAACATCATGAAGCTCGCCGAGTCAGGCAAAACGTTCTCGGCCGCTGAACTGCTCTCGCTCCAAACCCATGTCTACCGCGCGTCGCAAGAGCTCGACCTGGCCGGCAAGGTCGTCGAGAAAGCGACCGGCGGGGTCAAACAAGTGCTCCAAACGCAGGTTTGACCGCCATGCCCCTGTTCGCCCGAAGCCGAGTTCTCTTCTTGTGCGCGCTCGCGGCCGGGTGCTCGTCACCCATTCAGCACGGCCTCGACGAGCGAGACGCCAACGAAGTCGTGAGCGTGTTGACCGCGCGCGGCTTCGACGCGCGCAAAGTCGCCGAAAAAGGCAAGAAGCCCACCTGGGCCATTGAAGTGGGCGACGAGAGGGCGACCGAAGCGCTGAGGGTGCTGACCGAGCTGAAGCTGCCCCGCGCCCCCAAACTCACCACCGCGAAAATCGCGAGTGAAACCGCGCTCATCGAGACTCCGACCGGCGAGCGACTGCGGCAACTCGAGGGCCAAGAGGGTGACCTCGAGCAAGCCCTGGAGACGCTGGGCGGCGTGACCTCGGCCTCGGTCGAGCTCGTGGTGCCGCCCGCGCCTCGCCTGGGCGTCGCTCCCAGCGCGTCGAAAGCGTCGGTGCTCTTGCGGGTGCGGGCCGACGCGTTCGACCACCTTCAACAACAGCGCGCCGAACTGAAGGCCCTCGTGGCCGGCGCCGTCGAGGGGCTGCAGCCCGACGACGTCGTGCTGGTCATCGACGAAGTCGTGACGACGACAAAACCAGAACCCGAGCCACCCGCCCCGTCTCCGATGGCAGAACGCATGCTCAAAGGGGCAGTCGTGGTGTTGGGCTGCCTGTTGACGCTGCTGGCTTTCGGGCTCATGGCGTTGGCGACGCGCCTGCGGCAACTCCAAAAGACAACCAAGAAGGCCGCGCCGGGTGAAGCGGTCGCCCCCGCCCCCGCCGCCACGCCCTCCATGCGCGGCAAGCCCGTCATCGCCGCGAACGTTCAACGAAAGAGCGCGTGAGCCCATGAAAACCAACCTCTCCGCGGTCGAGCGCTTGGTGCTCTTCGTCTTTGGTTTGCACAAGACCCAAGCACCGACACTGCTCGAAGGGGTCTGCGATTCGAAGAGACCGGCCGCGTTGCGCTTGTTGGCCGAACTGGGCGCCACCGATTCGGCGACCCGGCAAGCCCGTCTCGCCCGAGAATTCGGCGACCGACCCGACGCGTCTGAACGAATGGCCATGCTCTTGGCCGAGGCACCGCCAGCACTCAGGCTCGAGCTCCGTTCGCCGCGGGCTCAGGGGCCGGGCAGCGCGACGCGTCTGTGGGCCGAACGGCTCGCACTCGAAGCGACCCGCTGAGTCTCGACCGCGAGACCTCGCCGCCCCCAAGAATTTCAGTCAAATCAACGAATTCGGGCTGGCAGGCATCTTGAAAACAACGCTG
>JBGAIY010000719.1:0-2129 GCA_044225205.1 Myxococcaceae bacterium | reverse complement strand
AAATGCGCACCACGTTCTTGTGCTGAATTTGAGCGGTGATGCGCGCTTCGTTCAAAAACATGCGCACGATGGCGGAGTCGCGAACGAGGTGCGGCAACAGCCGCTTCACCGCCACCATCGGCCCGAATTCTCCTTCGGGCGTGATGTGGCGGCCCACGTACACCTCGGCCATGCCGCCGGTCGCGACCCGCGAGGTCAACCGGTATTGACCGAACCACATTGGCTGACCCAGGGTCTGCACGCAGCGCCGAAGTCTACACGCGCCCGGTCGATTCTTTTCGAAGAACGACAGGCCCGCCGTGCTTGGGCGAACCAGGCCGCCCGACAGCGAAGATCTTGATTTTATTTGCTGTTTTGTGCCTCGTCGGCCGCTCGTTCGAGCAGGCGCACCAGGGTTTGGGCGCGTTCGTCGACGTCGTCGACGTTGGCCAAGGCGTGGTCGAGCGTCACCACGCCGTGGGCGAACGAGCACCAGCTCCGCGACGTCGTGTGGGCCCCTGAATTGGTGACCACGACCTGCTTCAACACCCGGCCCAGCGCCGCGCGGGTGACTTCGTCTCGGCCGACGTCGAGCAAGGCGCGCTCGAGCGGGGCGAAGTAGAGCTTCGTCCAATACTCGTCGTAGTGGTGGGGCTCGCAGTCGAACTGCAGCAAATGCCAGTGAACGTCGACGCTCAGGGGTTCGGGCGCGGCGGCGTCGATCGCGCGTTGGAGCAACGGCCATTGCTCCTGCACGAAAGCCGTGAGTGCCGCGTTCGTCATGCACAACGCTAACGGTGCGTTCGGGGCCGCGCCGCCCGCCGTCTACGTGAAGAGGTCAAGTTGCGGCGGTTCTTCGGGTTCTTCGCGGTGGCCCGTGCCGACTTGCTGGTCGAACAGGGCCTGCGCGGTTTCGAGCCGGTCGGCGTCGGCGGCGGTCTTGTCGTCGCGAATGCGCACAATGCGAGGAAAGCGCAGCGCCCAGCCGCTGGGGTGGCGCTTCGAGGGCTGCAGCCCGTCGAACGCAATTTCGAGCACGACGCTCGGCTCGACTTCGTGCAGCACGCCCTGCCGACGCACCGTCGACGCCTCGAGCCGTGCGGTCAGCTGGGCGATTTCGGCGTTGGTCAACCCGCTGTACGCCTTGCCAATGTCGACCAGCTCGTCGCCCCGCCAAACGGCGAAGGTGTAATCGCTGAGCACACCTGCCCGTTTGCCGTGGCCGCGTTCGGCCTTGGTGATGACGCAGTCGAGCGTCGCGAACGCGCGTTTCACTTTGCGCCAGGCGCTGCCGCGGTGGCCGGCCTCGTACGGCGCGTCGGTGCGCTTGAGCATGAGCCCCTCGTGGCCACGGGCCCGCGCTTCGGCGAACAACGCATCGAGCTGGCCGTCGAGCGGTCGCGACGGGTCGAGGCGAACGTACGGGTGCAACCGCACGGCAGAATTCGCCGGTGTCGTCGGCACCCCGTCGCCGGGCGCCAGCACCTGCTCGAGCCGCTCCCGCCGCGCTGCCCAGCTCTGGTCGAGCAGCGACCTGCCGTCGAACATCACGTCGAACGCGACGAACTGCACCGGCGTGCGTTGCCGAATCGACGCCGTCGGCTTGACCCGGCCGAGCCTGGCCTGGAGCGCTTGAAACGGCCGCACCTGGCCACCCGCCGTCACCGCGATGATTTCGCCGTCGAGCACGGTCGGGCGCGGCAGGGCCCGCAACCGCTCCACCACTTCGGGAAACGAGGCGGTGATGTCTTCTTGCCCGCGCCCGAACAACCGCACCCGCCCGTCGACGACGTGGGCTTGGGTGCGAATGCCGTCGAGCTTGTCTTCGGCCACCGTCAGGGCCAGGTCGACCGGCTCTTTCACGACTTCGACGGGGGTCGCCAACATCGAGGCGATGACGTGGCCCACCGTCACCGTGGCCGACGCGAGTCGCCCGTGCTTCGCCAACAGCGCCAGCGCGCCCGGGTCGACCGTCAGCGCCGCGGCGTGGCGAACGGCGTCTGCTGGCGCCGAGAACGCTTGGGCCAGCGCTTCTTCGAGCGTGCCGCGCTGCACACCCACCCGCAGTTCTCCGAGCAGCGCCTTGCCGAGGTATTTCGCTTCGCCCGCGGTCGCGCGTGAAAAGAGCTGAACGAGCACCGCCAGCTTGC
>JBGAIY010000149.1:0-16198 GCA_044225205.1 Myxococcaceae bacterium | reverse complement strand
GGGCCTCGCTCGAGTCACCCCGGAACCTCGTGTTGACGGTGCAGAACCGGCTCCCGCCGATTAGACCTGCCGCGCCATGGCCCGATCACCTCTCCAACGCCTGAGCGCCCGCATCGGCATGCGGCCCTTGCTCAAATTCATGTCGGTGTACCCGCCGTACCTCGGGGCCGGCGTGCGCGTCGCCCACGTGAGCGACGACGTGCGCACCGTCGTCATTGAACTCGCCAAGAGCCCGCTGACCCAAAACTTCATGGGTACCCAGTTCGGCGGGTCGATTTACGCCATGTGCGACCCCTGGTTCATGGTGATGCTCTTCGCCAACTTGGGCGACGACTACATCGTGTGGGACAAAGCCGCTTCGGTGCGGTTCTTGAAGCCCGGCCGCACCCTGCTTCGCGCCACATTCACGCTCGACGAAGCGCGGGTGAATGACATTCGGCAAAAGCTCGACACGGTGGGCAAGTGCGAGCCGGAGTTTCAGGTCGAAGTGAAAGACGAGTCGGGGCTGGTCGTGGCGGTGGTCGACAAGGTCTTGCACGCTCACAAGCCGGCGCTCAAACCCAAGAAACCCGCGGCGGCCCCGGGGCGCGATATACAGGCCAAATGACCCCGAGCGAGAAGAAGGTCGTCGCCATCACCGGAGCCGGCCGAGGCATCGGCCGGTCGATCGCCGAACTCTTTTTGAAGCGCGGCTGGGTGGTGAACGCGCTCATGCGCAACGACACGCCCATGGAGGCGCTCTCGAAGCTGGGTGAAGCCCGCTTCGTTTCGTTCGACGCCACCGACGAGAAGAGCGTGCTCAGCGCCGCCAAGCAGCTGCAGAAAGAGCCGCTGGCCGCGCTGGTGAACAACGCGGGCATTGCGCTCTCGGCCCCGCTCGCCAAGACCTCGACCGAAGAATTTCTGCGTGTGCAACAGGTGAACGTGACGACGCCGTTCGTGCTGTGCCGCGAGCTCATGCCGCTCATGGCCAAGAATGGCGGCGGCCGCGTCATCAACATCGCCTCGACCGCGTCGCGCAAGGGGTTCAAGTACACGGCGGCCTATTGCACTTCGAAACACGCGCTGCTCGGGCTCACCCGGTCGCTCGCGGTCGAATTCGCGGCGAAGCACGTCACCGTCAACGCCGTCAGCCCGGGGTGGACCGACACCGACATGTTCACCGCGAGCGTCGAGCGCATCGCCAGCAGCACGGGGCGAAGCACTGCCGACGCTCGGGCCGCGCTCGAGCACATGAACCCGCTCGGCCGCGCCGTACACCCCGACGAGGTGGCCGACGTGGTGTTCTTTCTCGCCGCGTCGACCGCGGGAGCCGCCATCACCGGCGCGTCGTACGACATCGACGGAGGCGAAACCGTATGAGCGCGTCACACCTGACGGTGGTACAGCCCGACGGCTGGGTGCCTCCGCGAGGCTACGCGAATGGCGTCGCGGCGACCGTCAGCGGGCCCCACAAGCTCGTGCTCACCGGAGGCCAGATCGGGTGGAACCCCCGGGTCGCCTCGCCCGAATTCTCGAGCACCTTCGCCGGCCAATTCGAACAAGCGCTCGCCAATGTGTGCGACGTGGTCAAAGCCGCCGGCGGCGCCCCCGAACACCTGGTGCGGCTCACCGTGTACGTCACCGACAAACGCGAGTACCTCGCGGCGCTCAAAGAAGTCGGCGCGGCGTGGCGCCGGCTGCTCGGCAAGCACTACCCCGCCATGGCCCTGGTGCAGGTGGTCGCCCTGGTCGAAGACGCGGCCAAAGTCGAAATCGAAGGCACCGCGGTGCTGCCGCCCGAATCACCGACGTAAACGCCATGCGAGGGGTACTGGCGCAACCGCGCCTGTGCTGTCGCTCCAGAACACATCGGGGCGCAACTTCGTCCCGAGCAATTCTCCACGGCTTGGCACCGAGACCAAGGCTCCACTCTGACCAGAACGGTCACGGGTGGCGGTGGAGGGGCATTTCGCTGCTTGTCGAGTCTGGCGCTCGCGCCAGGCTTGAGTGAATTTCAAATCGCCGCGCGGTTCTCTCCCCGATTCTCGGCTGGCGAGAAGGTCTCGCGGCCAAACTCACCCGTTTGAAATCTCGCCCGGAGCGGAGTGCGGCTTCGCGACCGACCTGCGCACTTCATTGAAGTTGAAGTCTCTTCCACCAAACTCAGGTCAGAGCGACGGCAGGTCGCCGCGCGTGCGTCGACACGGGGAGCGAAGCACCGGCCCTGCTGTTGGCGGAAATCGCGACCGGCACCGGCTTCGGTTCGCGCAGCCACCACCGCCGGTCAGAACGCGAAACCCAGACCCAGCCGCGCGTCGGGCACCACGCTCGGGCGTTGCACGTCGTACATCGCCCCGACCGTCAGGCGCGCGGTGAGGCCAAAGTGGGCCGCAAACCACCAAGTGCCGTCGAGGCCGAAGACGACGTCGGGGCCGACGCCCGACCGTTCCCACAAGGCAAAGGCTCGGGCGCCGACGAGGAGCGAGCCCACCAAGGTCGCCCCCACGTTTCGAGCGTCGCGGCCGTCGGCGAGGGTCAGACGCGGCCCGAGCCGAAGCGCGCTGCTGAGCCCGAGGCCCACCATTGCCACTGTTGCCTCGAGGTCGACGTACGGTATCGGGTGGAGCGCCAGTGAGAGGCCAACCAGGTCGGGAAACCCGGAGTAGGCCGAAGCCGTGACTGAGAGCAGCCGAACGGGCCGCTCTTGCTCAACGGGGGCCGAGGGCTGCGACACGCCAGAGAGGTCGGGCGCCGTCGAAGCGGCGAGCACCGTCGTCAATAAACCAAGCATGCCACCGCGGTGTGCAAGACCGGCACCACGCCACGCCCGGCGAGCCCACCCACGGGTTGCGCAGGGTCGTGCGCACTTGCGCAACGAGCGGAGCGCGGAGCGAAGCAAAGACAGCCGTTGCCGACACGCGCGTTCCGTCGCATGAAGCGGCCATGCACCAACCCACCTCGTTTCGCTTCGAGACCCACGGAGCGGTCGGCCTGATCACCCTCACCCGACCGAAGACGCTCAATTCGCTGACGTTCGACGTGTACCGCGAGTTGACGACGCTCTTCGCCGAACTTGGGCAGGAGAAGACCATTCGCAGCGTGGTCATCACCGGTGAGGGTCGGGGCTTCTGTTCTGGCGGAGACCAACACGAAATCATCGCCGAGTTGTTCAAGCGTGACATGCCAGGCCTGGTCGACTTTACCCGAATGACCTGTGACCTCATTCGCAACATTCGGGCGTTGCGAAAACCGGTGATCGCCGCGCTCAACGGCACGGCGGCCGGGGCGGGAGCCGTCATCGCGCTCGCGAGTGACCTGCGGGTCGCCAGCGACCGAGCGAAAATCGCCTTTCTCTTCGTCAAAGTGGGGCTCGCGGGCGCCGACATGGGCGCGGCGTACCTGCTGCCCAAAGTCGTCGGGCTCTCGCGCGCCACCGAGCTGCTCTACTTCGGCGACGTCATCGAGGCGCCGGTCGCCGAGAAATACGGCCTGTTCAACAAGGTCGTGCCCACTGAGAAAGTGCTCGAAGAAGCCATGGCGTGGGCCACTCGCTTGGCGAACGGGCCCACGTTCGCGCTCGGCATGACCAAAGAGCTGCTCAACGGCGAGCTCAACATGGACCTGGGCGGCGCCCTCGACAACGAAGCCCGAGCGCAAGCCGTCTGCATGCAGACGAAAGACTTTCGCGAAGCGTACGACGCCTTTTCAAACGGCCGCCCACCACAGTTCGTCGGCGCGTAAACGAAAGCGTGCCATGAGAGCCAACCTGCTGACCCCAGCGCACCACGACCTCGCGGCGAAAGCGAAGGCGACCTTCGCCTCGCTCGACGCCGGCGAGAGGCACCTCGACGACGCCGGCCTCGCGCGGGCGGTCGCGACGACCGGTTTTTACCCGTACCTCGTGCCCGCCGAATTCGGCGGCGCCTTGCCCCGGGTCGACGTGCGGTCGCTGTGCGTGCTGCGCGAAGCGCTCGCTTACCGCAACGCGGCGGCCGATTCGCTCTACGCGGTCAATGGCCTCGGGAGCCACCCGGTGTTGCTCGCGGGCAACGACGCTCAAAAGCGCGAATGGTTGCCGCTGGTTGCGAAGGGCGACGCCCTGTTCGCCTTCGCCCTGACCGAGCCCGACGCGGGCAGCGACGTGGCCGCGCTGACCACGCGCGCCACCAAAGACGGCTCGACTTACGTGTTGTCGGGCGCCAAGAAGTTCATTTCGAACGCGGGAGTCGCCACCCACTACACGGTCTTCGCGCGCACCGCCGAGGGGCCCAAGGGCCTGAGCGCGTTCGTCGTTCGGGCCGACACTCCGGGCTTTCGGGTCTCCCGAAAGATGGAGCTGATGGGCGAACACCCCATCGGCGAGCTCGAATTCGACGAGTGCCGCGTGCCCGAATCGACCCGCGTCGGCGCCGAAGGTACGGGCATGAGAACCGCGCTCTCGACGCTCGACGTGTTTCGAGCGACGGTCGGCGCCGCCGCGGTCGGCATGGCCCAACGCGCGCTCGACGAAGCCCTGCGCTACACCACCTCGCGAAAGCAATTTGGCGCTCCCTTGGCCGAGCTGAGCGCGGTGCAAGCGCTCCTGGCCGACAGCGCGGTCGACCTCGAAGCCTCGCGTTTGTTGGTGCACATGGCGGCGGCCACCAAAGACTCGGGCCAAGAGCGGGTGACGTACGAGGCGGCGGTCTCGAAATTGTTCGCCACCGAAGCGGCTCAACGAATCATCGACCGGTGCCTCCAGGTGCACGGGGGCAACGGCGTCGTCAAAGGCTTCGCCGTGGAGCGCCTCTACCGCGACGTGCGGGCACTGCGAATTTACGAGGGCGCGTCAGAAGTACAGCGACTGGTCATTGCCCGGCACCTGTTGGCGCAGGTTGGAGCCCGCGAGGCCTGACCACCCAAAGGCCATGCTCGACGACCTGCAAACCGCCATCGCCGAGGCCCCCGACGACGCGACCCCCTACCTCGTGTACGCCGACTGGCTCGAATCGCAAGGTGACCCGCACGGCGAATACATTCACCTGATGCACGCGCTCGAGGGCGAGACCGACGCGGGCCGGTTCTTGGCCCGAAAGAAGCGGGTCGACCACCTGCGGGCCGAGAACGAGCACCGGTGGCTTTCAAACGTGAAGTTGCACGAGGCCGAATGGCGTTGGGGCTTCGTACGTCGTGCCCGGCTCGAGGCCGGTGCGTTGCGACCGTTCGTGCAGTCGCGGGTGGGGCACTTTCCTCGCCAATTGGCACTGGTGGGCAACGCGGCCACGCTGGGCGTCGCCCTCGAGTCGCTGCCCTTCACGGTGTCGGCGCTGAGGCTCGAACCCACGCTAAGCGCGGAGCGGCTGGCGCTGCCCGAAGCCGTGCTGACGGGGCTGCCGCTCACCACGCTGTCGCTCGGGGCGGCGCAATGGCAATGGCCGGTGGGCGGGCCGACCTTGGTGAATTTGCGCGAACTGCACCTCGAAGCGGCGGGCCCCGAAGAAGACCCCGCGCTGCTCGCGTTTCTCGACCGGGCCGCGCACCTCAGGTCGCTGACGTTGCTCGACGTGCCGGGAGCGCTCGAACCCCTCGTGACGGTCGAGCGTTTTCCTCGGCTGGGGTCGTTGCATCTTCGCGAAGACCTGGCCGACGACGCGCTGGAGCACCTCGCGCACTCGCCCCTGCTCGCGCGGCTCGACTCGCTCACGCTGGGCGGGCCGTTCACCGACCGGGGGTTCGAAGCGGTGTTGCGTGAATTCGTTCGGTTTTCTCGGCTCAAGGCCATGTCGTTGTACGGCGGCACGGTGAGCGCCCAGCTGCGCAGCCTGGCGCGCAAACAGCTGACACAACTCACGCTCAGCAAGAGCCTCCCGAAGCCGTGATTCGCGAGTTCACCGACGGGTGGGCTGAACCGAAGGGCCACTCACGACACGGTGACGGCGTCCCACACGGCGCCGGTCGCTTTCGCCGCCTCGACGAGCAACAGGTCGAGCGCTTCGAGAATGACCTTGTTGCCGTCTTGAGAATAGGCGTTGAGCGCCTTCTGGCAGTGCGGCATTCGCTCGAGAAACCGGGGCAGCGCGTCACCGTCGAGCGACTTCGCGTACACCCCGTAGTTCAACTTCTCGAGGTACAGCGCGTTGATGATCTGTTCGAACTGCCCCGAGATGGGTACCGACAACATGGGTTTGTGCAGGTACACGGCCTCGCTCATCAACGTGAAGCCGCCGCCGCCCACGACGCCCCGCGCGGTGCGCAAGTCGTCAATGAAGCCGGCTTCGCTGAAGGGTCGGTACATCAAGTTGCCTTCGACGACGTCTTGGGTGAGGTCGCGCCGGTAGCCGTAAATTCGGCACGGCAACCCGCTTTTCTTGAGCCCGTCGATCAACGCCGAGTTGCCGGTCATGGTCTGGTACACGAGCAGGTGCTCGCCGGGCTCGCTCTTCGCCGCCAAAATTTCGGGTCGCAAAATCGACGGCACGAGCGTGGTGCGCTCTTTGCGAATGCGCGGGTAGAAGAACGTGGTGATCAAATAGTGAAACGCGCCGGGGCACTTGGCTTTCACGATGCCACGAGACAATTCGAACGCGGCCTCGTGGCCGGCAATGAGCTCGAGGTCATGGGCACACCGGTTGATGATCTGCATGTTGTCGATGCTGATGACCGGCAAAAAATGATTCTTGGCGAACATGTAGCTGAACGACTCGAAGTCGCTGATCACCACGTCGGGTTCGAACTTCTCGACCAGTTCGAAGTAGGTGCGCACGTTCTGTGGCCAACCGGTGATGGCGCCCTTCAAGTTCTCGAGCACGGTTTGCCACTTCTTCACCGAGTTGCCTTCGTACTGCATGGTGAAGCCCCAAAGGTTGTGCACGTTCTCGAAGCGCTTCGCCAGGTAGTCGCGGGCGCGCCCCGACACGACGACGTGAACGTCGTGGTGCTTGGTCAGGTGCTCCAAAATCACGCGCGACCGAGTGGCGTGACCCATGCCTTCGCCGACGACTCCGTAGAGAATGCGCATGGGCCGCAGTGTGCCGAAAGCGGGGCGGTCTTTCACCCCCAATTCGATTCGTGAAATCAAAACCGGGGTAGGCTGTTCTCTCCTGTGTCGCAAACTCGTTCACTCGGCCGCGCCGCGTTGCTCGGTCTTGGAGGCGGCCTCGCCCTGGGTGCCGTCGCCCTGCTCGCGAGCGCAGTGCTGCGCCTGAGCGTCGACTGCACCGGCCTCGGCACCGAAGAATGCACGTTCGAGCGCGAAATGGCGCAGGGCGTCGCGAGGCTGCAGACCTTCGCGTCGCTGGGGCTCGCGTTGTTGGCCGCGGGTGTTTTTCTGTTGGTGCGTCGCCCCCGCCCCCCTTCGTGATAATGCGCGAAGGTGCATGGCACTCGACCCGCACCAACTCCCCGAGTCGTTGAACATTGCCGAATTCTTTCTCTACCGCCAGGCCGCGACACAGCCTGACGCGGTCGCCATTCACTTCGAAGATCAGCGCATCACCTACGCGCAGCTCGTCGAATTGACCGACCGGGCCACGGCGGTGTACCGCGCGCGCGGCCTCGAACAAGAACAGCGCGTGCTGCTCATGCTGCACGACGTGCCGCAGTTCGCTTCGGCGTGGCTCGGAGCAGTGAAAGCCGGGGGCGTCGTCAGTGCGGTCAACCCCGGCCTCAAAGCCGACGAAGTCGAATACTTCATCAATTACACGCGGTGCCGAATTCTGGTGGTCGACGCCGACACGCTCGCCACGGTCGATTCGGTGCGCGCACGGTGCCCCCACCTGCGGCACGTGCTGGTGGTCGGTGGGCCGGCCAGCACCTACGACGCGGCGCTCGCCCAAGCCACGCCCGACCGCACCTTCGCCCCCACCCACAAAGACGACGTCGCGGTCTGGCTGTACACGTCGGGGTCGACCGGTTTTCCCAAGGGGGCGGTGCACCGCCACGGCGACTTCGTCTTCAACGCGCTCACCTACGGCCTGCCCGTTGTCGGCTACCGGCCTTCTGACGTGTGCCTCTCGGTGCCGCGGTTGGCGTTCGGGTATGCCCTCGGCAGCAACCTGCTCTTTCCATTGCTCGCCGGTGCGAGCACGGCGTTGTTCAAAGAGAAGGCGACGCCCGAGCGCATGTTCGAGCTCATCACAAAGCACCGGCCGACGATGCTCACCACCGTGCCCACCTCGCTCAACGGCATGCTCAACGCCGCGGGGGTCGACCAGGTCGACTTCTCGTCGCTTCGGGTGGCGATTTCAGCGGGCGAAGCCCTGCCCGCCGAGCTGTACCAACGGTGGAAAAAGCGAACCGGTGTCGAAATTCTCGACGGCATCGGTTCGGCTGAAATGTTTCACATTTTCATCACCAACCGGTTGGGCGACGTGAAGCTCGGCTCGCTCGGCAAGGTGGTCGAAGGGTACCGCGCGAAAATTTGCGACGACGCCGGCCGTGAACTGCCAAACGGCGAGGTCGGCACGCTCTGGGTCAGCGGAGACTCGATGGCGCTCGAGTACTGGCACCAACGCGACAAGTCGCGCACCACGTTTCGCGGCGAATGGTGCGTGTCGGCCGACAAGTTTCAGCAAGACGACGAAGGCTACTTTTACTTCTGCGGCCGGGGCGACGACATGCTCAAGGTCGGCGGCAAGTGGCTCTCGCCCGTCGAAGTCGAAAATGCCCTGTTGCAGCACCCGGCCGTGCGCGAAGCGGCGGTGGTCGGCTTCAAAGACGCCGACGGGCTCGAGAAGCCCAAGGCGTTCGTGGCGCTGCACCCAACCCATTCGGCGTCTGACACGCTCGCCGAGAGCCTGAAGCAACACGTGCGCGACGCGTTGGCGCCGTTCAAGTCGCCGCGGCACATCGTCTTCATCGACGCGTTGCCCCGCAGCGACCGGGGCAAGGTGCTCAAGGGGCAGCTGCGCGAATGAGACACCTCGCCCAAGAACTGCCCTGGCCGAAAGTGAAGGCGCTCGCCGAGCGGGGCGCGGTGGCCTTCGTGCCGGTCGGCAGCACCGAAGCCCACGGGCCACACCTGCCGCTGTCGGTCGACGTCGTGATCGCCGAAGAGGTGTGCCGGCGCGCCGCAGTCGCGCTCGAACAACACGGGGTCGACGCCGTCGTGTACCCGTCGGTGACCTATTCACTGACCGACTTCGCGGCCCCCTTCAGTGGCACCGTGAGCCTGCCCAAGCAGGCGGCGCACGACTTTCTGGCCGCGGTGCTGACCGGCGTCGCCCACAGTTTTTCGCGCATCGTGGTGGTCAACCACCACTTGGAGCCCGCCCACTTTCGGGTCGTGCATGAAGCGGCCAAGACCGCCGCGGGGGCCGCACCATCGGCCCGCCTCGTCGTGGCCGACCACCGCCGCGCACCGGTGGGGCCCGCCTTGGGCCACGAGTTCATGCACGGTGGCAGCCACGCCGGCAACTATGAGACGTCGTTGATGCTGGCCGCGGCCCCCCACCTGGTCGACAAGGCCGCCATGCACTCGCTGCCGGCACTCGAAGTCGACCTGCCCGCGCGCATCAAAGCCGGAGCGACCAACTTTCTTGAATGCGGTGGGCCCGACGCCTACTTCGGAGACCCCGCCCAGGCCTCGGCGGCCGAAGGAGAACGGCTCTTCGGCATTCTGGTGAATCACGTCGTCACCACAGTCCGCGACCTCGTCGGGGCGTAAGCCCGCGCAAAAACTTCGCCGCGAACACCCCCACTGAAATGGCAGCTCGCACGAGGTCGCACCTGGGCCCACCTGCCCGGGCCGTTGCCTGTCAGCGACGGTGCACCGCAACACCTCCCTTGTGACTGCTCTGCGTTCGCGTTTCGTCGTCGGTGCGCTTCTGCTCATGGCCTGCGAAGGCCGCATGAATGGAGGCGCGACCGGGCTCACCGACCCTTCGGCGTCGACCAATGGTTCAATCGCGACGAGCCAAACACCGGTCGACGGCTTGCCGTGTGACGTGGTGGCGCTGCTGCAATCGAGCTGCTTGAGCTGCCATGGCAACTCGTCGACCCTGGTGTCGTTGACGAGCCGCGACGCGCTGCTCGCCAAGGCCGCGAGCGACCCGACCAAGACGGTCGCCGAGGTCATGCTGGCGCGTTTGAACGACGGCACGATGCCACCCATGGGGTCGCCGTCGCCCACCGCCGCCGAGGTGAGCGCCCTGTCGGCCTGGAAGGAGCGAACGGGATGAACCCAGGAGAAGCCTGCATCTCCTGTCACCAGCGCAGCGGCGGTGAAGCGCCTTCGTATGTGCTCGCCGGCACCGTGTACGACACCGGGCATGAGCCCGACCTGTGTCTCAGTTCGACCGCGTCGACGGCGACGACCGTCGAAATCACCGACGCGGCGAACCACGTCTTCACCACCGCGGTCGGTTCGAACGGCAATTTCTCGTTCAGTTCTCGCCGGTTGACTGGCTTCACCCTGCCCTACCGCGCCCGCATCATTCGCAATGGCTCGAGCCGCGCCATGGCCACTGCCCAGACCTCGGGCGACTGCAACAGCTGTCACACGGCCGCTGGTACCGAAATGGCTCCGGGGCGCATGGTCGCGCCGTAGACCGCAACCACCCCAACTGCAGCCGGGCTGAACTCGCTCGCACAGGCTGCGTGCGCCCACATCGCGTTTCTGAGCGGAGCCTGCCAACGTGTGCCCAACAAAGGCACCGCCGACCATGAGCGAGAACCTCACCGAGCTGACTGAAACCGAACTCCAAGCGCTGACGTTGGTGGGAGCCCGCGACATCGTCGTCGAGTGCTTTTACCGCGCGCAAAAAGAGACCTTCGCCCGCGCCGCCAAGGCCATGGGCAGCGCCCCGAGCGACAACGAGCTTCGTAAAACCGTCGAGGGTGCGGTGCGGTTGTCGTTTCGAGCGGTCAAGGCCGACTTCGAGCAGCCCACGCGACAAGGCCTCATCGACGCGGTGACGGCGCTGGCGACCAAAGCCGCGGCCATGGGCACGCCACCCGACATCATCGAACACCACCGCAAACAGTTGGGTCGCGTGTTCTCGGCCCTGGGCGAATAGCCCCGCCCGCGCCAGTGTCGGCCCGCGGCGCACACCGCGCGGCACGCAAGAAAATGAATCGACCTGGTTTTGGTCTCAGGCACAATTGGGTGCATGCGAATGTGGTTGGTCTTGATGCTGGCGTCGGTGTCGACCTCGACTGAGGCGTTGGCCCAGAAAAAGGCGAAAGTGGTCATCGACGCGCCCGCCCCCGTCGCCAAGGCGGTTCAGGCCGCGCTGGGCAAGAAATACGACGGCGTCATGGCGGCGAAGTCGTTGAGCGACGTGCCGCTGACCAAAGAAATTCGCGAGGCGTGCCAGCCACACGGGGCGATTGCGGTGATCGTCACCCGAGCCGCGCCGGGCGGGTACTCGATGCAGGTGCTCAGTGCCGCCGACGGTACGCCGCTCGACACCATTGCGTTCGCAGCGGTCGCGAAGAAACCCGTCAAAGCGTTGCCGAAGACCGTCGCCGCCCAGTTGCTCGCCGCACTCGACGAAGCCAGGCCGAACGGTGCGCCCAAACCCGCCGAACCGCCACCGACCGTCGCCGCTCCCGCCCAGACGCCAGCGGCAGTGCCGGCGCCGGCGAGCGTCACCACGCCCAGCGCGCCGGCCCCGGCAAAGCAGCCCGAGCCCGCGGCCGAGCCGCCGACCACGGTCGCGTCGTCGTCGGCCTCTTCTTCGTCGCCTTTGTCGAGTACCGCCGAGACCGACTCGTCGAAGACGGCCTTTCGCGGCGGCTTTGGCTTTCGGGCGATCAACCGAAGCCTCACCTACGACAAGACCAAGAGCGAGGCGCTGGCGACGTATTCATTGCCCTTCGCGGCAGCGGTGGCGGTCGACGGCGAATGGTACCCAGCCGCGCCCTTCACCACGAACTTTCTGTCGAACGTCGCGGTGACGGCCTCGGGCGACTTCGTGGTGGGGCTCACGTCGTTGCCGGCGGGTGACAACACCAAGTTCGGCACGAGCGCCCTGCGGGTGCGGGCCGGCCTGTTGGTGCGCCTCCCCGTCGGCACGAACTTCGAAGCGACCGCGGGCGCGGCGTATTCGAGTCAAACCTTCGCCATCGCCTCGACTTCGCCTGACGGCAAGGTGACGCGCCCGTTGCTCCCGGGGGTGGCGTTCAATGGCCCGCGGGCGACGGTCGGAGCCCGCCTCAACCACTTGGGCCCCGTGTCGCTCGACGTGGCGGGCGGCTTTGTCTACGCCGTCGGCAAGGGCGAAATCGCCGGCAGCTCGTTCTTTCCATTCGCGTCGGCCTTCGGCGTCGACGCGACGTTCGGAGCCGCCGTCGAGCTGAGCCCCCGCGTGCACGCCCGCCTCGGGGTCGACTGGGCGCGCTACTTCATCACGCTCAACGCCATCACCGGTGCCACCTTGCAGGCGAAGACGGCCGCCGACCAGTACCTGGGTGCGAACCTGGGCCTCTACCTGGTGCTGTAGGCCACGCCGGCCACCACCGACTTTCGAATCGACGCCGAACGGTCGGTGGCCGCATCGTGGGCCTCTCGGGCTTTGAGCCGGGCGTCTTCGAGACGAAGCAGGCGCTCACCCAATTCTTTGGCCGCCGCGATTTCGACGTTCGACTTGCCGACGGCCGCCAAGTCGTCACGAACGCGGGTGATGTCTTGCGAAATGACCTCGAGCTTCGTCGCCCACTTGGCCGCTTCGCCGTCGCTGGCTTCGGCCCGCGCCAAGTCACCCGCGAGTTGCTCGAGGCGCGCTTTTTCGGCGGCCGCAAGCGACGCACCGGCGTGCGCGGCGAGGCCGGCCACCTGGCTCGCGGCCAACGACTTGAGTGGCAAGCGCAGTTCGACGGTGCCTTCTTCGGCCAAGGCGACTTCGGCCTCGGCGCGCGGGGCGAGCGTGACCCGCCCGTAGCGCGGCTGGCCCGGCGAACGAACGTCTTCTTCGCCGCCGCCCGAGACCCGAAACCGCGCTTCGGGCAGCTCCACCAGCAGCGTGCGCTCGGCTTCGGTGCGCGAATGCAGTGAAAGACGGTGCGTCAGCGTGTCGACCCGGTTCACGACGAGCGCCTCTCGGGCGGGGTCGACGAACGCGTGCCGCAGGGCGCCTTCGTGGCGGTCGAGTGAACGGGTGACTTCGACGTCGAGGTCGAGGCCGTGCTTCACCACGCGAACCTCCCCGGGCTTGATTCGGTCGATTTGGGTCTCGCCGCCGTACGCCCCGTCGGTGAACACGGCCAACGTGCCGCCCTCGAAGGTCACCTTCGTCGAATTTTCGAGTCTTATGCCCGAGAAGAGCTGGCCCGACGGGTCGACCACGGTCACCCGTTCGGCCTTGGTGGGCGCGTCGATGATCGGCAAGAGCGCACTGCGCCTCGCACCGAGCTCGACCGGCTCTTTGACCGTGTACAAGAACAGGTCGCCCGCTTCGCTCACCGCGGCGGGCTCGAGCGGCGTCGGGCCGTCTTCGAGAATCGAGGCCGTACCACCGCCCAACGACGCCGAGGCCGCCAGGCCCAGCCCGCCCGCGCCATAGGCCACCCCACCCGCGCCCGAACCCGAACCGTGCAGCGAGAGCATCGTGCCGCCATTTTCGGCCATGCCCCGCAAGTGCTCTTGGGCTTGGCGTGTCGCCAACTGTGGCGCCGTTTCGAGGCCGTCGTCGGGGGCGAGCAGGTCACGGCGGCCATAGCGCGGCCCCGCGAGGGGAAACAGAAACGACGTCGGCCGGCCCGACGCGAGCGACACGTTCACGCCGTGCCACGCTTCGTCAGAATCGTTGTGCACCAACGCGAAGCCTTGCAGACGCGCGCCCGCCCGGCCCATCACCAGTCGGTAGGTGGTGCGCCACACCGCCGATTCGGTGGTGTACCCCACCGCCACGTCACCCGCGCCCGCCGAGCCCCGCACCACGAGCCGCTCGGGCTTCGGCTGGAGCGCCAGCGTCGCCGTCGCCCGAGACCACGCTTGCGACACCGACGCCTCGGTGGGCCGCACCGACGAAATGAGCCTCAACGGCGTCTTCGAAAGCCCGGCGGGGCCGAACACCATCAACACCGGGTCGTCGACGGGCTTGCCGTCGTGGTCGAGCCGCTTTTCGTCGTCGCTCACCTCCATCACCCGGCCGCGCGCAGTCGACCCGTCGGTGCCCACCACCTGCACTTCGACGCCCTGCAGGGCCCGCAGCAGGGCGAAGAGCGAGCGCTGCTCACCAACGGTGGGCAACCCCGCCATCGCGCGCGCGGCCTCGGGAGCCAACGGCGGCGCGAATTCGACCGAAGCAACCCCGCGGCTCGAAATCACCACCAGCGACTTGAGCGCGTCGTCGAGCTGGCCCGCCTCGAGTGGAATTTCGGCCACTTGCCCCGCCAAAACCGAGCCCCTCCGCTCGAAGTACCCCACTCCGTTTTCGTACAAAATCAGCCGCCGCAACGGGAGCGCCGAAAGCCGCGCCTCACGCGCGTCACTGACCGGCGACGACGGGGCACCGGCGCCCACACTCAGCACCAACAATGGCCAAAGCATGGCGGCACCGACACCGCGCCGGCATTTCAGGTTTCGACCCGTCGGTTCACTTGCACTTATACCAAAGCATCGCTAATAGACCCAGCAACACCCTAGAGGTCAACTCATGCAACTCGAATCACTGAAAATGTTTGTCGACGTCGTTGAAACCGGTTCGTTTTCACGCGCGGCGCAGTTGAACCACGTCACCCAGTCGGCCGTCAGCCAGCAGATTCGGGCGCTCGAGACGCGGTACGAGCAGCGCCTGCTCTCGCGCAGCGCCCGCCAGGTCACTCCGACGCCCGCCGGCGAGCGGCTCTTTCGGGGCTGCAAAGAAATTTTGGCGCGTTTCTTAGAGGTCGAAGGCGAAATTCGCGAGCAGGCCATGGAGATTTCGGGCACCGCGACGGTGTCGACCATTTACTCGGTGGGGTTGCACGAACTGTCGCACATTCAGCGAGAGCTGTTGCGCTCGCACCCCAAAGTGAACTTGCGACTCAACTACCGCCGGTCTGATCAGGTGTACGACGACGTCATTCTCGGGGCGGCCGACTTGGGGCTCGTCGCCTACCCGCAGCCGCGCGCCGGGGTCGACATCATTCCGTTTCGTGAAGACAAGTTGGTGTGCGTGAGCGCGCCGAACCACCCCATCACCGCGAAAGCCAAGGTCGCCATGTCGGCGGTTGCGGCGCTGCCCTTCATTGGGTTCGACCGCGAAGCCCCGAGCCGCAAGGGCATCGACAAGTTGTTTCGCGACAAGGGCTTCGAATTGAGCCCCGTCATGGAGATGGACAACGTCGAGACCATCAAGCGGGCGATTGAGCTGGGCTTGGGCGTGTCGGTGTTGCCGCAGCCCACCGTGTCTCACGAAGTGGCGAACGGCTCGCTCGTCGCGAAGCCCTTCATTGAAGGCACGTTCACCCGGCCCATTGGCATTCTGGTGCGCAAGGGCAAATACCTCTCGCGGGCGTCACAAGCCGTGCTCGACACGTTCAAAAAGTCGAGCCACGAAGAATAGCTACGGCGCGGGAACCGGGCCCGGAGCGGCAGGCGCTGACGGGCTCGGCGCCGGTTGGGGGGCCATGGGCGTCGGCTTGGCGGCCGCGCCCGCGGGGCTGGTGAAGTCTTGCACCTGGGTACCCGGGGGCGGTGAGAGCTTGAAGTCTTTCTCGTCGACGCCGACGTTCGTTTTCAAAGCGAGAAACGAAATGGCGTTTTCACTGCCGTCGGGGTCGATCACGGTGCTCTTGGTGACCTGCGCGGTCGCGGGGTCGACCTCGAGCAGCACTTTGCGAAAGCGCGGGTCGGGCTTGAGCGGCGTCAGTTCGAGCAGGGTGCCCGTGCACTTGTCGCACGGCTTCTTGGCAATGGCGAACTCGTCGGCCAAGTGGCCCTGGCCCCACAAGAACGTCACCGACGCCGAGAGCCGGTTCGTCGAAATCGCCGCGCGCGTCACGAGCTTCGCTTCGGGGTCATGCGCGTACACACGGTCGGCCGCGAGAATGAACGTCTTCGGCGAGGGGGTCTCGTATTCCCACCGCATGAGGGCCGGCTTTCGGTAGGTGACGGTGCCGGTCGACGTCTGCACGCGCTTGAACGCTTTGTACGTGTATTCTTGTTTGAAGCCGGCCTTGAAGTCTTTGGTCTGTTCGTAGAAGGCCTGCACCCGGTCGACCAAGGCCTTCACCTCGGGAGCCATGGGCGGTGGGGGCATCGCCACGCCCGCGTCGACGGCCACTCCAGCATCGACGCGCAGGCCGGCGTCAA
>JBGAIY010000148.1:0-16330 GCA_044225205.1 Myxococcaceae bacterium | reverse complement strand
CCGCGCCAAGGCAACTTCGCCGTCGCCGGCAGCGCCGACTTCGAAATGGGCCTCGCCCAGCGCGGGCTCACCGTCAAAGGCACGTACGGCAGCTTCAATTCGCAAAAACTGGTGTTGCTGTGGGGCCCCGCGAGCCAGTCGACCCACACGTTCGCGGGCGTGCAGGTCGGCCGAACCGACGGCTTCGGCCAAAACCGTTCGGCACAGAGCGCCCGCGCCATGATGCAGTACGAAGGCAGCGTCGGCGAGACGACGACGTTTCGCATCGCCGCCAATGGCTACGCGACCCAATTCAAGTCGGCCGGAGTCGTTCGGCAAGACGACTTCGCGAACGGCCGAATCGGTTTCTACGACACGTACGACCCCCGGCAAGGCGGCGACGCCCAGCGCTTCTCGGTTTCGGCCGACGTGCACCACCACCAGGGCAACTTCACGAACCACCACCAGGCCTTCGTCACCTACCGCAGCTCGCGCTTCTTGGAGAACTTCACCGGGTTCATCACCGACACCCAGCAGCCCGAACAAAACCCGCACGGCCAACGGGGAGACCTGCTCGACCGCGACGTCACCGAGCTGACGTTGGGCGCGAAAGGCTACGGCCGCTACCGGGGCCACGCGTTCGACCGGCCCCAAGAACTCGAACTGGGCTACTTCGCGCGCTTCGACCTCACCGCCGGGCAGCAACAGCGGCTTCTGGCCGGGCCCGACACCAACACGCCGTACCACAAAGACCTCGACCTCGACTCGAAGCTGTCTGACCTGGGCTTGTACGCCGACGCGAACCTGTCGCTGCTCAGTTGGCTCGTCGTGCGCGGTGGGCTCCGCACCGACTTCTTCACCTATTCGATTCAGAACAACTGCGCCGTTCAGAGCGTGCGCCGCCCGTCGAGCACGAACCCGCCGGGTGACGCGAGCTGCCTTTCGCAGCGTGACTTCGGGCTGTACCGCGAGCCCACCGAGCGGGTCAGCGCCACCGGCGCCGCGTTCATGCCTCGGGCGAGCGTGTTGCTCGGGCCGTGGCGCGCGGTCACCTTCACCGGCTCGTTCGGAGACGGGGTGCGCAGCATCGACCCGCAGTTCGTGAACGAAGGCCACGAGACGCCCTTCGCCGCCATTCGCGCCTGGGAAGGCGGGGCCTCGTACGCCGACCACCTGCGCGACGGCGCCCTCGACGTCAGCGCCCGCGCGGTCGTCTTCGGTACCCGCGTCGACAAAGACCTCATCTTTTCAGAAAGCGCCGGTCGAAACGTGTTGGGCGGCAGCACGACCCGCGTCGGAGGCGTGCTCCAAGGCCGCGTACGGGGCCGCTTCTTCGACGTGTCGGCCCACGCCACCTACGTGCAGTCGCGCTTCGACGACACGGGCCTGTTGGTGCCCTACGTACCCGACCTGGTCACCCGCGCCGACGTCGCGTTTTTCGGCGAGCTGCCGTGGGCCGTGGCCGGCACGCGGCTCAAAGGCAACGTGGGCCTGGGGTCGACCTTCGTCGGCCGCCGCGCCCTGCCCCTGGGGCAACGCAGCGACGTCATCTTCGTCACCGACGTCAACGGCACGCTGACGTGGCGCTTCGTCGCCGTGGGGGTCGGCGCCACCAACCTCTTCAACACGCGGTACCGGCAAGAAGAGTTCAACTACACCGCCGATTTTCGCACCACCCCACCCTACCCCACGCTCGTGCCGAGCCGGCTGTTCACCGCGGGCGCTCCGCGCGAGGTGCTCTTGACCTTGGCGTTCAACGTCGGAGGCGAGTCATGAAACGCGCGCTGCTCTGGGGCCTCGTCGTCACGTTCGCCGGGTGCGTGCAAAGCACCGGAGGCCGCTTGGTCGACTTCAACATGACCGCCAGCGGGCCGAGCGACGCGGTCAAAGGTCAACCGTACGCCTTCACCACGCCCACCGGGTTCGACGTGACGTTGACGTCGGCGCACCTGTTCATCGGCGCGGTGTATTTGAACCAAACCAACCCCGCCAACTACAGCGCCGAGACCGCGTGCATCTTGCCCGGCATTTATTCGGGTGAAGTCAAAGGCTCGCTCGTCGTCGACCTGCTCGACCCAGCCCCACAGCCTTTTCCCGTGAAGGGGGTCGGCACCGACGCGGTGACCCGCGCGGGAGAATTGTGGCTCACCGCGCAAGACGTGAACGCCGACGAAGACCGAACGGTCATTTTCGAAGTCGCCGGGGTCGCGACGAAAGGCGCGGTCAGCGTGCCCTTCACGGCGCAGTTCACCATCGGCCAAAACCGACGAACGCCCCCGGCGAACCCAGCTCTGCCGGGCTCGAACCCCCTCTGCAAGCAGCGCATCGTTTCGCCCATTGCGGCGAACCTCACCCTGGCCGAGAACGGCACGTTGAACGTGCGGGTCGACCCCCGCGCCTACTTCACGAACGTCGACTTCTCGACGTTGCACCAAAGCCCCACCGACCCCAAAGCTTTCGTCTTTTTCAACGGCACGACCGATGGAGACTTGGGGCCGGCCGACGTCGCGCTCTACGACGCTTTGCGCGCGACGACCGGGCCGTACGAATTCACCTGGGCCGCTCCGACACCTTGACCCCCGAGGCACACACCATGAAAAGCAACATTGCCCTGTTGATCTTCACCTTGGTCGCATCGCTCAGCGCGTGCGGCCCCACCTCCAACAACGCCGACGGAGGCACCACCGGGGGCTTCGACGTCATCGTCACCGGCGAAGGCGCCGCCACCGACGGCATCGCGTTTCCCGCGGCGAGCGACGGTGACCCCTTCTTTCAAGACGGTTGGGCCTTCACCTTCACCAACGTGGTGGTCTTCGTCGACCACCTCGCGATTTCTGAAAACCCCGACCGCAGCCCTGGCGACCAGTCGCAGACGGGTGACCTCGTCGCCCAGGCCGACGGGCCCTGGGTGGTCGACCTCGCCAAGGCGGGCCCAGTGAGCTCAAAAGAAATGAACGGGCTCGCGTGGCCCGTCACCACCATCGCCAACCAGAACAAGAAGGGCGGCGCGGCGTTCGACCCCACGCAGAAGTATGCGTTCGGCTTCGACCTGGTGACCGCGTCGACCGCGGCGACCGCCGTCAACTCGGTCGACCAGGCGGTGATTTCGAACATGGTGGCCAAGGGGTGGTCGGTGTGGCTCAACGGGTACGCCGAATTCAAGGGCACCTCGTGCCGGTCGACCGTGGCGACTTACGACTTCGGGCGCTTGCCCAAGCGGGTCAATTTCTCGTTCGGCTTCGCCATGCCCACGACGTACAAAAACTGCGTCAACCCCGACTTGCTGCCCGAAGGCTCCCGCGGCATTCAGAGCGTGCGCGGCCAGAACGCCACCGCCCAAATCACCTTTCACCTCGACCACCCCTTCTGGGAGGCGCTGCAAGAAGACGCTCCGCTGCGGTTCGACCTCATCGCCGCGCAGAAGTCGGTCGCGACGGGGCCGGGGGCGGCGGCGGTTTCGGTCACCGAGGCCGACTTGCAAGGCGTGCGCTTTCAAGGAGCGACCGACGCGCAAGGCACGGCCCTGCCTTGGAGATACTGCGGCCCGCCCCAGAGCAGCGAGCGCACCACGGGCACCGTGTCGTACGACCCCAAGGGCGTACCGGTGAACCCGCTCGGCGGCGCCGCGGGGCTCAAAGACGTGGGCGACTACATGCGTTACAACTTGTCGACCTTCGGTCACCTCAACAACGACGGGCTGTGTTTTCCCTCGCGCAACTTCTCAGCGCCGTAGCTCTGGGGCGGCGAGCAAACGGCCGAATGGCCCCTTCACGAAACGCGGCGCGGGGCTAGGCTCGCCCCATGACCGCCTCGTCGTTGCCAGGCCCCACCCGTCGCAACAGCTACGCGGTGTGGGAACTGACGCTTCGCTGCAACTTGAGTTGCGGCCACTGCGGCAGCCGCGCCGGCACCGCTCGGGCCCACGAATTGTCGACCAGCGAGGCGTTCGACCTCGTGCGGCAACTCGCCGACAGCGGCATCGACGAGGTGACGCTCATCGGAGGTGAAGCGTACCTGCGGCCAGACTGGCTCGACATTGTCGCGGCCATTCGGCGCGCGGGCATGCGCTGCACCATGACCACCGGGGGCTACGGTCTCTCGCGCACCGTCGTTCAACGAATGCGCGACGCCGGCCTGCAACGCGTTTCGGTCAGCGTCGACGGGCTCGAGGCCACCCACGACCGACAACGCGGCAAGTCGGGCAGCTTCGCCGCCGCGTTTCGCACGCTCGGCGCGTTGCGTGACGAAGGTCTGCCCAGCTCGGCCAACTCGCAAATCAACCGGCTGTCGTTGCCCGAATGGCCCGCGCTGTACGAGCGGCTGCGCGAGGCGGGCGTCGATTCGTGGCAATGGTCGATGACCGTGCCCATGGGCAACGCGGTCGAGCAGCACGCCTGGCTCTTGCAACCGGCCGAAATCGACACGGTGTTTTCGGTGCTCGCGCGGGTCGCCCGACGAGCGCGCCGCGAGGGCGTCGGCATCGCTCCGGGCAACAACGTCGGGTACTTCGGGCCGCACGAACGGCTCTTGCGCGGGCACGGCCGCCCCGAGGCGAACGTTTTCTGGCAAGGGTGTGACGCCGGCATGCGCGGCCTCGGCATCGAAGCCGACGGCACCGTCAAGGGGTGCCCGTCGTTGCCCACCGACGCCTTCGCCGCGGGGTCGATTCGCGAGCGCCGCCTGGCCGACCTGCTCGAGACCGACGCGCTGCGGTTCAATGAACACGCCGGCACCGAAGCCGGCGAAGCGCACCTGTGGGGGCACTGCGGCACGTGCGAGTACCGCTCGGTCTGCCGAGGCGGCTGCAGTTGGACCGCGCACGTTTTTTTCGGTCGCCGCGGCAACAACCCCTACTGCCACCACCGCGCCTTGAGCCTCGCCAAGCGTGGCCGGCGCGAGCGCGTTCAGCTCGAGCGCCCGGCCCAAGGCCGCCCTTTCGACACGGGCCTCTTCTCGCTGCTCGAAGAACCCCTTGACGCGCCCTGGCCCGTCGATGACCCGTTGCACGTGCTCGGCGCCACCTGGCCCGCCGGTTGGGAGCAACACCCATGACCTCGCATTCGAACGACGACGATGAGCCCAAGAACACGCCGAAGCTCCCTCGCGCCACCTGGAGCGACGAAGCCAAGCGCCGCCGAGAACTCGAGCGCGCCAGTCGCCTGCTCGACACCGAAAGCGCAGAAGCAGACCGCGGGCCCCCCGACGACGCCGACGTTCTCGAGGTGTACGGCCTGCCTCCCGAACCCGAGCGCCTGAGCGTTTACGGCCTGCCGGCCGAAAGGCGGCGGGTTGACGAGCACGCGCCAGCGCCGGTCTACGGTTTGCCCCCTGACGACGCATACGACCGACAGACCCCCGACGCGCGCCCGGGCTGGGGTTGGGGCTGGAGTCTGACGGCCGCAGTGGTGCTCGGAGCAGCCGTCGTCGCGGCGGTCTATTGGCTGACGACCCGGTAACACCCTCAAAACGCCCCCGTTTTCTCGAAACGTAAGAGCCTGAGAGTGATTCAGGGGTCGATCGGCCCTCGATTTCACCAGAACCGAAACCCCTTGGAGCGGCGACGCGATAACTGGGCATGAAGCTCTTTACCCAGATCAAACCGCACCTCTCGGCCGCCAAAGGGCTCATTCTGTCGCCGGGCATCGCCCAAGACACCACGCCGCGCATGCACCCGGGCGTCAACATCAAGCCCATTTCAGCCGACGCCAACCCGCTCGCCCTGTGGGAACACGACTACCGCGTGCACATGCGCAACAAGCTCGGGCCGAACCCGTTGGTCGAACGAACCACCGCCCAATTGGCGGGCAAGCCGGCCGAACAAGCGCGACTCGCAGCCGTGGCCGGCCTCACTGCGACGGTCGGCGTTCAAACGGCGGCGGCCATTGCCACGTTCCCCGTGTTGGGGCCCTTCGGCGTCTTGGCTCAAACCGGGTTGCTCGGCTGGGCCAGCTACAAGGGGTACCAACACGCCGACAAGGCCGGCAATTTCTTTCACTGGATGAGCGACAACTACGACATCGGCCAGATTCACACTCACGCCCTTCGTCACCACTACCTGCCGGCCGAAATGTCGAAGGCCAGCTCGGCGAAGTTCTTGGCCGCCTCGAACTGGGTGGTGGGTGGGGGCCTGGCCCTGACCGCCGCGGCCCCGTATGTGGCCCGCGCCGCGGGCTTGCACATTGACCCGCATTTCGAACCCGCGCTCAACGCGCTTCGGGCGTACGCGGCAACCTTGTTGGTCATGTCACCCGCTTCGACCATCGTCCACGGCTGGGCACACCGCGGCAACAACCTCCCCGCCTACATCAAGTGGCTCCAGAACGCGCCCAAGCTGGTCGGCAACTGGTTCGCCGAGCGCGACTACCCGCGCATCGCCCAGTTCGTCAAAGACCGCCCGGTGCTGCTCGACCCGCGCGAGCACATCGTTCACCACCAAGACCACAGCCGAAACTACTCGGGCCTCTCGGGCGCCTCGCACGCCGAGCTCGACGGCCCCAAGGCCGACGGCATGAAGCACCGCCGAATGGAAATGGCGCTCTACAAGCTCTTCGGCCTCGTGCCGCTCACCTGGCGCGAATCGCCCGAGACCATGCGTCAGGCGTTTACCTACGCCGAAGACGTCAACCGCTCGTCGACGGTGCGCATGCTCGGCAAGCTCTTCAAAGGCCCCGACGCCAAAACGCAGGCACAAATCGCCGGCGTGCTGCGCGAGCTCGAGGCCCAGCCGAAAGCCGAAGGCAAGCCCCGCTACAAGAAGGTCGCCTAACCGCGCCGGGCTATTCTGCGCTCGTGGGCGGCGCTTTGGGCGCTTCGGGGCCGGGCTGTCGCACGCCGTCGCTCTTCATGCGCGCTTCGGCGGCGGCTTCTTCGGCCGTGCCACCCACCGCTTCGATCGACGTCTTCGGCAACGGGCGCGCCGCGACCGGGCCACCCTCGCCCCCGCCGTTGGCTCCGGGCACACCCCAATCGAACGCCTTCGCCGCGTCACCCACTTTGTCGGGAGTCGTCGCGCGCAGCCGTGAACGCACCATCGAAATCGAGCCCTGCACGACCTTGGGGTCGGGGTGCGTCTTCAACGCTTCGACCCACAATTCAATGGCGCGCTCGCTCTCGCCTTGGTCGTTCTTGAGGCGCCCCAGCTCATAGAGCGCGTGCGGCTTGAGCTCAGAGTCGGGGAAGCGGTCGACCAGGTCCATCAACACGCGCTGGGCTTCGAGTTTGCGGCCGTCCATCATCGAGAGGGCTTGGCCGCGCAAGAACAATGCGTCGTCGACGAACGCGCTCGTCTCGAAACGCCGCGCGAGGTTCTGCGCTTCGAGCTCGCACTGCTCGTAGTCTTGCAATTCGAAATACAGCGCGGCCACCTGGTACGACAATTCGGCGCTCTGGGGCGGGTTGCGCGCGAGCGCGGCGGTGAGCTCGGCAATGGCCCCGCGCAGGTCGCGAAATTCGCGGCGCAGCAACGTCGCCAAGTGAATGCGGCCGTCGAGCGTTTCGGGAGCCTCCGGGCACCAACGAATGAGCTCGCGGTACACGTCGACCGCTTTCTTGTAGTCACGCAGCTCGAAAAAATAGGTGTCGGCGGCACCGCGCAACGCCCGCGCCCGGTAAACCTGCGCCTGAGGCGAGGCGTCGCGCTCGAGCAAGTCGAGCGCCGCTTTGTACTCGAGCAGCGCGAGGTCGGGCTTCTGCTCGAACAGCGCCGTCTTGGCATTTTCGAGGTGGCCTGGCGCGTCGGCGCGTTTGCACCCAGGCAGCGCCAAACCCAACACCAGCACCCAGAGTCTGGGCGACCACAAGAGCGCCGCCCTCATTTGCACGCCGCCGGTTGGTACCGCACGCATTCGGTCGCTTCGCACGCCACGCAGTCTCGGAGCTGGTCTTCGGTGGCGCCGCACACCAGCACGTTCGAAGGGCGCGGGCAGTCGGTCGCCAAGACGCACCGCCATTGCCCACCGTCGCTCGCGGTCAGCGCTTGTCGCGTGGGGCACACCGGGCCACACCCCCACCCCAGTGCCAAACAAACACTCAAGAGCGCCCGACGCATGGCCGTACGGTGTAGCACGTCGCTCGGCCGGGCTTCACTTTTCAGCGACGTTGCGTTGCCACTGCGCCATGGCCTCGCGCAACAAGGTGGGCGTGTTTTTGAACGCCCCGTCGACCGTGACCTCGCCGCCCGCGAATTGGGCCTTGCCGTCGGCCTCGCCCACCTTCGTCTTGGTCGTGCCGCGCAAGGCGTACTTGGTCGCCCCCTGGTACATCAGCAACTTGAGTTGCAGCGGAGACACGTCGCTCCGACAGCCCAGGCGGTACATGAAGCTGACTTCGGCACGCCCATTGTCGTCGATGTCGGTGACCTCGATGGAGTCGTCGATGACGTGCAAGGTGACGTCGAACTCGCACGCCGTCACCGCGTCTTTCGCCGACCACAACGTCGACCACTTGGCCTGCGGGTTGGCCCGCACTTCGTGCACGACGTTCAACTTCGCCGTGCGCACCGTGGCGTCGCCCTTCGCCGTTTCTTCAACCGGCGACTCGGTCATGGTCACCTGGTGTTGACCGTCGCGGTCAGAGAAGGTCACCACCATCACCCCGTCGTGCCGCGGAGAGACCTGCACCAACGACGACACCTGGCCCAGCGCAGCCAACAACACAACGGTCACCATGTCAGAAGTTCCTCAAGTCGTCGTCGTCGGTTCGCTTCGGCGGCGGCGGGTCGCTCGGCTTTTTGGCGGGCGGCTCGGCCTTTTTCGGCGGAGGCGGCGGCTCGTCAGCAGGCGGCGCGCGGGGCGAGGCGCGCGTCGCCGACCCACGGGTCGACGGCTCTCGGTCTTTCGAGTCTTTGGGCTCGCGCGACCAGTCGTCGTCGTCTCGTTCTTTTTTGGGCGGAGCCGGCGCCACCGGTGGGTTCGACGCCACGGGCTTGGGTGGGGCCGCGGCCTCGTCGCTGACCAGCGGCGTTCGGTCTGACTTGATGACTTCGTCGTCGCGCACTTCGTCTCGCGGCTTCTTGGCCTTCTTGGGCGGCTCGGCGTCGTCGCGCGAAGCACGCGCCGGCGGGTCGGCCTTGGCGCGAGGCCCGTCGTCGCGCAAGTCGTCACGCGAAGAGTCGCGCGACTTGCCCGCTTCGCGCTTGCCGCCGGGGTCGAGCTTCGAGCGCGCGAGGTTCGGCATGCCGTTCTCGTCGACGTCGCTCGTGCTGGGCGCGCGGTCGAGCGCCCCGTCGTTCAATTGGTTGACCTTCGTTTCCATGGTGCGCTCGCGACACACCCCCGACACCTTCGCGCACTTCTTCACGCACTTGAGGTACTTCGACTTCATTTCGTCGCGAATGGAGCCGCCGAACTGCACCGTGCAGTCGTCTTGGCACTCGGCGGCTTCGTCTTCGCAATCGCCCGCGTGCGCCGCCCACGGCAACACCAGCAAGAGCACCAGGGTCAAACGCATACGTGCCTCGAGTGTAGCGCGAGCCTCGCCCAGGGCGATACCCGCGTGCGAGGAGCACCGGCTCGGTGAACGTCGCCCCAAGCCTCGACGCCTCGCAGGGGGCGGCGGTTCCTCCGGTCGGTGGTGAGGCCCATGCCCGCCAGACGCAACCGGCCCGCGAACATTCTCAAGGCCCCTGGCGCGCCCTTTGCTGTGCTCGCCCGCCATGGGCTCGTTCTTTCGGTTGGTGTGTCTCGGTGTGCTCATGTCTGTGGCCGACAAGCCTCGCAGCGCGGCCCCGAAACCGACGGTGGCGACGTACGAATTGCGCACCGGCGACGTGGTGCTGCAAACGTCGAAGTCGGCGCGGTCGGCACTCATACGCCGAGCGTCGGCCAGCCCGTATTCGCACGTGGGCGTCATTGACGTCAGCGCCGACGGCATTGGCGTCATCGAGGCCATTCAACCGGTGTCGCGCACGTCGTGGGCCGTGTGGCGCGCCCGCGGGGTCGACGCCAAAGTCACCGTCATTCGCGCCAAGCATGCCACGCCCGAGCAGCTGGCCGCCGTGGTGGCGGCCGCGAAGGCGACGCTCGGTCGACCGTACGACGCCAAGTACGAGTGGGGTGACGAACGGTTGTACTGCAGCGAGCTGGTCACCAAGGCCTTCGCGACCGTGGGCATCGAGGCCGGCCAGCAGCAAGCCCTCTCGTCGCTCCACTTGACCGACGCCGAGGTCAAGTACGCGCAGTCACTTGGGTTTTCACCCGAGCACACCCTGGTGACGCCGGCCAGCATCGCCGCCGACAGCGATTTTGAAGTCGTGCATTCAGACTTCGAACCCTGACCTGCCCACGCGGTCTTGCTCGTCGCACGCCGACAGCGTAACCCCGCGCGGTATGGACATTCAGAACACGACCGCGCTCATCACCGGCGCCAACGGCGGCCTCGGTGAGGCCATTGCGCAGCACCTCGCGAACGCCGGAGCCAAAGTCATCGTCACCGGTCGCCGGGCCGACGCGCTCAAGAACATCGCCGACAAGCTGGGCGCGAAGACGATCGTGGCCGACCTCGCCAAGCGTGACGACGTGCGCCGCATCGAGCAAGAGGCCGGGCCGGTCGACATCGTCGTCGCGAATGCCGCCATACCCGCCACCGGTCACTTCGGCGAAGTCGACGAAGCGTTCATCGACCACACGCTCGAAGTGAACTTGCGGGCTCCGCTCATCATGGCGAAACACTTCTTGCCCACCATGCTGCAAAAGAAGGTCGGGCACCTGGTGTTCATTTCGTCGATCGCCGGGCGCATGCCGGCCCCCGCGAGCACCATGTACTGCGCCGCGAAGTACGGCATGCGCGGCTTCGCCTTGGCCCTGCGCGAAGACCTGTACGGCACCGGCGTCGGCGTCTCGACGATTTACCCGGGCTTCATTCGCGAGGCCGGCATGTTCGCCAAAACCGGGGTCAAGCTGCCGGCCGTCGTCGGCACCAAGTCGCCCGACGACGTCGGAGCCGCCGTCGTTCGCGCCGTGCGCAAGAACATCGCCGAGGTCACCGTCGCCTCGGTCGACCAACGCTTCGGCGCCTTCTTGTCGACCCTGACCCCCGGGTTCGTGTCGGCCATTCAGCGCACGTTCGGCGGCGACGCGGTGGCCAAGCAAATCGTCACCACGCAGCGGCACATTCGCTGAGGTCACACCGGCGGGTGCTGGTGCCGTTGCCGCATGAGCCACGCCAATGACCAAGCGCCGAGCAGCAACGCCAGCCCTGCCGGCACCACCAGCGTGTACTGGTGCAGGTAGGGAAAAACGAAACCACCGATGATGCCGCCGCCGATGAAGCCCGCCAGCAGCACGACGTAGAGGCGAAAGCGAAACCAGTCGACCGGCTGACGGTGGAGCGCGTGGCCAATGGTGAGACCCAAGTCGGTGACGATGCCGGTCATGTGCGTGGTTCGCAACAACGCACCGCTGTAGTTGGTCGCCAGCGCGTTCTGCATGCCGCACGCGACCGCCGCCACGCATTCGGCGAGCAACGGCATCACGTCGAACAGCCCCATGGCGGTGAAGAGCAGTGCGCTTTCGACCAGCAGCGCGACGCCGTACCGCTGGCCCGGGCGGGCTTGTGGGTCTCGAATGAGCACGCCGCTCATGGCCGCTCCGAAGAAGAACGCGACGACCAAGGTAATGGCCCGCAACGTCAGCAGCACGTTGCCGCGCGCCAACTCGATGGTCGACAGCGTCACCGTGCCGGTCACGTGCGTCATGCCTTGGTGGGCCACGCTCAAAAAGCCGACGGCATTCGTGCTGCCTGCAATGACGGTCAGACACGTACTGCCGAGAAAAACCCAAACCGGAGGCTGCTTCCGAAGCATCGCCGCCAGTCTGCCACCAACGCCCCACGCGCGTTACTTTGTCGCCAGCGGCGAACCTTTCGGCACCAGTGGGTCTTTCTTGAACAGCGCCTGGGCGTCGGCCGAGTCGATCAACGACGGCGCAAAACGAGCCACCCGGGTCAACAGTTTGCCCAGTTCTTTTCGTTGAGCGTCGGTGGGCGTCACGTCTTTCAACTGGGCTGCATTCGTTTTGAGTTCTTCGCGCAACAGAGCTTGGGCCTCGGCCGGCATGATGGGCTTCGCCGCCTTGAGCGTTTGAACCTCGTCAAGCCCCAGCAACTTGGGAAATTTGGAGGCCACTTCGGCCAGCGCGGCCCCCGCGACCATGCGGTTGTCGTCGCCGACGTCTCCGTCGAGCTTCTTCAAGTCGCCCGCCATTTTCGCCAGGTGGGCCGCCGCGGCTTGCTCCGCGCCGGTCAGCTTGACCTCGGGCACCGCAGCCGCCGCGGCCGCGGGGCTCGCCGGAGCCGGTGGGGCCGGGGCCGGCGCTGGAGGTGCGGGCGCGGGAGCCGGTGGGGCGGGAGCAGGAGCCGCGGGCTCGGGTGCCGCGGAGACCGGCGTGTGACGGAGCTTCGATTCGAGCAAATACGCTTCGGGCGTCTTCTCGAGCGCGGTGCCTTTGATTTCTTTGAGCTTGCTCGCAATGGCGTCGCGCTGACCCGGCGTGAGCGGGTCGATGGTGCGCAGCGACTCGGCGAAGCGGTGCAGCGTGCTTTGGGCGGCGGCGAACTCGGCTTCTTTGACTTTGTTGTTCGCCTCGACTTGTCGGTCGGCGTCGGCCTTGGTGCCCTGCGGCCCTGACGGCCTCGCCGCGCCATTCGCGTTCCACGGGCCGTCTTTGGGTTTGGTCAGCAGCTCGCCGCTCAGCAAGATCTGGTTCTTGCGCGCCGCCACTTGCGGGTTCGCTCTGAGGTACGCGTCGACCAACTTCAAAACGGCCGAGTTTTTGGCGTTCGGGCCCAATTGCTCGCGAGCGATCTTCCGCAGCGTTTGGTTCGGTCTGACCTTCACCTGGTCGGGGTTGACGACTTGCCCGGCGGGTGCGGCCGGCGCGGCATGCTCCATGCGCCGCAATTCATCGATCGAAATCGGGTCGGTCACTCCAAGCGGCTTGAGGCTCATGGGTGTTTTGCTCCAGCGAAGAGAGACTGCCGTCAAGTTTGACACAGGAGTGTTGGGCTGTGCGCAACTGTGGGTTTGGGCAGAAAAACACGCATGATTTCATGGTCTTGAAGAAGACTTAGCAGTCAAACACCAGTCGCCCAATGAAGCCGCCGTCGCGCAGCCACCACAGCCGCTCTTTCGCCGCCTCGAGCGGAGCCGAGTCGACGGTCGCCACAATCGCCCCGTCGCGCACCAAGGCCAGCACCTCACGCAAGTCGCTCTGAGTGCCAAGCACGCTGCCACGCAGGGTGAGCCCCTGAAACACCATGTCGGCGAGCGAGGCGTCGAAGCGACCCGTTGGGCTCGACCCGACCAACATCACCGTGCCGCCGCGGGCGACGGCGCGGGTCGCTTGGGCAATGGCTTGCGTCGACGGCGTGCACACCAGCACCACGTCGGGTGGGCGTTCGGCCGTCAGCCCGACGTGAGCGCCCAGCGACTCGGCCAAGTGGCGCCGGTCGGCGTCAGGCTCAACGACGTCGACGGTGGCTCCGAGGCGTCGCGCGAATTGAATGGCCAAGTGACCGACCCCGCCGGCTCCGAAAATGGCGACGCGCTGACCGGCCCCGAGCCCCGCCAGACGCAGCGCCCCCAACGCCGACCACCCCGACCCCGCCATGCACGCCAGTTGATGGGCGTCGAGCTCGTCGGGTACTTCGACCAGATGCTGTGCCGAGAACACTCCGTGGGTCGCGAGCGCGCCGTCACGGTGAAACCCGTGCCACTGCGCTTTCGGGCACAGCCGCTCGAGGCCGCGCTCGCACCAACCACACCCGCCGCACGTCGTCGCCAGTGGCGTCACCAGCACGCGGGCACCGACCGCCAGCCGCACGCCGTCACCCACCGCTTCGACGCGGCCCACCGCTTCTTGACCGGCGATGAGCGGCAGCCGCGGCACCGCGTCGAGGGTCAGCACGTCCCAGTCGCGCAAGCCCAGGGCGCACGCTTCGAGCCGCAACCGAACTTCTCCAGGCGACGGAGCCAACAGCACCCGTTCGATTCGCTCGAGCGGCTCTTTGGGCCGAGTCAACGCCATCGCGAAGGTCATGGGGCGCATATAGCGTGACCCGGGCCAGCGAAACGCCCTAGGAAACGAGTGTGAATTCAACGACTTGCGGCAATTTCGAGAAATTTGCGCCAAGTCGAAGGTCGCCCTGTCTAGACCCAGGCCTCGCACTGGGAGCGGCTCGATGCAGAAGCGGCGGTACGACAGGGTGTTTCGCGTGGCTTTCACGGGCGGGCTGCTGGCCCTGAGCACGGGGTGCTTCGATCTGACTCCGGGCCGTTACGTTTTCACCGTCGACTCGGGGCCGAGCACCGAAACCCAAGGTGACAGTACGCGGGCCTGTGACACGCCCCCCGCCGCGAAGTGCGTTTCGGGCAAGTCGCTCGAGGCTTTTCCGTCACATGGGCGGTGCACGCCCGGCAGCGGCTGCGGCTACAACCCCGTCACCGTCGCCTGCGCCACCGCGTGTGAGAACGACGCCTGCACCGGCGAACCGTGTGCCGGTGTGTTTTGCGACCGACCTCCGGTCACCTCGTGCGAAGACGCCAGCCACGCGCGCGTCTTTTCGGCCATGGGCACCTGCAGCGTCGGCACCTGCACGTACGCGTCTTCCGTCGTCGACTGCCCGGGCGGCTGCACCAACGGGCAATGCGTCGGCAATGCCTGCGCCGGTAAAGTGTGCGCGTCGCCGCCCGAATCGAGGTGCCTCGACACCACGACGCTGCGGCGTTTCGACAGCGCGGGTACGTGCCACGACGGCAGCTGCGCGTACACCTCGGTCGACGTGGCCTGCGCCAGCGGCTGCGCGAATGGCGCCTGCACCCAAGACCCCTGCGCCGACATTCAATGCACGCGACCACCGGCCGCCGTGTGCGCCGACAGCCGAACCGTCACCACCTTCGCGGCCAAGGGCGTGTGCGCCGCCGGCAGCTGTTCGTACGCGCCCACCAACATCACCTGCGCGAGTGGCGAAACGTGCGCGCAGGGTCGGTGTGTCACGGTCTCGAGCTCGTGCAATGCCACCTCGTGCGCGTCGGGCTGCTGCGACGCAGACACGTGTGTCACGCCGACCGACCAAACCAACGCGCGCTGCGGCGTCGGAGCCGCGGTCTGCGGAGCGTGCGGCTCCGGCTTTCAATGCGTGGCCGGCGCCTGCGCCGACGTGAACGAATGCCTCGTCGGCAACGGAGGCTGCCCCACGAATGCCGTGTGCACCAACACCCCCGGGAGTCGCACCTGCAGCTGCCCCGTTGGCACCTCGGGCGACGGCGGCACCTGCGTGGCCATCGACGCGGGTCTGGCGCTCGACGCGGGGCCCGGCCCCTCGGTGGTGAACGGCGCGGTGTGCAGCGCCGACTCGTGGTGTTGGCAAAACCCCCTGCCGCAAGGCAACGGCCTGACCGCCGCCTGGGGCACGAGCGACGACATGTGGTTCGCCACCACCGCGGGCCTGACGCTGAGGCGGCAAGGCTCGGAGTGGCTCGCGTACAGCGCCCCCCCGGTGCTTTCGATTTTTGGGGCCGACCCTGGCCACCTGTGGGCCACGGCGTTTCTCGGCGCGGTGTACCGGTGGAACGGGTCGAAATGGGCTCAAGACTACCAACCGCAATCGCTGTTGGTGACGAACAGCTTCGGCTGGGCGAGCGGGCCGAACGATGCTTGGGCCATCGGCAACCTCCTCATTCCCCAGTTCAAGACCGAGCTCATGCATTGGAACGGCACGGGCTGGTCATCGATGACGATTTCGACGATCAACACGATGTATGGCCTCGGCGGCACCGGGCCACAGAGCGTCTGGGTCGTCGGCGCAAGCGGCACCGTCTTTCACTGGAACGGGTCGACCTGGGAGTCACAGCCATGCGATTCGAAGGAAGACCTCATGCGCGTGCTGGTCTCAGGCTCGGCGGTGCGTCTTTTGACCCGATCTGGAGCGTTCCTCTCGTGGACGGGAACGACCTGGTCGGGCCCTCCAGACGGAGGCCTGACCGAAGTCTTCTCGGCGTACGCCCCCGCGCTCGATGACGTCTGGGCACTGAGCACCCCCACCAACACGATTTCGCACTTCGACGGTGGCTGGTCGGCCACCACCACCACCGAAACCTGGAGCACCCTGTGGGGCACCTCGGCCAACGACGTGTGGGTCGCCGGCGCGGCTGGCGCCATTCGCCACTGGCAAGGCTCGTCGTGGGCTCCGTTGTCGAGCACGGCAACGCCCCAAAACCCGACGCTTCAAGGCGTCTGGGGCAGCGGCCCTCGCGACGTGTGGGCGGTCGGCACCGCCGGCACCGTGTTGCACTCGACCGACGGCGTGTCGTGGTCGGCGCTGACGGTACCCACCACCGAGAACCTGACCCACGTGT
>JBGAIY010000147.1:0-16507 GCA_044225205.1 Myxococcaceae bacterium | reverse complement strand
GTCACGCAAGTCGACCGAGCCCGCGTTGCAGCTGAGCGCGGGTGTCGAGCGCCAGCCGGTTCAAATACGTGAGCAGGCTCGCCTTCGGCCCTTCGCGCTTCTCGTACGTCTCGAGCGACAACAGAATCTGGGCGACGCCCTTGGCCTTGCGGTCACCCGACGCCGCCGTCACCGCCTGCGCCCGCGCCACGCCAATGAAGTCGATTTCGTTGAGCAGGTCTTTGGTGACCTGCGCCAAGTGCCCTTTCTTGAACGACGCTCGGTACCGTTCGATGAGCGCGACGAATTCGCCCACCTTCTCGGCCGCTCCCGCCGGCAAGTCGGGCACGTCTGAAGCGTTCTCGAGCGCTTTCCACAGGGGTACGTCGTGGGTGCTCGCCCACGCGGTGATTCGCTCCATCGTCACGTCGCCAATGCCCCGCGCCGGCACGTTCACGATGCGCAAGAGCGACATTTCGTCTTTCGGGTTCGCGATGACCTTGAAGTACGCGATGACGTCTTTCACTTCGCGCCGGTCGAAGAATTCGTTGCCGCCCACCACTTCGTAGCGAACTTCTTTTTCTCGCAAGAATTCTTCGATGAAGCGCGACTGGCCGTTCGTTCGGTACAGCACGGCGATCTCGTCGGCGGGCATGCCCTCGAGCAGCGCGCGCTTCACCTCGGCCGCCACGTAGCGGGCTTCTTCTTCTTCACTCGGTGCGGCGACGACCTGAATCTTGGGCCCGCCGAGCGTCTCGGTCCACATGCGCTTGGCGCGGCGCTCGGGGTTCTTCTCGATCACCGCGTTCGCCGCGTCGAGAATCACCTGGTTCGACCGGTAGTTTTGTTCGAGCCGAACCTCCTTCGCCCCAGGAAAGAACGACTCGAAGTCGAGAATGTTGCGCACCTCGGCGCCGCGCCAGCTGTAGATGCACTGGTCGTCGTCTCCCACCACGCACACGTTGCGGTGCCCACCCGCCAAGTGCTTCAGCAAGTCGAGCTGGGCTTTGTTCGTGTCTTGGTACTCGTCGACCATCACGTACTGAAACCGGTCGACGTACTGCTTCTTCACCGAGGGAAATTCGGAGAAGATCTTCGACGGAAAGACGAGCAAATCGTCGAAGTCGACCGCGCCCTGGGCCTTGAGCGCCAACTGATAGAGCGGAAAAACGAGGTGCGCGACGAGGTCGAGGTCGTCGCCCTGGCCCTCGGGTTTCGGTTGCGGCTCGGCCCCTGAATTCTTGGCCCGCGAGATCAGCGTGAGCACCTTGCGCGGGTCGAACGTCTTGTCGTCGACGTTGCGCTCGCGCATCGCCCGCCGCACCAGTGAAATCTGGTCGCCCGTGTCGACAATGGCGAACTTCTTGGGCCACCCCAACCGGTGCAAATTCGCTCTGAGCACGTCGGCCCCGAACGCGTGAAACGTCGACAGGGTCACGCCCAGGGCGCGGTGCCCGCCCATGTGCACGACGCGCTCTTTCATTTCTTGCGCGGCCTTGTTCGTGAACGTGACCGCCAGAATCGACCGCGCGGGCACCTTCTTGTCGAGCAAGTGAACGATGCGGTGGGTGATGACGCGCGTCTTGCCCGACCCCGCTCCGGCCAACACCAACAACGGGCCCTTCGTCGTGACGACCGCTTCGCGCTGCGGAGGGTTGAGGTGCGACAAGTCCACACGGGCGCTCTAGCTCAAAGTCGCCGGAGCTGATCTGCGTTTCGAGCCTCAATGAAATGCCCGGGTTCGGCCGGTCGGTGAGCCCTCGGCACGACGACATTGGCCCGACACGTCAAGCTTTTGTTCTTTGTTTCGCCACGGCTGGTGCCCGCCGCCGCACCGCGCGCCCAAAAAAGTTCACGGCGTCGGCGGCGTGGCCTAGTTTCACCAGTGGTGGCTCGAGACCCGCGCAAAGAAACAACCCCTCAAGAGGCTCGCGCGTTCATCGCGTCGCTCGACAAGAGGCATTTTCTCGAAGAATTGACCCGCCTCACGGCCCTCTTCGCCGCCGACCCGGGCAACCCCGGCAGCTATTCGTGCACCAATTGCGAACGCTGCGCGAACTGCATGTTCTGCGCAGACTGCGAAGGGTGCTTCGGCTGCACCCACTGCACCGGGTGCATTCAATGCAACCACTGCTCGCACTGCGTCGACTCGAAGACCATGCACAACTGCGCGTACTGCGTGCAGAGTGAAAACTGCACCCAGAGCGCCTACGTCTACCTGTCGCGAAACCTGGCCGACTGCACGTACTGCTTCGGGTGCGTGGGGCTGTCGAAGAAAGACTTTCACATTCTCAATCAGCCATTCGGCCGGCAAGAATACTTCGAGCTGGTGAAGTCGCTCAAACGCGAACTCGACGTGCGCTAGCGAGAACAACTGAACTTCGGGGCAGCGTTCTCTGCCACTGAAGGCGCTTCTCCGGCAGACAACAACGCCAACGCGTCGTTCGCGAGTTGGGCGACCGCGTTGCTGCGGGTCTGCGCGAAGGCCAGCGCGTCACCACCGTGCAGCTCCCGCAAGACCCCGAAGACCGACGCGAACTCGGCCGGCAACAGGAGTTCGCCCACTCTCTTCTCGGGAGCCACTTTGAGCCGCAGCCAGGCCGCACCCAAGCTCGAGGTGACTTCGGTCAGCAGCGCAGCCGCGCGTTCGGGCCCCCGGCCACTGTCGAGCGGCCGATGACCTGTGGGCTCGGGCTGGGTCGCCTCCAACAGGGTGCGCCGCAAGCAGTCACCGAAGGGGCGCTGTTCGGGCCGCGCCTCGCGCAGCAAGGCCGCGAGCAGTGCCGACCAGGCCGCGTGATCAGCTGGCCCCAACTTCGGCAAACAAGACGGAGAACCAATGCACAACCGCCCGCTCGCCATGCCAACCGAATCATTCGCCCCGAGCGTCATCGACCCATCGACGAGCCGAACGGTTCACATTTTGCGCGGTGTCGGGTGCGCTGATTTTAGCGAAGGTGCGCGCTGGTCGACGTCTTCACCGCTTGGGCGGTCGGCGTGAAAGCGTCAATCAACCAAAAGTCTCGCGACGGGCCCCCGCGCAGCTCGGAGCGCAACGTCTTGGGGTCGACAAAAAGGTGCAGCGTCTGCCAACCCCAGTCGAGCTCGCCCTGCCACCAACCACTCTCGTTGGGGCACAGGTGTTTGATGAACGAGTCGCGCTGAACGCTCGCCGAGTCGCCGGCGATGCGAAAGGTCAGCCCCTTCCACTCGAAGGCTCGGCTCGAGGCAATGTGCGCCGGCTTGAGGCCAATCGAAAAACGGGGCGCCAGGGCGAGCGGGAGCGGGAGCACTCCGGGTTATCGCCCCAAGGCGGGCACCGGTTGCCGGCGCCCGAGGCAAACGCCGGTTTTCACGAACGCCCGTCATGAGACGAGAATCGCTCGTGAAACCCAAGCCTCCGAAACCGCGCCGAATTTCCAACGAGAATGCGGGGTTGGCGTGACGATTCAAAGGAGCTTGCGATGGAACAGGTTGGCCCGGTCTTGGCGGCGCTCATCGGCTTTGGCACCCTCGCGTTCTCCCTGGTTCAGTGGTTTCGAAACCGAGGCGACCGCCCGTCGGCGGAGCTTCGCCCCATTGCCGCCGACAAAGCCGGTCAGCGGCTGTTGAACCAGCTGAAGGCGCCCGCAGGGGTCGACGCCCTGCTCGCCTTCATCGACGACCAAGGCCCCCAGTGGGACACCCGCGATTTCTACGTCTGCGAACTGTCGGCGTTCGCGAACCTCGAGCGGCTCAACGCCATCAACGAGTCGGCGCCGACCCCGACGTCGCTGCTGGTTCGCGGCCGGTACTTCATCGAAGCGGCGTGGCGGGCTCGCGGGCGCGGGCGGGCCGACACCGTCACCGACGCCCAGTGGGAAAAGTTCTATGGCCTGCTCCGCCAAGCCAAAGCCGACTTGCTCGCGAGCGCTGAGGCCTCGCCCGAAGACCCCACGCCCCACGGCCAGTTGCTCGTCGTCGCTCGCGGCCTCGACGACGATGACGACGACGACGCCGCCCAGGTGGCCTTCGAGCGAGCCGTCGAACTCGACCCCGACAACTACCGAGCGCACATTGAAATGCTCACCTACCTTTCTCCCCGGTGGAAAGGCGGCCCCGAAGAAGTGGCCGCCTTCGTCGAGCAAGCCACCCGCGACGCCCCCGACGGCGACGAGCGGCACATGCTCAAGGTCGCCCAACACGTCGACGCCTGGAGCTACCTCTTGCGCATCGAGCGCAAGCCCAAAGCCGCCGCGACCTTGCTCAAGAACGACGCGGTGATCGACGACATCGTCACCGCGTATGAACGCAGCTTGGGCCACCCCGCCCACGAGCGACGCAAGAACAGCGTGCACTGGCACAACCTGGCCGCGTTCGCCTTCTTCATGTGCCAAAGGCCCGAGTTCACCGCCGTCGAGCTCGAGCGCATCGGCAAGGCCTTCACCCTCTACCCGTGGATCTACGCCGCCGAAGACGAGGGCGCGCAAGACGTCATCGAACGCGCGAAGCTCGTGACCCGGGCATCGGTCGGCTGACACGACTCGCCCCGACAGCGAGGGGGCTCTGGAGGCGCTCGCCATGCTCTGCCCGACCAGCTCCATCGCTCGAGAACGGGTCACCCACGATGGTCGCCGCCGGGAGCGGGTTTCTCCATTCGTAAGTACTCCTGCCGATTCGTTCGAACTGGCACGGTCGGGCTCGTCAGGCCCACCCTGGGCGTGGTGCGGCTCCGGCGTTCGAACTCAGGTCAGCTGAACTTTGACTTTGTGGCTCGCCTGAACGCCCCAGGGCCGTCACAGCACGCGCAAGAACCAGGCCTTCAAATAGTCGGCTTCGGGCAGACCGGTGAAACCCGGGTGGTCGATGCCCGGGCCGCGACGCTCGAGTATTTGCACCGGGCGCTTCGCGTCGGCCACCGCGCCGAGCACCAGGTCTTCGAACATCGCCCGGGTGACCTTGCCCGAACACGAGCAGGTCACCAACAGCCCCTCGGGCCGCAGGAGCTTGAGCGCCCGCACGTTGAGCTCGTGGTACGCGCGCAGCGCCGTCTCGACGCCCTCTTTGCGCTTGGCCAACCCCGGAGGGTCGACCACCACCGCGTCGAACTGGCGCCCTTCGTCGGCGAACGAACGCAACACGTCGAAAGCATTGGCGGTTTGAACCGTGACGTTGTCGCGGCCATTCGCCTTGGCGTTGGCCGCCGCTTTCGCCGCTGCCGCCTCGTCTTGTTCAACGGCGATGACCGACGAGCAAGACCGGCTCAACGCCAGCGCGAAGCCGCCGTGGTAGCTGAACGTGTCGAGCGCTTCACCCCTCGCCAATTCGCCGGCGCGAACGTGGTTGTCGACCTGGTCGAGAAACGAACCGGTCTTCGAGTCTTCGAGGAGGTCGATGGCGAAGCGGTTTTCACCTTCGTGGTATTCGACGCTCGTCGGGCCCGAGCCCACCAGCACCTTCTTTTCACGCGGCAGCCCTTCGAAGTCTCGCCCCGACGCGTCGTCGCGGTTGACGACGACGCGGGCCCCGGTCACTTCGCGCAGCACTTCGGCCCACTGGGCTTTGCGTACCTCGGCCCCCTCGCTCAGGGTCTGCAGCGACAACGCGTCGGCGTAGCGGTCGACGAACAGGCCGGGCAGCAGGTCAGACTCGCCGTGCACCACCCGAAATGCGTCTCGCCGGTGCAGCGGGGCCCGGCGTTGCCAGGCCGCCCGCAACCGCTTCGCGAAGAACGCGTCGTCGCACAGCTCTTCTTTCGACGGCCGGCGCGACACCAAGCGCAGCGCCAGCGGCGAGGTCTTGGCGGCGAACGCCTGGCCGATGGGGTTGTTCTGCAAGTCGACCACGTCGACCAGACAGCCCGGCGGCAGGCCCTTCGGCATCGACGTCACTTCGGTGCGGTAGCACCACGGGCTGCCCCGCCGCAGCAGCTTGGCGCCCTTCGCCGTCACCATCACCCTGGGCAACGCCCGCGCGCTCACTCGAGCCCCCGGGCCGCCAATTCGTAGTCGTCTTCGCCTCGCAGGTGCCCCACCTCGTGCAAAAGCGTCACCCGAATTTGCTCGACCAGCTCGGCTTCGGTCTTCACCGCGCGGCCCAGGTTCTTTCGGTACAGCACGACCGAGCGGCAAGGGCCCTTGTCACCCGGTTCGGGCGTGCACAATTCATTGAGCGGCGGCCCGCGAAAGAGCCCCAAAATCGTCGGAGACAACGGCGGCTCTCCCGACGTCAAGTCGTCGAGCGCGGGCAGGTCTTCGGCTTCGACCGGCACGCCCTTCAGGTCTCTGCGCATGTCGTCGGGCAACGAAGCAATGGCTTTGGTCAATTCGGCCCGAAACGCGTCAGGGCTCAACATGACCGGAGGAGGAAAGTCGGCCTCGTCGAGCTTTCGCGCCAGCGCGAAGTGCGTCTCGGCTTCGCTTTCATGGCCCTCGCGCTCGAGCAACAACCCCAAGTGGTGGTGGGCGTGCGCCGCTCGCTCGGTGTCATTGAGCAACGTGGTGAAGGCGCGCTTCGCCTCGGCGAACCGACACAGCTCGAAGAGCGCCACCGCCCGCTCGTACGCGGCCTCGGGGTCGTTCGCTTTGCGTTCGAGCACCCAGTCGGCCCGGTCGACCGCGTCGGCAAACTGCCCGAGGTCGTTGAAGGCCATGGCCGAGAGCCGCGCGCGCGCGAACTGAAGCGCCGTGTCGTCGTCGTGGCTCGAGCGGGGCCAGTTCGAGCCCGTGTTCGGCGTACAGCGAACCCAGTTCGTCGAGTTCGCGCGTCGACGGCAAAACGACCGCGTAGAAGTGCGCCGCTCCCAACAGCGCGTCGATCGAATCGGGGTCGACCGCCAACGCTCGGGCGTACGCCAACTTTGCTTCTTCGAACCGGTCGAGCGCCGCCAGCGCATTGGCCCGCTCGGTGTGGGCCAGCACGTCGTTGGGGGTCAACGCCGAGGCTTGGGCGGCGCACGAGAGCGCCTTCTCGAACGCGCCGTCGTCGAAGTACGCCCGGGCGGCGTCGAGCGGCAATTGCCCCTTGGCGTCACACACCGCCAGCGCTTCGCTGTGGGGGGTGGCGACGGTCGGTTCGCGCCGCACGGGCTTCGTCACCGACGAAGCCGACGCCGAGGCGTCGCCGTCAGCCGGCCCTCCGTCGGAGACCAACGAGGGAGTCGAAGGCCCAGCATCGCCCGTGTCGGAGTGGCGGCGACACGAGGCGCCGACCACCACCAGCAACAACAACCATACGAGTGCAGCCACTTTCACGGGCGCCACACTACCGCGAACGGCTGACGGGCCAAGCGCCTACGCCGACTTCTTTTCTTTCTCGAGCACGACCTGGGGCGCCTCTTTCTTCAAAATCACGCCCTCGGTGATGCGGCACTCTTTGACACCCTCGCGAAAGGGCACGTCGTACATGATGTCGAGCATCGCGTCTTCCATGATGGCGCGCAGGCCGCGGGCCCCCGAATGGCGCCGCAGCGCCTCTTTGGCCACCGTGCGCAGCGACTCTTTGGTGAAGCTGAGCTTCACCTTTTCCATCTCGAAGAGCTTTTGGTACTGCTTGACGAGCGCGTTCTTGGGCTCGGTCAAAATCGTCACCAAGTCGTCTTCTTTCAAGTCGTTGAGCGTCGCCAGCACTGGGAGTCGCCCAATGAACTCGGGAATCATGCCGAACTTCATGAGGTCATCGGGCTCGACCATGCGGAGCAGCTCGCCGACGCTCCGCTCGTCTTTCGACTCGATGCTGGCCCCAAAGCCCAGCCCCTTTTCACCCACGCGACGGCGAATGACGCTGTCGATGCCGTGAAAGGCACCACCGCAAATGAACAGAATGTTGCTGGTGTCGACCTGAATGTATTCTTGCTGGTTGTACTTCTTGCCGCCCCGCGGAGTGACGTTCGCGCGGGTGCCTTCGATGATCTTCAGCAGCGCTTGCTGCACGCCTTCGCCGCCGACGTCGCGGGTGGCCGAGGGCTGGTCACCGGCTTTGCGCGAAATCTTGTCGATTTCGTCGACGTACACGATGCCGCGGGCCGCCTTTTCGACGTCGTAGTCGGCGTTGTGCAACAGGTTCTGAATGATGTTTTCGACGTCTTCGCCCACGTACCCGGCCTCGGTGAGGCTGGTCGCGTCGGCAATGGTGAACGGCACGTTGAGAAACTTGGCGAGCGACTGGGCGAGCAGCGTCTTGCCCGAGCCGGTGGGGCCCACCAACAAAATGTTCGACTTCGAAATTTCAACGTCTTCGGGGCCGGGGGCCTTGAGCCCGTTCGCGCGCGGCCGAGCCGACGCCTTGCGTTGGTAGATGCGCTTGTAGTGGTTGTAGACCGCGACCGAGAGCACCTTCTTCGCGAAGTCTTGCCCCACCACGTAGTCGTCGAGAAACGTTTTGATCTCGAGAGGCGTGGGCAGGCTCACCGCGGGCTTGGCGTCTTCTTTCTCGTTCTCTTCAGCGATGATGTCGTTGCACAGCTTGATGCACTCATCGCAGATGTAGACGGTCGGCCCGGCGATCAGCTTACGCACCTCGCGCTGCGACTTGCCGCAGAACGAGCACGAGAGGTTGACGTGATGCTCACCCTTCTTCAAACCGACCTCCTAGGAGCGCTGCACACCCACACTGTAACCGCGCGGCCCGTTTCAAAGAAACTATAGCCACCTCCCTGCCCTACTTCACAACTGCCACGTTGGAACCGCGATTTTCTTGCCAGAAGCCCACCGTGTGGGCCCGGTCGACTGGGCGGGCGCTCACGCCTTCGCTTTGGCTTCGACCAGGGCCTCGAGGTCTTCGACGACCGCGTCGACGCGCTCAGCCACGGCCTTGGGCACTTGTTTCGTGGCGTGCACCTCGGCCGAGAGCTTCTTCGCCAAACCCACCAAGCGCCGCAGCGCCACCCCTTCGGCCAGCGGAGGAGGTTCGGGAGGCGGGAACTTCTCGACCACCTCGCGCCGCAATTCAGACACCGGGCGGTCTTGGTTCCAAATGGAGTCGCGAATGCTCTTGTATTCTTGCGCCGACAGTTGCCCACGTTCTTCGGCTTGGGCCAGCACTTCGACGACTTCGAACGCTGGAGCCCGCTCGACGATGTCTTCGCGCTGCATCTGTTCGGGCTCGTGCTTGTCGAGAAAACTGAAGTTGCGCGTCAATTTCATGGCGGTCTGCTTGCGAATGCGCAGCTCGGCCAAGCAGTACGCCTCGAAGTTGGGAAAACCCCACTCTTCGAACAACCCTTGGTCGCGCACCTGCACCAAGAGCTTGCCCAAATCGACCCACGACGACTTGAAACGCTTCGCGGCCAGAGCCACCGTCTGCCGCAGCGCCGCGCCGCCCCCTTCAGGGCCGTGGCGCCGACGCGGTTGTTCTTCGACGTTCATGACCGCGACCTTTATGCAACTGGCGCGGTTCGATTCAACTGATCAGTTCATTTGCCGACGTTGAAAGACAGCTTCACGCTCGTACCCGACCCGCCGGGCTTGAACGGCCATTTCTGCAGTTCGGCAAAGACGCACTCCTGCAGGCCGGTGTCTTTGAGGTCGGGGTTGTCGACCCAGACCTTGGTGACCTTGCCCGTTTCGGCCAGCGCGAATTCGAGCGGCACCTTAATGGCTTCTCCGGGCTTGGCCACCGCCTTGAGACACGGAAACAGGGTCTTCTTGTTCGCGGCAATGACCGCGTTGATCATCTCTTGGTCGGCTTCGCCCATTTGCAGGCCTTCTGAATCGGCCGCGCCCATGCGGGGTTTGCCGGTCGCCGCGCTCGCGGGCGCCCCGCCGGGCCGCATCGCCACCGCCGCGGGCTTCTTGCCACCCGGGCTGTTGTAGTCGACCAGTTCGTCGCCCGCCCGGCGCGCCTTGCCGATGGTGGGCGTATCGACCGTGATGTTGGCGAATTCGTCGTCGGCTCCGCCAGAATGCACCGCGAGGTACTGACCCACGCCCGCCACCACCACGCCCACCGCCACCAGCACACCCGTGGCAATGCCGATGATGGTCATCGTGCGCTTTTTGACCATTTGCGAGTGCGCCGCGGCCTGGGCGTCGATGCGCTGCTTGGCCTCGGCTTTCGCCAAGTGCACCGCCAATTCGGGCACCTTTTCGATGCGCCGAAACACACCGGTGCCCATGACCTGCACTTCAGACGCGCGGTTCACCTCTCCGGTAAACAGCTTGTCGATGAGCTGGTTCGTCGGTACGGGACCGAGGATCAAATCGCCCTGTCGGTACAGCCAGGTCTGATCGCTGCCCATGTCCGCCATGCCCTCCAACAAACTCGTTGCGTTGTGGTGTTGGTACCACGGAGCCCCGTTTCGCGGCTACCAATCACAACCGCAAGGCCCCACCGTTCAAGACACCCTCATCACGGCCTTGCGTTCCTCCGGGTTTGAGCGCAACCCCGTTGCCGCCGGCCGCACCGACTTGGGTGTGCACGCGCGAATGCAGGTGTTGTCGCTGCGGGTGGTCGAGAGTGTGCCGCCGCCCGACATTGCGGCCCGGCTCAACTCGGTGCTGCCGGCTGACGTCATCGGCATTGCCTGCGCCGCCGAAGCCAAGCCCAAGTTTCACGCCGCCTGGTTGGCGAGCGGCAAGACCTACCGCTACCGGCTGCTGGCCACTTCGGCCGACCCCGACGTTCGCGCCCGCTGGGGCCAGGCGGCGTGGGCGGTCGACGTCGATTCGGGCCGCTTGCGCGAAGTGCTTGCCCACTTCGTCGGCACCCACGACTTCTTCGCGTTTCACGACAAGTCGAGCGCGGCCAAACCCCGAACCATCAACAGCATTTCGGTGACCGAGCCAACGGCTGGCCTCGTCGACATTGAATTCAAGGGCGAAGGGTTCGCCCGGTACATGATTCGCTTCATCGTCGGTGCGGCGGTGGCCGTGGCTCGCCAAGAGGCCACCGAAGAACAGCTGCGCGTCGCCTTGGAATCTCAGCGCCCGTTCGGGCCCGCCAAGGCGCCCGCCGCCGGCTTGATTCTGTGGGAAGTGCACTACCCCACCCAGCTCGACCCTTTTCACGCCGCCAGGCGCGAGTCGCTCGCGTTGCCACGGGTGCCACCGTTTGCTGAGCGGTGAGGTCAGTCGTCGCGTCGCCGCCGGGCCTCGCGAAAGTCGCGCAGGGCCCGCTTCCACCCAGAAATGAGATCGCGCCGACGGTTGAAGCCGCGGGCCTGAATCAGCTTGAGCGCGGCCAGCGCGACCGCAAGATCAGCCCGGTTCGCGACCCGCAGCAGGCCCGCAAGGTCTTGCGCGTGTCACGGCTGGCGCGATTGAGATTTCGCTCGCCCCCGCGAACGTGCAGATACCGCCAAGCCGCCCACGAGCGCGTACTCAACACCCAGGGTGTCGAGCAGTTCTTGAATGTTGTTCAGCGCTTGGGCGAGCGGCCCGACCGGGGCTTGAACGTTCGAGCCCGGCCGACGGCGTCGCCGAGTTCGGCTCCCGGTCTTTGGTGACGCCATGCCACGACCTCACGTTCAATTTCGCTGGCCTTGGCACCCGGTCGCTCGCGCACCAGGCGAGCGCGGTACATGTGCTCACCCAAGTCGTACAACTCGAGCGCCATCAACAGCTTGTTGCCCGGCGAGTCCACCGGGCAGACCGTACCACCGAAGCCGTGGCCGAACAGCTCACGCCGAGATTGGTGAGTCGCGCCACCCTCGTGAGGCCACGAAGGTCAGTCCAACAAGCGATCTTCGTACTTGCCCAACAAGTCGCTGATGGCCTCGCGCAGGTACTCGCTTTGGCGAATGCGCGTCTCGCGCGACAAATCTTTGAGCAAATCAAGACGGTCTCGGTTGAGCCGAAAAACCACCGAGGTCAGCCGAGCGTTCGTGTCGTCCATGCGTGTGTGCTCCTCCTTACAGGTGCACACATGGTCTCACATCTCCACACGTCGTCAAAAAAACCGGCCGCTCATTCCAACAAGTACGAGCGAAATTGAAAGCCGACCGACAAGTCACCGACGAAGCGCAGGCCGTTGCCGACTCCGAATTGCACGCCGATGAGCGCGAAGACCCCGATGACCGAAGACAGCTCGTATTGAATGCCGACGGCGCCGCGTGGGCCGACTGAGAACGAAGGCAGCACATGCAGGCCGAGGCCCAAGTCGAAGAAGGTCTTGAAGCGGTCACCGAAGTGGTTGCGAGCGACGGCGGCGAACGCGAGCCCGAGCATCGCCCCACCGAATGACACCCGCCCGGTCAACACGCCCGACCAATGGCCTTTGATGAACACCGAGCCGCCGGCGTCGACGTTCGCGCGCCACCCGTTGTCGGTGACGACCTGGTTGCCACCACCAGACCGAATTTCTCCGCCGCCGCCGACGAGCAAGCCGAGTGAACCGCGGTGGTCATACCGAACGAGGGGCTCGGCTTGAGGCTCGGCCTGCGCCACGGCGAGCCCTGCGACCGTGGTCACCGCCAACACCGCCCAACGCGCGCAGAGCCTCACGACCTTGGTGAGGCGCGGCTCAGCGATTCGAGCGGTGGCGACGACGGAGCGCCAACACCGCAAGACCGAAGGCGAATTCGAGGCCGAGGCCACCGACCGACGAGCAGCCGTAGGCGGGCACTCGCTGAACGGGGCTGACCGCACCGCTCGCATCGCTCGGGTCAGGGCGCAACGCGACGGTCGGCGCGCGCCAGGTGGCCTCGCCGACGTTGCCGAGTTCGTCACGCACCCGCACCGTCACCCCGCCCTGCGCTTCGACGGCGCCCAGCGAAATTTCGCGCGCGGGGCCAAAGTCGCCGAACGCCTGTTGACCGACGGCGTAGGCGAACTGCAGCGCGTTGGGCGCGGTGACGACGTCGTGCGCCGTGACGACCAAGCGGTCGGCCGAGCGGTCTTCGCGCAGCGTGACGGTCGGGGCGTCGAAGTCGACGACGAAGGGCACCGAGATGGCCGGCGAGACGCCGTGTTCGTCTTCAGCGACGCGTGAGCGCACCGAAATGGTGTGGGTGCCTTGCAACAAGAAGCGCGCGTGCGAAATCGCCAATTCGCCGTTCTCGGCGCGAACGAAGGTCGACCACAGGCCGTCGTCGATTCGGTAGGCGAACTCGGGCGAGCCTTCTTTGCCGAGCGCTTGCACCTTCAGCACCGCGACCGGCCAGGGCAGCGGGTGACCCGACAGCCGCATGTCTTCGGGCTTCGGCATGACCGAGCGCTCGAGCGACGCGACGGTGCGCGGCGACGACACGGCGCAGGCCGAGTTCATGGGCATGAGCGTCGCGTAGATGCCGAGGTGGTTGTAGGCCTCCGAGCCGGCGATGTTGCCAATGCCCTTCGCCTCGTTCACCTTCATTTTGAAGGCGCCAACCGTCGGCAACGCGAACGGCGAGAACAGCTTCGCGAGCGCGGGCTCGGCCAGGCCGATGACGGCGGGTATGAGGTCTTCGAGCACCTTGGGGTCTTCGGCCAGAATCTCGTTGTTCGAGGTGTGCACGTTCGTCACGAGCATTTTCAAATCGCCGACGGCGGGGGTCACCGTGTCGCAGCCTTCGAAAATGAGCGACAACGGCAAGGTCACGTCGGCGGTGATGGTGAAGAGCCGCGCGTAGCGGTCGTCGATGAGCGCGTACACGTCGATGCTCAATTCGGGCAGCGACATGGTCAGCAGCGGTTTGATGGGCTTTTTCGTGATCGGGTCGTACGTGCCGAGGCCGACGGTGACCTTGGGAGCACGGCCCGGGCGCAGCGACACCATCATCGGCACGTCTTTGCCGTCGCGGCTGCTCAGCTTGCCGAGCGAAGGCAAGAAGGTCTTGAACAGGCCTGAATTGAGCACGCCCAAGTTGTTGGTGCCGAGCGACAAACACAGCGCACCGGCTTGTTGCGCCTGGTGAAACGACACGTTCAAGAACGACGAGGAGATGCCAAGCCCGACGTGGTACATCGACCCGGCGGTCGCTTCGCCGTCGAAGTTCGGGGCGGGCACGGCGAGAATCGACGGAGCGGTTTGCGGCGTCACGCAGCCGGCCACCGTGACGGCCTGCACGCCCACGCGGGTGCCCAGCGAAATGCCTTGGTCGACGACGGCGGTGCTGCCGAGGCCGACGCTCAGGTCCATCAGCGCGTCGGTGGCCACTCCGAACGACGAGAGCAGCGGGCCGACCGGCAAGCGGCCTTCGACGCCGAGCAGGCGCGGCACGCACTGGTTGGTCGCGGTGTCTTTGCAGTAGCAGCTGCCCGAGTTGCAGGCGGCGCCGTCGCTGGCGTTGACGCAGGTCGAGGTGGCGTTCGCGAACTGCGGGCACGTGGGGTCGCCCATTTTCGTGCCGCACAGCTGGCACGACTGCAGCGCCGCGAGCGACTTGATCTTCGTTTGAATCATGGGCGAGGCGAACTTGAGCACGAATTCTTTGACCGGCTTCCAGTTCACGGCGTCGCAGACGAAGCCGCAGCCGCCTTCACCTTCGAGGTTCATGGCGTCGGGGTCGAGGCAGTTGGGTTTGGGAGGTGCTCCCGAGGCGCCGCAAATTTCGGTGCCGTTGATCTGCTCGATGCTGAAGGCGAGCAGCTTGTCCCACTTGTTGTCGATGGCGAAGCGCACGACGACCGACACCGTGTTGCCGTCGGGCGCGCTGTTGTACGACAGGCTGCACTTCACGTTGCACGGTATGGGGCCAATGCTCTGCAAGTTGGTCGCGTAGATCTTGCCAGTGTCCATCGTCAGGCTGAGCTCGACCGAGACGCGGTCGGTCGGCTGGGGCAAGAGCTTGAACGACGTGATGGTCGCCGAAATCTTCGCGGGCTGATCAGTGACGCTGCATTGGCCGTCGTTGCGACCGCTGCCGCTCGCGTTGCCCTGGTCGGCCATGATGACCGTGCCGAGCGGCGAAATGTTCTGCGACGAGCACGGCATGTCGATGTCGAGCTTGCCGCCCGGCGCGAACGCCTCGACGAAGCTCTGCCAGTTCGCGTTGATGTAGGTCAGGCCGTTGCCGGTGATGCGAACGTTGACGGCGTTGTCGTTCTTCTCGCCCATGTACCGACCCGACGGTATCGGCATCATGCCCGAGCACCCCGAAGTCGACCCTGAGCAGCCCCATGCGAGCACCGTCACCGCGACGGCAGCAATGAAACGAGTTCGTGAAAAACGCATGAAACGGGTGCCTCCAACCGGCCAAGAACGTCGAGTTATCGCCGACGCAGGTAGTCTGGTTGACTACCGTGTGCGCCCATACCCGACTTGGCTCGGCGAGTCACCCGATCACTGGCAAAGAAACGCCAGAACCTGTGGCCTTGAGCGAGTCGTTCAGTCGGCCTGAACGAAACGGCTCGAGGTCAATGGCCACGAAGGTAAACCCCTGCTTTTTCACGGCAGCATCAACCTGCGCGCGAAAAGCGGGTTCAAAGAGCCGGGGCAGCTCTTCAGCGGCGACTTCGAGGCGAGCCACCTCTTGGTGGTAGCGCACCCGAAAGGTCTTGAGCCCGAGCTGACGCAGCGCCCGCTCGGCACCGCCCACCTGCTTGAGCCGCTCGACGGTGACCTGGGTGCCGTACGGCAGGCGTGACGCGAGGCAGGCCATTTGGGGCTTGTCCCACGTGGGGAGCCCGAGGTGCTGCGACCAGGCGCGAATTTCGTCTTTGGTGAGACCCGCAGCGGCCAGCGGAGAAATGACCTCGTGTTCTCTCGCGGCCTGGTGACCGGGCCGGTGGTCTTTCTTGTCGTCGGCGTTGAAGCCGTCGAGCACGACCGCCAGCTTGAGTTCAGCGCGGTGTTTTTCGGTGATGCCGTACAGCTCGGTCTTGCAGAAATAGCAGCGGTTCGAGGGGTTCGCGGCGTAGCGGGGGTCGTTGAGCTCGTGCGAGTCGACGACGAGGTGCCGGGCGCCGACTTGGGCCGCGAGCGCCCGCGCGTCGTCGGCTTCGTCGGGGGCGACCGACGGCGAGAGCGCGGTCAACGCCACGGCCTGAGCGCCGAGTTCTTCGACTGAGACTTTGAGCACGAAGGTCGAGTCGACCCCGCCCGAAAACGCGACGAGCGCCGACCCGTAGCCGCGAATGGCGGTGCGCAACTGGTCGAGCTTGGCCGCCGAGCCACGGCGCAATGCTTCGGTTTGCTCGTCGGTCAACGTCAACACGGGGAGTCGATGCCTCGGTGGGTTCGCACGAGCACTAACAGGCCCCGTGCGCGCACGCACCGTCTGTTCAACGCTTGCGCTTCGCCGGCTTGGGCTTGGCGACGCGGGCGGCCCGCGCGGGGGGCCGGGCGCCGCGCGAACCCTTGGCCGGGCGGCGGGCCTTGGGGTTGGCCTTCATCTTCGTGCCGGTGATGACCTTGAGTTCTTCGCTGGTCACGTAGGTCAAGTCGAGCAACGACTGAAACACCTTGAGGCCACCCGCTTCGACCGTTTCGATGTTCGTCTGAATGGTGACTTCGGGCGAATTGGGCGGCTCGTACGGCTCGGTGATGCCCACGAAGTTGGGTATTTCACCCTGCATGGCCTTCTTGTACTTGCCGGTCGAGTCGCGCTTGATCAGGTCGTCGGTCGGGCAGTCGACGTACACTTCGATGTAGCGCTCGATGCGGCGGCGGTTCTCTTCGCGAACGCCTTTGT
>JBGAIY010000146.1:0-16563 GCA_044225205.1 Myxococcaceae bacterium | reverse complement strand
AGCCCGCTGGTCTGCACCCGCACCGACGTGACGTCGGCCAGGTACACCGCGTCTTCGCCTTTGAGCCCCTTGGCTTCTTCGAGCAGCGGCCCCATGGCGAAAGCGTTGGCCGCGGTGTCGCTCGCGTCGTCTCCGCGCAGCGAGCGCACGGTCTCTTTGAGGGCCGGGTTTTGGGGCCGCAGCTGCAGCGACTTGCTGAAGGCGAGCAGGGCTTCGTCTTTCTGGCCGGCTTGAAGCAGGGTGTGGCCTTGACGCTCGTACACTTCGGGCTCGTCGGGGGCCACGAGGCGCGCCACTTCGAACAGCGCGCGCGAGTCGGCCGCTTTGCCGTTGGCCGAGAGCAGGTCGGCCAAGCGCAGCGTCGTCTGCAATTCGGAGGGGTCGAGCGCCAGCACCTTGCGGTACTGGTCGACCGCCTCGTCGATGTTGCCCGCGTCGGCCAACATCGCGGCCAAGCCGCGCCGGGTGCCGACGTCGTCGAAGCGCAACGCGAGCACCATGCGGCTGCGGGCAATGGCGTCGCTCAACCGGTCGAGCCGGCGCGACTGGGCGACCGCCTCGCGGGCCACCGGAGGCACGAACGGCAACTTCGCGAATGCCGCTTCGGCCACCTTCGAGGCGGCGACGTGCATGCCCAGGTTGTCGAGCGCTCGAATTTTGAGCACGTAGGCGGGGCCGAACGACGTGAATTCTTGGGTCAATTCGTTCGACAGCGCCAGGGCCAGGTCGGGGTGCTCGCGGTTGAGCTCGTGTTGGGCCAATTCGAGTCGAGCCCACGGTGACTTGGGGTCGATTTTGAGGGCCCGTTCGAGGTAGCGGCGCCGCTCGTTGACGTCTTCGTCTTGCAACGCCGCGGCGATGCGCTGCAGTTCGGCGTCGGTGGGCTTGGCGTCGGCGGCTTTCACCGCTTCGACGGCCGCGGTGTGCTCCTTCTCTTCCCACGCGTGGGTGAAGGCGAGAATCGTGGCTTCGTCGGCCCGCAGGTCGGCGTCGTTGGGCGCCGCCTTCACCCGGTCGACCATCAGGTCGCTGAGCGTCGGCAACTTGACGGGGGAAGGCGCCGCGCCCCGTTCGAGCGGCGGTACGGCGTCAGGCAGCGCCACCACCAACTGGCCTCGGCTGCCCTCGGCGCGCTCGGCCCGAAAGAAGAACCCCAAGGGCCCGCGCTCTTGGCACACCTTCAGCAACACGCGGTTGAGCCCTTTGCGCAGGGTGACTTGGCTGCGCTGCTGGTCGACCCGGGCTTGGTTGTAGCGGTCGCTCGTGGCGACTTTGACGCCGTTGACGAACAGGCGAAACCCGCCCGACGTGCCCCACGACAGGGTCGCCCTCATTTCGTTGTCGGCCTGCAGAAACGACAGGGCGTAGACGACGGCTTCAGACGAAGGGCGCACCGCCATCGACAGGTCGACGTAGCCGTCGACGGTGTGGCCCGGCAATTTGTGCCAAGCGACTTCGTGGCCTTTGGCGGGGTAGGTGGCTTTCAAATCGGCCGCCGACTCCGGGCCGAAGTCGGTGTCGCAGCCGCCCTTGCCTTCGTTTTCGAACGAGCCGACGACGTGCCAGTCTTGAACGAAACCCAAGTCGCGAATGAGGTCTTGGGCTTTGACGGTGCGGCCCCGCGCGCGCTCGACGTCGGCCAAGAACAGTTGGGCGAGTACGCGCACGCGCTCGTCGGTCGACCGGCGGTACACCAAGGTGGCGAAGGGGTCGGCCAGCAGGTTCAAGTCGTCGACGTCGTCGAGCAACGCGTGCAACCGAATGAGCGCGGCGGCGCCCCGCGCTTCGGGGGCTCGAGCCAGGGCCTGCTTGGCGAGCGCCTCGGCGCGGTCGGTGACGGGGCTGTCGAGGCGGCCAGCCACCAACTGCAACACCAGAACGGAAACAATCATGACGGTGGGTGTAGCCTGATTTGTCAGGGCCGTCGCAGACAAGATGGGCGGCCCGGCTGGCGCCACCTTCGTGGCTTTGGGTAAAGAGTCGCGCACATGCGCGCACCCGAAATTTTAGCCCCCGCCGGAGATGACGACAGCCTCGCGGCCGCGTTGAGCGCCGGGGCCGACGCCGTCTACTTCGGGCTCGACGAGGGCCTCAATGCCCGCGCCCGCGCGGCGAACTTCTCGACCGAGCGCCTGCCCGAATTGTGCGACCGCATTCACCGCGCGGGTTCGCGCGCATACGTCACGCTCAACACCTTGGTGTTCGAGCACGAATTGCCGGCGGTCGAACGGGTGGTGCGGGCATGCGCGCAGGCGGGCGTCGACGCGCTCATCGTGCAAGACCCGGCGGTCGCGTTGTTGGCACGGGCGTTGGCTCCGACGCTCGAGGTGCACGCGTCGACGCAAATGACGGTCAGCAGCCCCCAGGGCGCCGAATTCGCCCGGCTCCTCGGAGTCACCCGGGTGGTCGTGCCGCGTGAATTGTCGGTCGACGACATTCGAACGTTCAAGCAGCACACGCCGCTCGAACTCGAGGTCTTCATTCACGGGGCGCTCTGCATGTCGTGGAGCGGCCAGTGTCTGACGAGCGAGGCGTGGGGTGGGCGCTCGGCGAACCGCGGCCAGTGCGCGCAGTCGTGCCGGTTGCCCTACGAATTGGTGGTCGACGGTCAGACGCGGCCGTTGGGCGAAGTCGCCTACTTGTTGAGCCCGCTCGACCTGGCCGGCGCCCGGGCCGTCGAACAGCTGTGCGACATTGGCGTCTCGAGCTTGAAAATCGAAGGGCGGCTCAAGGGCCCCGCTTACGTCTATTCGACGGTGCAGGGGTACCGCCGGTGGCGAGATGCAGTGACTGAGCGGCGAATGAACGACGCCGACGCCATTGGCGCGTTGCAGAAAGACCTGGGCCGCATGGCGGTGGCCTATTCGCGCGGTTTTTCTGACGGTTTTCTCGGTGGGAGCGACCACCAAAGTCTCGTCGAGGGCCGTTTTCCCAAGAACCGGGGGGCGCTGTTGGGCGCGGTGGTCGAAGTCGCCCCTCACGCGGTGCGCGTTCGACACGCCGAACGACAGGCCAGCGGCGGGGTGGGTCTGGGCGAGTCGTCGGGCCCGGTCGGGGCCACCGCGGTGGCCTTGCCGGTCATCGGAGGCGCTTCACCGCACGATTCTCGCGGAGTGCCCCTGGTGCTGCCCGAGCCCGTGCCGGGGTGTGGTGTGGGGTTCGACACCGGGCGCCCTCACGAAGAAGAGCCCGGCGGGCCGCTGTTCGGCGTCGAGCGTGCTCCCGGTGGGTGGTGGCTGCGGTTTGGTCGGCCGGGCCCCGACTTGTCACGAGTGGCGGTCGGAGACCTGGTGTGGTTGTCGAGCGACCCCCGGTTGAACGGTGATGCGTCGGCGGCGGTCGAAGAGGGCAAGCGCGGAGTCGGCGGTCGAATCGCCGTGGTGTTGACGGTGTCAGGTCAGCAGGGCGCGCCACTGGTCGCGTCACTTTCGACCCGAGGGCCGCGAACGGTCACGGTTCGGGGGCAGACCGCCGAGCTGCTCAGCGCGGCGAGTGGCGCTGGGCTGACCGTCGAACTGCTTTCGACCAAATTGGGCGCTTTCGGAGGCACTCCGTTTCGCCTCGAATCGGTCGACCTGTCGTCGCTGGGCGCGGGGCTGCACGTGCCGGTGTCGGCGTTGAAGGCGCTCAAACGTGAATTGGCCAGTCGGCTCGAAGAAGCGGTTCTCGCGCAGGCTCGCCACGAGGTGACTCCGGGCAATGTGAGCGCGCAGGTGGCCGAGCAGGCGCGGGCGCTCTCCGCGCGCCGGCCCCTCGACGTGGGCGCGCCAACCGTCATACCGCTCGTGCGTCGCGCGGAGCAGCTCGAGGCCGTCATCGCGTTGGGGTTTCGAGAAGTCGAACTCGACTGGATGGAGCTCGTCGGTCTGGAGCGGGCGGTGACGCGGGCCAAGGCGGCCGGCCTCCAGGTCACCGTGGCCACCACCCGCATTCAGAAACCCGGAGAAGCCGGAGTCGACGCGCGACTCGAGCGGCTCAAGCCCGACGCCATTCTCGCCCGTCACTGGGGCGCGCTCATGCACTTCTCGCGGGCCCAGTCAGACGTGCGCGTGCACGGAGACTTTTCACTCAACGTCACGAATTCGGTGACCGCGCGGCACCTGCTGTCGCTGGGGGCCGACACGTTGACCGCCGCGCACGACCTCGACGAGCGCCAGTTGTTCACCATGCTGGCCCACGCTCCGGCCGAACGCTTCACCGTCGCGGTGCATCACCACATCGCCACGTTTCACACCGAGCACTGTGTGTACGCGCACACCCTGTCGCAGGGGCGCGACTTTCGCACCTGCGGGCGACCGTGCGAGTCGCACCAGGTGGCGTTGGCCGACCCCAAGGGCCTGCAGCACCCGGTCGTGGTCGACGTGGGGTGCCGCAACACGGTGTTCAACGCCCAAGCCCAGAGCGCGGCGGGGGTCGTGCCCAAGCTGTTGCAAGCGGGCGTGAAGCGCTACCGCGTCGAATTCGTGTGGGAACGTGAAGACGTCGCGCGGTCGGTGCTTTCGGCGTGGCGCGAGCTCGTCGACGGTCGCATTTCGCCCTCGCAGCTCAACCAGCGAATTGGGGCGCACGAACAGTTTGGAGTGACGGCCGGTACGATGCGCACGCTCGAGGCCGCCGCGCCGTGACGACCGAGCTCGACGAAGTGCGTGGTGAAATCGACGCCATCGACGATGAGCTCATTCGCTTGTTGGCTCGCCGTGACGACCTGGTGCGTCGCGCCTGGGAGTGGAAAGCCGCGCACCGGCTTGACGAAAGAGACCCTGACCGCGAGCGGGCCATGCGCGAGCGGCTCGTGCAACGAGCACGAGCCCATGGGCTCGATGCGGCCGCGGTATTGGCGGTGTTCGAGCGCGTCATTGGCCGGCGGCTGCGGGGCGGTGTCTGACCAAACGCCGGCCGGCGCTACGGCTCGACGGTGACGAGCACCACTTGCCGAAGCCGACACTCCACGTCGAGTTCGACGACGCCGCCGTCGGCCGTCGCCGTCAGGCTCGTTTCGCTCAGCGCTCCGACGCCCGCGTTGGTCTCGGCAATGTCGAGGCACGCATTGGGTTTGCAGGCGGGGCCCGGGTTGGAGTGCGCCGCGTCGACGCGCGCCAAGTGAACCCGTGCCGTCGGCGCCCCCCACGGTATGCGGAGGCGGGCAGTGCGCACCTCGGGTTCGAGTTGGGCGGCGTGCAGCAGGTCGAACCAGGCGTCGAGGGTGGTGGCGAGTGGTGCTTGGGCCAGGGCGCAGGGCTCTCGAGTCAAGGTGGTGGCGAGCCGCTGGAGCGCCGGCACCGCGCACCCCAGCTCAGAAAGTCGGGCCTCGTCGTAACCTTGGGCCGCGAGGCGCGCTCCGAGCGAGGCGACCAGGAGCTTGGCTCCGTGTTCGGTGTCGGGCACGAAGCGGGTGAGGAGCACTCGCTTCGTCGGGCCGCTCGCGGCGCCCGCTCCCGAAATGAACCGGTCGCCCGTCGTCACCGAAAACGGCGTGCCCGAAAGCCTGCTCGCGAGGGCCGTCGCGTGAAACGACGCCTTGGTGATGCCCCTTTTCGAGAACAGACCCCAGTCGCCGCTGAACTCGTCGGTGATGCTCGTCACCGTCTCGAACAGGGCGCCCTGGGTTTGGCCGGAGTACCCTGCGTTGGCCATGGCGCCGAGCGACGCGGCCAGGTGCGCGGCCCGATATTCGGTGTCGTGCTCAGAGCTCAGCCAGGGGTGGCGGGTCTGGTCTTTGAACTCCCATGAAGTCCAATCGGTGAGAAAGAGCGGCAGGTGCGAGTACCCGTACGGTGACATGACCCGCTCGAGTTCTTCAACCAACGCAGCGAAGTCGTCTTTCGGTTCGCCCGGCGCGTCTGACCACCGAATGGGGTTCATGGTGAAGTTGTGGCCAACGACGAAGTCGATGCGACACGAGAGGGCTCGACAGCCTGCCAGCCAGGTCGCCAACACCGGCTCGCGCGTTTGGTTCGCGACCGGTTTCGACTTCGGGGTGACGCCGTCCAACTTCCCTCCGCCACCGACGCGGGCGCCTGCTTCAACGCCGCGTACCGCCTCGGCGAATGCCTCCCACGCCGGGGCATAGAGCGCGAGGTCTCCGAAGAATTCTTCGTTGTTGAGCTCAGCGGCGTACGCCAGCAAGACGCGGCCGTTCTGCAGTTCAACCGGGTGGGTGTGTTGTACCCACCGGGTGAGCCCCGCGACGGCGCTCTTCCACGTGGCGTACCCGTCGGCCGCCGACGGCGGAGCCACGCTCCAAATGGGCCGGTTGTTTTGACCGGGCACAATGGGGTCGGTCTGGTTCGACGAAGAAGCCCACCGAGGAGGCCCAGCGAGCTGCAACAACACCGTGCCGTCATGGCCGAGCACGTCGTCGAGCACGCGGCCGTACAGCGCCTGGTAGAAGGCGGCTTGCGTCGGGCTGTCAGGGGGCGTGGTCGCGTCAGCCGCTGGCCAGGCGTGCTCGAGGAGCACCGTGCCGAGCCGGGTCGCGAGGTAGCGGTCGATCATCGGTCGCGCGAGCGGTTGCACCGATGCTTCGTTCCACGCCGTGCTCCAGTGAAAGACGGTCGCGCTCGCACCAAAGACGCCGAGCCCCGCGTCGGCCGAGAACCCCAGTTCGACGTCGACCACGCCTCCATCGCCGACCCGCGACAAAGGGGTGCCGGCGTCGTCACCGCCTGGAGCCCGACACCCCAGCACGGTGAGCAGACACCGTGAGCGCACCAAAACTGAAAAAAGACGGCGTGCCCTCAACGGGCCCCGACTCTATTCCCAAACTTCACCTGAGATGATCTGCGCTTCGCTGGCGAGACCTCAAATGCGCGGGTTCGGCCGCGAAACCAGCTCAGCTCAGGTGAACTTGGGGTTGCACCTAGCGAGCCCACCCGAAACCGGCCATGGGGTCCCAAATGGAGCCTTGCGCCAGGCTGGTGCCATTCGCGGAGAAGATTTGAGCCTTCTCGGCGTCGCTGCTGCCATTGAATTCGGAGTGGTGAACGATGAACACTTTTTGCCCAGCCAACGTGGCCGACTTCACTTCGACCGTGGCCCACTTGCCGGGGTTCGGTTTTTCGGTCATCGCGTCGGCGGCGGCTTTGACCGCGGCCGGCAGGTCGACGGTGTTGCGAACGGTGCGGCCGGGCACGTTCAAGGTCGCGAACGGCTTCGTGGCCCGCAGCGCGAATTCGGCTTTGACGGCCTCGCGGGTGGCTTCGTCGAGCGCGGCTCCGGCGCCGACGGTCTTCAAGAACGCGTAGGCCTCTTTCTTGGCCGGGTCGGTCAAGACGGGGTCGCTCGCCATGGTCGACGCGGCGAAGGCGGCCTCGGTGCGGGTGAGCGTCTTGGCGCTCGGGAGCACCGCGAGCGCGTCTTTGAGCTCACGGTACGACACGCGGTTCGACTGTTCGCTCCGGTCGGCTCGCGCCGAGTTCCACTGGGTTTCGAACGCTTTGACGCCTCGTGTGGTGGTGACGGTCATGGGGCTCTTTGAGCCCGACCGGCCCGTCGAGCGCGAGGGCCAGTTTGCCGAATTGGGGGTGTACCAGTTTGCAGCAGCAGGGCCGCGTGCAGGCGCCTGACGGCTTCGCGCAATTCGTGCTCGTCGAGGTGGGCGAAGCCCAACCTCAGGTACGGCGTGGAGCGGTTCGAAACCGAATAGTGGCGGCCGGCGAAGAAGCGCGCCCCAGCGGCGAGCGCGTCACGCGCCCAGCGGTCGACGTCGATGCCGTTCGCCGCTCGGGCCCACAGCGCGAGACCGCCGTCGGGCACGTCGAACTCGAGCAGGCTCCCGAAGGTGTCGCGCAGCGCCGCCACCAACACGTCGCGCCGACGCTCGAACAGCGGCCGGGCTCGAAACACGTGCCGCCTGACGTCGCCATCGGCGAGCAGTTGTGCCACGGCGCGCTCGACCGCCAGGTCGCCTTGGCGGTCGACTTGGCCGCGCAGCGCGCGCAAGGTCGACAGCAGCGGCTTCGGGGCGACGACGAACCCCAAGCGCACGCCAGGAGCCACCAACTTCGTAAGCGTGCCCACGTACACGACGAGGCCGTGCACGTCGATGCTGGCCAAGGGCAACGCGGGCTCGACCCCGTAAGTGAATTCGTAGTCGTAGTCGGTTTCGATGACGGCGAAGCGGTGTCGGCGGGCCAATTCGAGCAGCGCGCGGCGCCGGGCGTCGCTCATGGTGACCGTCGTCGGGTCTTGGTGCTGAGGGGTCACCAAGACCGCGCGAACCCGTTGTCGTTTCAGTGCCTTCGCCAGCTGCGCCACGTCGAGCCCTTCACAGTCGACCCGAATGGGCAGCAGCCTGGCCTGCGCCAGCCGGAAGGTGTCTCGCGCCGAAGGGTACCCCGGCGACTCGACGACGACGGTGTCGTTGGGCCGCAAGAGCGCGAGCGACAGCAAATGGAGCGCGTGCTGGCTCCCCCGGGTGACGAGTACGTCTTCGGCGGTCACCGCCATGCCTCGGAGGTCTCCGAGCAGGTGGGCGAGCTGGGTGCGCAGCCGGGTCTCACCGGTGGGTGCCCCGAAGGCCAACAAGTTGTCGAGGGGCCGCTCGAGCGCGCGGCGGTACGCGCGGGTCAAAGGCGCGGCACGAAAGAGGCGTGCGTCGGGCAGGCCGCCGGTGAAGTCGAGCACGCCGGGGCCCACGGCTTCGAACGCGGTCGACGAGCTCTCCAACGAATACACGTCGAACCCCATGGCGTCGCGAGAGGGGGCGCGCACCGGCTGGGCGTGAGCGGGCAACACCGGCGCGACCTTGGTGTGCGACGCGTTGACCGTGTCGACCCACCCCTGCGCTCGCAGTTCGTCGAACGCCTGAACGACCGTGTTGCGGTGCACCCCGAGCTTGGTCGCGAGGGTTCGGGTGCCAGGCAGCGGGGCCCCCGGCCGGAGCCGCCCTTTGACGATGTCGTCGACGACCAAGCGAACGAGCTGCCTCGACAGCGGCTCGGGCAACGAGCGGTCGAGCGCGCCGACACGGTTCCACGAGTGCATGGCCCGGCTTATTGCAGCGAGTGAACGTCGCGTCGACCCACTCGACTCAGTGACCGGGCTTCGGCCGCCACCGCAAGGTCATGCGGTCGCCTTGCACCGGCACCACGTCGGCTTCTCCTGCGAAGCCGACCGAGCACCCGGCGGGCACCGAAAAGAACAGCGCCTCAGAATGCTCGGTGAACTCGCGGCCGGCCGGCACGTCGGGCACCACCCAATGCCCCTCCGCATTCGTGACGCCCTCGCGCGTGAAGGGGTGTTCGAGGTTCAAAAGCTGTAACTGAACGCCGGCGGCCCGCGGGTCGCAGTCTTCGTCGGCTCTCGGGCCACAGAAGTCGAGGCGTTGAACTTCGACGACCACCCACCCAGCGTCGAGGCGTTCGATTTCGGCCGCGGTGGGTTCGGTGAAAGGCGCGGGTACTCGACTCGCCGTCGGGCTCGGCGGGCTCAGCGGGCGAGGGCGAGGCGGCGAGGCCGTGGGCTCGGCTTCGGGGGCCAGCTGCTCGCTCTGTGGCCACCAGTACAGGCACAGCGTTGCCACCGTCAGTGCCGCCGCCAAGCTCAGCCACCGGGAGTGCTTCGTCTGCAAGGCGCTTCACCCTTCGGTGGCGAGTGCGGCTTTGTGCGCACCACTGCGCAAGAAACCGCGCTTCATGACGTGTTGGCAAGGCGCGCGGGGTGGCTTCTCGCTTGCTTCATCGGGGCCGCATGCTCATCGGCTTGGTGGTTTTGGCAGCGGTTTCAGCGGTCGACGCTCAAGACGAATTTCCCAAAGTGGTGCGTCGCGACGGCCAGGTGTGTGTGCAGACGCTCGAGGCGGGTCGCGTCGCCGAATCGTGTCGCCCCGAAGCGTCGCCTTTGGTCACGAGCTCGGCCGACCCGTGGTCGGGGGTGACGGGAGGCCGGCGCAGCGCGATCTTGCTCGACGACCCCTGGGCTTCTCGCCGCGCAGTGGCGGAGCAAACGGCTGGTACGGTGGTGAGTGCCGTGGTGGGCGGCATTTTTCTGGGGGTCTGCTTTCAATACGGGTGTTCGGCCAGTGGGTCGGCGGCGTTTGGCTTGGCGCAGCTGGGCCTGGTGGGTCTGGTGAGCACCCTCACGCACGCGGCGAACCACGGTCAAGGCCACGTGGGTTTTGGCCTGCTGGGAGCGGGCCTCGGCGGCGCGGTGGGGTTGCTGATCAGCATCGTCACCTTCAGCTCGGGGGCGGGGCTGCTCGCGACGGTGCTGCTCGTCAACCTGGCGGCGTTGTTGCCAGCGGTCGGCTCGGTCGTCGCCCTCGAACTGCGCGACGCGAGCGTGCGCCAGCAAGGCGTGACCGTGGCTCAATTTTGAACACCGCCAGACGCTCGGGTTTGGAGTAGTCAGACCGCATGCTCGATGGTCGTGACGGCATTCGGTGGCCAGGGTTTCACCCGTTGGGGGCGCTGCCAGAACTGCAGCGCTCACCCCTGCGCGCAATGCTCAAGGCCCGGTTCACGCTCGGCGAAGTGGTCGACTTGCGGCTGCCGCACGTCAAAGCCTTCGTCGCCATTACCCCGAAAATTGTCGAACAGGTGCTGCTGACGCAGTCGAACCGCTTCACGAAACAAACCCGAGGCTACGACCAACTCCGCCGGGTGCTCGGCAACGGGCTGTTGACCAGCGAGGGCTCCTTTTGGTTGCGGCAGCGGCGGCTCGCCCAACCGGCGTTTCACCGCGAACGCCTGCACGCCTTGGGCGTGGTCATGGTTCGCGCGACGAATGAGCTTGTAGCCTCGTGGGCCCCCCACCTCGCCTCGCGCAAGCCCTTCGACGTGTCGACCGAAATGATGAAGGTCACCCTGCGCATCGTCGGAGAAACGTTGCTCTCGTCGAACGTCTCGGCAGAAAGCGACCGGGTGACGCGTGCGTTGTCGAACGGGCTCGAAACGATGCAGTACACGCTCACCCACCCCTTTTCGCCGCCCGCCTGGGTACCCACCGCGCAAAACCGGCGCATTCACGCCGCAGAACACGAACTGAACGACGTGGTCATGGGGGTCATCGCCGAGCGGCGCCGCGGCGTCGGCCCGAAAGACGACCTGCTCGGCATGCTCATGAGCGCCGTCGACGCCGACACCCACGAGCAAATGAACGACGAGCAGCTTCGTGACGAGGTGCTCACCATCATGCTCGCGGGTCACGAGACGACCGCGGTGCTGCTGAGCTGGGCCCTGTATTTGTTGTCACTGCACCCCGACATCGAGCGGAGGGTACGAGCCGAATTGGCGCAGGTGCTGAACGGGCGCGACCCGACCGCGGCCGACGCGCCGAAGTTCGAATTCTTGAACCGCGTCATCAAAGAGGTGCTTCGCCTCTACCCCCCCGCGTGGATTCTGGCTCGTCGGGTCACCGAAGACACCGTCATCGACGGGTGGAACCTGCCCAAGCGCTCGGTGCTGTTGATCAGCACCTACGTGTTGCACCGGTTGCCCGAGACGTTCTCGAACCCCGAAGGGTTCGACCCCGACCGCTGGCTCCATGAAGACGAATTGCCGCGAGGCGCCTACGTGCCCTTCAGCTTGGGCCCGCGCAAATGCATCGGCGACTCCTTCGCGCAGCTCGAAGCCGCGCTCATCTTGGCGACGCTCTTGCCCAAAGTGCGGCTCGACTGGGCGCCCGGCCAGCCCGCTCCTGAACCCGAGCCGATGATTACGCTGCGGCCGCGCAACGGCATCGTCATGAGTGCCGTGCCACCTCCGCCCACCCCCGAGCCCGCCCATGCGAATTGACCTGCGCAGCGACACCGTCACCCAGCCGACCGCCGCCATGCGCCAGGCCATGGCCAAGGCCGACGTCGGCGACGACGTCTTCGGCGACGACCCGACCGTCAACGCCTTGCAAGCCACGCTCGCCGAACGCCTGGGTTTCGAAGCCGGCCTGCTCTGCCCGTCGGGCACGCAGTGCAACCTGGCCGCCCTGCTCACGCATTGCCAACGCGGCGACGAGTACCTCGTGGGTCAAGGCGCCCACACCTACAAGTACGAAGGCGGGGGCGCGGCCGTGCTCGGCAGCATTCAGCCACAGCCGCTCGAGAACGAGCCCGACGGCACCATTGCGCTCGCGCGCATCGAAGCCGCCATCAAGCCGGCCGACGACCACTTCGCGCGCACCCGGCTGTTGACGCTCGAAAACACCTTCGGCGGCAAGGTGCTGCCGGTGGCCTACGTCGACGCCGCGCAGGCCCTGGCCAAGAAACGCGGTCTCGCGCTGCACCTCGACGGGGCCCGGTTGTTCAACGCGGCGGTGAAGCTCCGAGTCGACGCCCGCACCCTCGCTCGCCCGTTCGACTCGGTCAGCGTGTGTCTCTCGAAAGGCTTGGGTGCCCCCGTCGGGTCGGTGCTGCTCGGTCCCTCCGCGTTCATCACCTCGGCCCGGCGCTGGAGAAAAGTGCTCGGCGGCGGCATGCGGCAGGCGGGCGTGTTGGCCGCGGCCGGGCTCTACGCGCTCGAGCACCACGTGAACCGCCTCGCCGAAGACCACGCGAACGCCGCCTGGCTCGCTGCCCAACTGTCGGGCCTGCCCGGCCTCACCGTCGAAGCACCCGACACGAACATGGTGTGGGTGCACGTCGCGCACGACCAGCGCGCGAAGCTCGCGCAGGCGTTGGCGTCGAACGGCATTCTCACGACCGGTACGTCGGTGTTGCGGCTGGTCACCCACCTCGACGTCACCCGGGCCGACCTCGAACGGGTCGTGCACGTGGTCGCCGGAGCCGTCACCGAATGAGTTCGACGCCGGCCGATTCGGGTTCGTTTTTTTCGAACTGGCCGCGCTGGCTCGTCGCGGCCTTGGTGTTGGGCTTCACGGGGTACAACGCGTACGACTTTTTTCAACACGTCACCCACCGGGGCGTGTACCGAAAGACGTGGGCTGGCACGGTCGTTTCGGCGCGCCCCAGCCTGATGAGCGTCATCGATTTGTTCGAAGACGACCCGAAAGACCGCTGGCACCACGACGACCGCACCCGAAACCGCGGCCACTACCTGCTCGAAGTCAAGACCGACACGGGGTCGACCATTCACATCGCCGTGTCGCGCGCCCAGTACGAAGCGACCCTCATTCCCAGCTATGTGGTCGCCACCGACGGCGCCCTGCGGCGCTTTTCGAACCGCGACGAAGCCGTGGCGGCGCACGCGGTCGAGGCCGCGCCCTGAACCCAGCGCGAACGCAATCAACCACCCACGGCCAACGTAGGCGCTCTTCATGATTTCACTGCTGCTCGTTTTGAACGCCGCGAGCCCGACCGAGGCGGTCGCGGCGCGCGTGGCCGGCCAGCTTCAAAAGCATGAATTTGCTTTGGTTTTTGACCAGTTCGACGACCGCATGAAAGGGGCGCTGTCGGTTGAGAAGCTGGGCGCGACCTGGGCCAGCCTGTCGGAGCGCTTCGGCCCGCTCCGTACCGTCGGCCCGGTTCGAACCCACGACGGCCTCGAGTTCGTACGGTTCGACTTCGAGCGTGGCGCGCTCGACTTGAAGTTGTCGTTCGACGACCGCCAGTTGATTCGCGGCCTGTTCTTCGCGCCGGCGCAGAACGAAGAACCCAGCCCGTGGTCGCCGCCCAACTACGCGAACGAGAAGCGCTTCAGGGTGGCGCCGGTGAAGGTCGGGCGTGCGCCACTGCTCGACGGCGAGCTGACCTTGCCCGTGGGCGAGGCCCGCCCGCCGGTGGTGTTGTTGATTCACGGGAGCGGCCCGAACGACCTCGACGAGACCCTCGGCGGCTCGAAGATGTTCAAAGACCTGGCCTGCGGGTTGTCGAGCCGCGGCATCGCCGTGGTGCGGTTCAACAAGCGCACCCACCAGCGGCCCGACTCGCTCGCGGGCCTCGGCGCGAAGTTGACCGTTCAAGAAGAAGTCATCGACGACGCGGTCGCCGCGCTCGGGCAATTGCGAGCCGACGAACGTTTTGACCCTTCGCGCGTTTTTGTCGCGGGCCACAGCCTGGGGGCCGAGCTCGTGCCTCGCATCGCCGCGCAAGCGCCTTGGGTGGCGGGCGGGGTGGCGTTCGCGGCGCGCGCCCGCCCCATGGGAGACGTCGTCGTCTCGCAAGTCACCGTCGCCTCACCCGGTGCGCTCGAAGCCGCCCAACGGTTCAAGCGCCTCGTCGACAGCGCGAGCCTCACACCCGACGACCCGGTCGAACTGTTCGGTGCCACCACCCACGGCGCCTATTGGCTCTCACTGCGCCCGGCACCGCCCGAAACCGCGGCCAAAGTCACGACGCCGTTGCTGTTGTTGCAAGGCGAACGCGACTACCAAGTCACCATGGCCGACTTCGCCCTGTGGAAAGCGGCGCTCGCCAAGCGCCCGGCCACCACGTTCAAGTCATTCGCGAAGCTGAACCACGTCTTCGTCGAGGGCACCGGGCCCAGTTCGCCCGCCGAATACGAAGCCCGCGGCCACGTCGCGGCGGAGGTCATCGACGAGGTGGCCCGCTGGGTCGTCAGCACCTCGCTCGCCAGCAAGCCCCGGTGACGCCCCGCCCCCTCGGGCGGGAATATTCACGTACGGTCACCGCTTGAAGTAAACCGCCTTCACGCCTCCCGGAGCCTCCGTGTCACACCCTTCGACTCATGCAGTGTTGTGTGGCGCCGTGTTGGCCACTGTGTCTTTTTCTTCGTGCGCCACCGTCGGCGCTGAACGGAACGCGGTCATGACCCCTCCTCCTGTCATTCGCGGTGGTGCCCTCTTGGCGGGTACCGCCCAGGCTTTCTCCACATGGTGTGAAACCGAGCGAAACGAAGGCAAAGCGTTGTTGGCGTCGCTGCGCACCGAGACCGACCCGTCGGTCATTCTCGCGAAGTACGACGAAGCCCTGCGGCTGGTGAGCGAGGTGTCGGCCCGCTCGAGCCTCGCGAAAGAAGTGCACCCCGACGTCGCGTTTCGTCAAGCGGCCGAGGTGTGTCAGCAAGCGAACGAGGCCTACCTCGTCGAATTGGCGCAAGACCGCGCCTTGTACGACGCGCTCGTCAAGGTCGACCCCAAGACGCTCGACGCGACGACCGCACACTGGCTCGACAAGTCACTGCGCGAATTTCGCCGAGCCGGAGTCGACCGCGACGAGGCAACGCGCAAGAAGGTCGCGGCACTCAACGACGAGTTGGTCAAGCTCGGGCAGGCGTTCGCGCGGCACATTCGCGACGCGGTGCCCAAGCTGCAATTCACCGTGGCCGAGCTCGAAGGGGTACCGGCCGACTGGCTCGCCGCGCACCCGGTCGTCGACGGCAAAGTCACCGTGACGACCGACGCTCCCGACGCGGTGCCCGTCATGACGTACGTCAAGTCGGCCAAGGTGCGAGAACAGCTCTACAAAGCGAACCGCAACCGCGGGTACCCCGAGAACGTCGACGTGCTCAAAGCGCTCATCGAGAAGCGCGCCGAATTCGCTCGCACCTTGGGCTACGCGTCGTATGCGGCCTACGACACCGAAACGAAAATGGTGAAGTCGCCCGAAGCGGCCGCCGACTTCATTGAAAAGGGGCGCCTGGCGACCGAGAAGCGCGCCCAAGCCGACTTGGCGCTGCTGCTGGCCCGAAAACGGCGCGACGTGCCGAACGCCGAGCGCGTCGAGCCGTGGGAGGTGCTGTATTACACCGACCGCGTCAAGACCGAGCAGTACGACTTCGACTCGCAGGTCTTGCGCGAATACCTCGAGTACGGCCACGTGAAGAACGGCGTCATCGCCGTGGCGTCGAAGATGTTCGGAGTCACGTTCGTGCCGGTGACCGACGCGAAGACCTGGCACCCCGACGTCGAGGTGTACGACGTGGTCGACACCGGCAGCTCACAGCCGGTCGGCCGCGTGTACCTCGACATGCACCCCCGTGAAGGCAAGTACAAACACGCCGCGCAATTCGGTTTGACGAATGGCGTGGCCGGCAAGGTGCTGCCCGAAGGCACGCTGGTCTGCAATTTTCCCAAGCCGGGCGGGTTGATGCCGTTCGGTGACGTCGAGACGTTTTTTCACGAGTTCGGTCACCTGATGCACGAAATCTTCGCGGGCCACCAAAAGTGGTCGGGCATTTCGGGCATCAAAACCGAATGGGACTTCGTCGAAGCGCCCTCGATGCTGCTGCAAGAGTGGCCGAGCGACCCGGCGGTGCTGCAGACGTTTGCCCGCAACGCGAAGGGCGAATCGCTGCCGCCCGAGCTGCTCAAGAAACTCAAAGCGGCCGAAGAATTCGGCGTGGGCATGCAGACCAGCCGGCAGTTCTTCTTGTCGGGCTTGAGCCTCGAGGTGTTTCGGCGGGCGCCAGGCTTCGACCCGCATGACATCGTCGTCGAGCTCGACAAGAAGTACCCCTTCATTCAAAGCGAAGCCACGCCGGGCACGCGGTTCGAGCTCGCGTTCGGCCACCTCGAAGGGTACGCCGCGAGCTACTACACCTACCTGTGGTCGACCGTCATCGCCCGCGACTTGCAGACGCGCTTCGACGCCGCGGGCAAGTTAAACCCGGCCGTCGCGGGCGACTACCGCAAGAAGGTGCTCGAGCCTGGAGGGTCGCGGCCCGCGAGCGAGCTGGTGGCTGGTTTCTTGGGCCGCCCGTACAACTTCGC
>JBGAIY010000145.1:0-18472 GCA_044225205.1 Myxococcaceae bacterium | reverse complement strand
TACGCCTTTCGGCCTCGACTTAGGACCCGGCTAACCCTGGGAAGATTAACTTGACCCAGGAAACCTTAGGCTTACGGCGGGGATGTTTCTCACATCCCTTATCGCTACTCATTTCGGCATCAGCACTCGAAACCGCTCCAGCAGCCCTTGCGGTCTACCTTCGCTGCAGTTTCAACGCTCCCCTACCACCACACACCACTTTTTGATGTGTGATCCAAAGCTTCGGTGACAGACTTGAGCCCCGTTACATTTTCGGCGCGGCCTGTCTTGACCAGTGAGCTATTACGCTTTCTTTAAAGGATGGCTGCTTCTAAGCCAACCTCCTGGTTGTCAATGACCTGCCACATCCTTTCTAGTGTTCACTTAGCCTAAACTTGGGGACCTTAGCTGACGGTCTGGGTTATTCCCCTCTTGCCGATGGACGTTATCACCCACCGTCTGCGTCCCGGGTTAACAATCACTGGCATTCGGAGTTTGGTACGGTTTGGTAATCTGGTGAGACCCCTAGCCGTTCCAGTGCTCTACCTCCAACAGTGAATTACCCGAGCCGATACCTAAATATCTTTCGGGGAGAACCAGCTATCACGGAATTTGATTGGCCTTTCACCCCTACGCACAGCTCATCGCAGAGATTTTCAACTCTCATGCGTTCGGTCCTCCATGCGGTGTTACCCACACTTCAACCTGGCCATGCGTAGATCATCCCGCTTCGGGTTATAATACACGCCACTTATCGCCCATTTCGGACTCGCTTTCGCTCCGGCTCCACCTAACGGCTTAGCCTTGCGACGTATATTAAGTCGCCGAATCATGATGCAAAAGGTACGCTCTCGAACTTGCCTTGCGGCGTGGTTCTCGAACTGCTTGTAGACATGCGGTTTCAGGTTCTTTTAATTCCCCTCACAGGGGTTCTTTTCACCTTTCCCTCGCGGTACTTGTTCACTATCGGTCGCCGAGTAGTATTTAGCCTTATCAGATGGTCCTGACAGATTCAGACAGAATTGCACGTGTTCCGTCTTACTTGGGTACCCCGCTCAGCCCCAGATCGTTTTCGCGTACGCGACTATCACGCTCTATGGTCTGCCTTTCCAGGCAGTTCCGCTAACAATCCAAGGTCCTACCGCGGACCCGCAACCCCGCCCTCACTTACGTGAGAGTGGTTTAGGCTTATTTTTCCCGGTTCGCTCGCCACTACTACGGGAATCACTCGTTGTTTTCTTTTCCTCAGGGTACTGAGATGTTTCACTTCCCCTGGTTTGCTCTTCTGCCCCTATGTATTCAGGACAGAGTAACCAACTGTTACGTTGGCTGGGTTTCCCCATTCAGACATTTCCGGATCAATGTTCGGTTGGCAACTCCCCGGAACTTTTCGCAGCCACCCACGTCTTTCATCGCCTCTCAGCGCCTAGGCATCCACCGCACGCCCTTAGTAGCTTACTATCCTTCATCTCGCTGACGGTGAATCGCGTCGTCACGACGAAACTCACCACGAGAAGAAGAGACTCACACCCCGGCTCTTCGCCGCAGGTATGACAAAACGAGAGAACTCATCTTCAGAAACTCGTCTGAAATTGAATTCTATCCTTCGTATGCATTTTTCAAAGAACACTCACCGACACCAACGTGACAGTGAGATAAAAGAAGTGGAGCTGATCGGGATCGAACCGACGACCCCAAGCTTGCAAAGCTTGTGCTCTCCCAGCTGAGCTACAGCCCCAAATTAAAGAATTTGAGACAGTGGGCCTGGGTGGACTCGAACCACCGACCTTACGCTTATCAGGCGTACGCTCTAACCACCTGAGCTACAGGCCCTGAGCGGTCAGCGATTCGTACCGAACCGAAGACACTCCAAAAGGTTCAAAGAGCGACGTTCGCTCTTTCAAAACCAGACAGCAAACTCAATGGGTATCTGCGAGACTTATTCGAGTTGACCTCGAACGACCTGAACCCCGAAGGGCTCTGCTTCTCCGCGAACAACCGAAGTTGAACCGAGAAACGTGGTCTCCGTAGAAAGGAGGTGATCCAGCCGCAGGTTCCCCTACGGCTACCTTGTTACGACTTCACCCCAGTTACCAGTCACTCCTTGGGCGGCTGCCTCCTTGCGGTTGGCTCGCCGACTTCTGGAGCAACTGACTCCCATGGTGTGACGGGCGGTGTGTACAAGGCCCGGGAACGTATTCACCGCAGCGTGCTGATCTGCGATTACTAGCGATTCCGACTTCATGGAGTCGAGTTGCAGACTCCAATCCGAACTGAGACGAGTTTTATGCGATTAGCTCCCCCCTTACGGGTTGGCAACGCTTTGTACTCGCCATTGTAGCACGTGTAGCCCCAGACATAAAGGCCATGAGGACTTGACGTCATCCCCACCTTCCTCCAGCTTATCACTGGCGGTCCCGTTAGAGATCTTCTTGCGAAGCAACTAACGGCGAGGGTTGCGCTCGTTGCGGACTTAACCCAACATCTCACGACACGAGCTGACGACAGCCATGCAGCACCTGTCTCTCCGTTCTCTTGCGAGCACGTCGGCTTTTGGGCCAACTTCGAAGGATGTCAAGTCTGGGTAAGGTTCTGCGCGTGTTGCGTCGAATTAAACCACATGCTCCACCGCTTGTGCGGGCCCCCGTCAATTCCTTTGAGTTTTAATCTTGCGACCGTACTTCCCAGGCGGAGAGCTTAATGCGTTAGCTGCGGCACCGCGGGGGTCAACACCCACGACACCTAGCTCTCATCGTTTACGGCGTGGACTACCAGGGTATCTAATCCTGTTTGCTCCCCACGCTTTCGCGTCTCAGCGTCAGTTACCGTCCAGATGGCCGCCTTCGCCACCGGTGTTCCTCTGCATATCTACGAATTTCACCTCTACTTGCAGAATTCCGCCATCCTCTCCGGTACTCAAGCTCGACAGTTTCAGACGCACTTCCTCGGTTAAGCCGAGGGATTTCACATCTGACTTATCAAGCCGCCTACACGCGCTTTACGCCCAATAATTCCGAACAACGCTTGCACCCTCTGTATTACCGCGGCTGCTGGCACAGAGTTAGCCGGTGCTTCTTCTCCCGGTACCGTCAGTTCCCTGGATGTTAGCCAGAGCGTTTTCGTCCCGGTCGAAAGTGCTTTACGATCCGAAGACCTTCATCACACACGCGGCGTTGCTCCATCAGGCTTTCGCCCATTGTGGAAAATTCCCCACTGCTGCCTCCCGTAGGAGTCTGGACCGTGTCTCAGTTCCAGTGTGGCTGATCGTCCTCTCAGACCAGCTACCCGTCGTTGCCTTGGTGGGCCATTACCCCGCCAACTAGCTGATGGGCCGCGGACTCATCTTCGAGTGTAAGCTTATAAATAGTGGCCTACTTTTCTCTCAGCGACCGAAGTCACCGTGAGCTTATTTGGTATTAGCCCAAGTTTCCAAGGGTTATCCCAAACTCAAAGGCAGATTATCCACGTGTTACGCACCCGTGCGCCGCTCTACTCAGGTTGCCCTTTTCGCGCTCGACTTGCATGTGTTAGGCACGCCGCCAGCGTTCGTTCTGAGCCAGGATCAAACTCTCCAAATAGAGATTTTGATTTCCTAACCAAAACTGCTTTTGGTTAAACACAACTCGCTTCTTTCGAAGGAGTTGCAGGAAGAGTGAACCAACACCGAAGTGTTGTGTTCTTCATGAATTGCGAAGTTCCCGCAGAACTTCTTGAGTTTGCTATCCGGTTTTCAAAGAGCGAACTTCTTACTGCTGCTTCGTCGCCAGTGCTTCGAAGCGGTGCGGCTTTTATCTTACTTTTCTCTACAGTGCAACCACTTTTTTTCTGCTGTGCTTCAACTTCTTATTCTGCTTTTCTCGGCGGTTCTTTGCGCGAGGGAGGCAGCTTCTACATCTGCTGCCTTTAGTTCGTCAAGGTTTTCATTTCGTTCGTTGCAGCTCGCTTCGGAGTGCGCGGAGGAAATCGAACCTTCAGCTCCGGAGCCGATTTATCGGCTTTTGGAGACCATCAAGGTGACGTCTCAATATTCTGGCTCGAACACCTTTTCAACAACTTCTTTGCCCTGCTTCTGACTTCGCACTGCGACTCGCCCGTACAACCCGCTCCCGCCCGTCAGCACCTCGTCGGCGGACCGTCGAGGGGGCGGCGCATATACATGATCATTTTCGAGACTGTCAACACCTCGACGACGAATTTTGAAAAAACCTGACTTACCCAGCATTTTCAGTCGCTTGCAGCCGCAGCCGAGACAAATCAACCCTGCCCCGCCGCGCGCGCTCAGCGATCACGATCGATTTGAGTTCTTCAAAGGCCTGATCGAGCTGATCGTTGACGATGAGGTAGTCATAGCTCTGGGTGCCGCGCTCAATTTCAGCCCGAGCCGAAAGCATGCGGCGGTGAATGGCGTCGCTGCTGTCGGTGCCACGCTGGCGGAGGCGCCGTTCGAGGTCTTCGAGCGACGGCGGCAAAATGAAAATCTGAATGGTATCGGGGTATTTGCGCTTGATCGCGGTGCCGCCCTGCACGTCGATGTCAAAGACGGCAATGCCCTTGGGCTTGAGCGATTCGTCGATCATGTGGCGCGACGAGCCATAAAAATGCCCGTACACCTCGGCCCATTCGACAAAGTCGCCGCGTTCGACCATTTGGTGAAACGTGGTGGTGTCAACGAAGTGGTAGTCGCGGCCGTTTTGTTCAGCCCCTCTCGGGGCGCGGGTCGTGTGGCTGACGGAGAATTTCGCTTCAGGAAATTGGCCGCGGAGCCGGTGGGCCAAGGTGGTTTTGCCACCTCCTGACGGAGCAGACAGCACGATGAGCAGGCCTGGCGACGGGAGAATGGGAATGTTGGGGTTCGTGTTCATTCGACGTTTTGCACCTGTTCGCGAACCCGTTCGAGTTCGGTTTTGAGCTGCATGACGCGCACTGAAATATCGGCGTGTTGGCTCTTGGAGCCGGTCGTGTTCACTTCGCGATGCATTTCTTGCACGAGAAAGTCCATCTTTCGGCCGGAGGGTTCGGCCGAGGCGAGAAGCGCGCGAAATTGAACGAGGTGTGATTCGAGGCGGGTCAATTCTTCGGCGATGTCGGTGCGTTCAGCGAACAAGGCGACTTCTTGGGCCATGCGCTGAGGGTCAAGGGGCATGCCTTTCGACAGTTCGGCGACGCGCGCCGAGAGCCGGGTTCGCCACAATTCGACGGACTTGGGGGCGAGGGCGGCGACTTCTTTGGCCCAGGTGGCGACGAGGTCGAGCCGTGCGGCGAGGTCGGCGTGGAGCGCGGTGCCCTCTTTTTGGCGCATGGCTTCGAGGGCGTTCAGGGCTTCGCGCAAAGCGGCGTCGGCGGCTTTCGAGGCGTCTTCGAGGTTGACGACGGGCTCTTCGAGGCGAACGACGTTCTGCTGGGAGACGATGTCGCGAACGGAAGTGTTGTCGGTGATGTTGAGGGCGGCGGCGAGCTCGGCGAAAGCGCGCCGGTATTCTCGAGCGAGGGCGAGGTCGACGGTGGGCACGAGGCCGACCGAGGCGCGAGCGGAGCGCTTGACGACGACATCAACTGCGCCTCGGGCGAGGCGGTCTTTCACGACTTTCGTGACGAGGGGCTCGAGCGCCCCCAGTTCACGAGGGAGCCGCACCTTGACCTCGCAAAACTTATGATTGACCGACCGCAACTCCACCGAGAGTTCTTCGGCTCCAACGGTTGCGCGACCTGAGCCGAAGCCCGTCATGCTCTTGAGCATGGGGGCGGGCGTATCAGCGAATGAGCTTGCTGAGAACAGCCGTGGTGCTGTGATCTTTGGGGTCTCCGGCGATGGCGACGCGGCCGCCGTAGCGTTCGACCTCGTCGCGTTCGGGCACCGAATCGACCGTGTAGTCGGTGCCTTTGGCGTGCACGTGGGGTTGGAGGGCCCGAATGACTGGGCGCACATCAAGGGTGTCGAAGAGCACGACGGCGTCGACGCACGCCAAGCCGGCGAGCAGTTCGGCGCGTTCGAGTTCGGGAACGACGGGTCGGGAGGGGCCTTTGAGGGCACGAACCGAAGCATCTGAATTCACAGCGACGACGAGTCGTGAGCCAAGGGCCTTGGCGCCTTCGAGGTACCGGAGGTGGCCGACGTGCAACAGGTCGAAAGCGCCGTTGGCCAAGACGACGAGGCTCGCCGCGCCACTGGGCGGTGAGCGACGAAACGGCTTCGAGTGAGGCGAGTTTCGCCCCAGCCGTCACAGCGCAGCCCTCAGTTCGCCGAAAGACACCGTGGCGGTACCTTGTTTCTGCACGACGAGCGAACCGGCGACGTTGGCGAGGCGGGCGGCGTCGACTGGGCGGCACCAGCGCCGAGGGCGAGAGCGAGGGCGGCGCTGACGGTGTCGCCGGCGCCGGTCGCCGACGGCGTCATGCTGACCGTGCACGGTATCAACGCCGGGGGGGGCCCTTTTCGAACACGGCGAGGCCAGCGGCGACCGCGCGTCACGACGAGCACTTGGCACCCGAGGAGTTCGAGCCCGCGTTGGGCGGCGGGGCGAGTTGGGCGTCATTGCGAACGGGCGTCCTTGTGAGTGCGGCGAGTTCAGGCTCGTTGGGTTTGCACACGGTAAAGCCGTATTCGAGCAGGAAAACCGCGAATCGACGCAGACGAGTTGTTCCCGCGAGGCGGCGTGTTGGAGCATGGCTCGGGTGTTGAAGTTGAGCACACCGGCCCCGTAGCTGCACACGACGACGACGTCGGCCGAAGACAGCGGCTTCATGAGAGGGTCTTTCGAGCCGCTTCGCGACTTGGGGGCCGACGGGGGCATGGGGCGGGCGGCCGCAACGATGCGCAGCATCTGTTGGCGGGTGCTGGATGCCGCCGGCGAGAACGCGGGTCTTGGTCTCGGTGAATTCGCTGGGTACGGCGACGAGGTCGATGCTTTGGGCCGCGAACTGCTGCGCATGGCACGGCCCATGGCGTCACCCCTGAGGAGCCCAAACGCGGTGACGTGGCCCCCGAGGGCACGGAACGTTGGCGGCGACGTTGGCGGCCCCGCCGAGCTTCGTCGCTCTCGTGGCGAACGATGAGTACGGAGCTTCGCGGCTGACGCGTTCGGTCTGGCTACAAGACAAGTAGTGGTCGGCGACGAGGTCACCGACGACGAGAACGCGCACGTCTTTGAACCGACGGAGAACGGCCTTCACAAGGCACGCTTCTTTCACTGTCTTGACGGTACCTCAAGCGACCCGAAGGCCCCGCTTTTCAAGGAAACCCGGGAAACGACGTGACGTACTCGATGGTGAAGTCGGGCAAAGCGTCGACTTCTTGCACCAACAGGTCTGGGAGCGAGGTCACCTCGCGCCACTCTCCGCACCGGCTGGCCAAGGAATCGACCATGCGCACCCGAAAGTCAGGCAGCGCGGTCACGACCTTCACGCGAACATCGGGGAACGAGGTCACGAACTTCACGTTTCGGGCCTTGAGCGACTTGCCGTTGTAGGTGCAGGTGGCCCGGTCGAGGCCGACGAGTTGGCCACCGTCACGAGGTTCGATGGCCCCACCATCGACGTCGGCCAGGCCGTCGTCACCTCCGTCGTTGCCCCCCATGGTCGTGGGCAGCGAGAGGGGTGCGCAGCCGCACACCACGAGCGCCATACAACGAAGGGTGCGCGAAACCGAGGGGGCTGGGGTCATGTTCTGGCGGCCTGTGTGAGCAAACGGGCGAGCAGCTTCGCTTCGTACGCGACCGGCACACCGCACGGGCGCCCGTCGACGGTGCACTCGACGAGTTGGCGCAGTTCTTGGGTCTGAACGTCCCATGGAGAAGGGGGGTTGACGACGCGGGCTTGCTCGAGAGCGGCCTTGGCCTTCAGAGGGTCGCCGCTGAGGTGGGCCACGGCCGCTTGAACAAGGAGCGCGCGGCGAAGGAGCACGTCTTCTTTCGAAGCGCGCCCCTCGGCGAGCGCGCGTTCGAGGGCGAGGCCGGCGTCGCCCCGTCGCCCGGCGACCAGATGCACGAACGCGAGCGTGAAGTCGCCCCACCCTTCGCGCAAGCCCAGTTTGGCCCGCAGCGCTCTCCCCTCTTCGACCGCGCGGAGGGCGAGGTCGGGCTGTCGGGCGAGCAGCTGGGCGAAGGCGATTTTCGACAGAGCGCCCGAGCGCCCCCACAGGTCGTCGCGGCTGGTCGAGCGATGCAGCGCGTACGCGGCTTGGGCGTGAGAGAGGGCTTTGGTCGCGTCGCTTTGGTTGAGGGCGACGTCGGCGAGGAGCCCGTGGGCACCGGCCTGCGCGGTTTCGGCGCCGAGGTGTTGCGCGAGGGTGAGCGCTTCGAGCGCGGCGGCTTCAGCGCCCGCGGTATCGTTGACCATGAGACCGGTGTCGGCGAGCACGCGAAGGGCCTGCAACCGCCCCGGTTCGAACCCAATTTTCTGGTACAGGGCCACGGCCTCGGTCAGGTGTTCACGGGCTTGGTCAGCGTGGCCGTGGGTGTTGGCGAGGCTGGCGAGGTTGCAGAGCGCGTCGGCGACGCCTCGGGGGCTGTCGACCTGGCGAAACAGTTCGAGGCCACGGCGAAAGTCGGCCTCGGCACGGCCCATGCTCTGCGACACGACGGCGAGGTGTTGCTCGAGGTGGCGGCGAAGACCTTGGTCATTGACTTCGATGGCGAGGGCGAGGGCCTCCTCGCCCAACTTCATGGCCTTTTCGAGCTCATTGGTGGCGTGGGCGTCGACCGAGGCCGACTGAAGCATGTACGCGGTCGACGCTCGGTCACCGGCCTGGCGAAAGTAGGTGAGGCATTCGTCGAGCATTTGGCGAGCTTCTTCGCGTGCGCCCGTGTCGGCGAGCACCATCGACAGCAGGTGGAGGGCTCGGTAGCGGGTGGCAGGCGCCTTGGGCGTCAGCGCGATGGCCCGGTTCAAGTGGCCGCGGGCTTCGGCGAGCGAGGCGTGTTGGCGCAGCCGTTCGGCGAGACCGAGGTGGGCCTGGGCCTGTTGAAGGGGCCGCTCGAGCCTCGAGCACAGGGCGACGAGTTGACGACCCAGGTCGATGGCGGCGGCGCCTTGAGCGGTCTGCATGGCGGCCCGCAGTTCGTCGACGGCGTCGGGCCGCTGGTCGGGGTGAACGGCTTGGTTGATGCCGGGCGGAGCGATGCGCACGTTGGTACCTGGCGGGCCCGAAGCGGGGCCGTGCAGCGTGACCTGCGCGGCGCGGCGCACGAGCGGGCTCTGTTCGAGCGCGGCGGTGACTTCTGGGGCGCTGGGCGGGGCCCAGAGCGACATCGACTCGAGGGCGAAGTGGGCCGGTGGGTGAACGGTCAGCAGCGCGAAATGGTCGGCGGTCACCGAGCACGCCAATTCGCGGAGGGCGGGAAACGACTGGCTGAGGGTCTGCGCGCCGCGAGCCGAGAGGGGGCCGCCGACCACGTCGAGCCGCTGGAGCTGCGCGGCCCTCGGGCTTTGGGCGAGCGCGTCGAGGGTGCCGTCGAGGTCGTCGGCGTAGCGCAGGGAGACGTCTTCGGGTCGCAGGTTTCGCCACGCGGGTGAAGCGATGAGCGTCTTGAAGGCACTGGCTTTCGTACCAACGAGCCACACTTCGAGCGCTTTGAGCTGCGCAAACCGCACACGGCTCAGCGACTTGAGCGCCTTGGCGTACAAGCGGCCGGCGCGAATTCGCAGGGTCTTGAGGTGGGTGGCGTCGAACGGGCTGAAGACGAAGTCGGAGCCATGCACGGTGAGCGTTTCGAGTTTCGGGCACGCGGGGCCGAGGCCGCCGAGCGCGGCAGACGACAGCTCGCGGAGCCGGCCCTGGTCGGGGCTGACGATGGCGCCGATGCTGAGTTCCTTCAAGACAGGCCAGCGGTGTTGTACGAACGCGGCGACGAACGCATCGAGGTGGCCGCCTTCGAGGCGGCCCAGCTCGAGGCGGCGCAAGAACCGGGCCGACGGCGCCGACGCGATGCGCCCGACGAGGGCAGCCAGGTCAAGGTCGGCCGAGGCGTCAGGGTCAGGGTCGAGCCGGAGGGCTTCGACGAAGCCCCACCGCCACTGGCGCTCGGTGACCGCGTGGGCGAGGTCGGCCCATTCGTCTTCGGCCACGCCGTCGACCGCGACCCGCCGGCCGACGGGCTCGTCGAGTTCTTGGAGCGCGTCGCCGAGCTGCAGGTACAACCGATGGTCGTCTGGGTTCGCCTCGATGAGGTGTTCGATGGCGGCGACCGTCGACATGGAGTCAGCGTGCGGCGGTGGTTTCAGAGACCTGCTTGAGCAACTCGACCAAATTGCTGGCGAGGGCGAGCACCTGTTCAGGCGAGCCCGACGACTCGATTTCTTCGGCTTCGACGAGTTGGCGGCCGAGGCTTTCGGCGACGTCTTTGGCGGTGCTGTCGGGAGACTCGGTGGCGGCGAGCGCGATTTCGCGGTGAATTCGGTGCAGTTCGACGAGCACGGTATGCAGCGTTCGCCGCGCGTGGCGGTTTTGCTCGCGAGCGGCGGGTTCGACCACGGCGACCTCGTGGCGGTGGTCGCTTTCGGTCGAGGCGAGCCGCTGCGCTTCTTGTTCGACGAGCACGGGCCGCGCCGTAATTCGAACGCTTTCAGACTTGCCGGTTCGGCTGTCGATGGCGCTGACCGAGAGAATGCCCTCTTGGTTCATGGCGAAGGTGACTTCGATGGGTGATTCTGAGCGCAAAACACCTTCGAGCCCGTCGAGGGTGAGTTCGCCGAGCACGGAGTTGTCTTGAGCCAAGCGTGACTCGCCTTGCACGACAGGCACGCGTACCGTGCGTTGCAAGTCGCGCCCGGGGAAGAAGGTCTCTCTGACGGTGCACGGCAGCATGCTGTTTTTACGAATGAGCGGCTTGACGAGCCCACCGGCGATGCCGACCCCGAGCGAGCTGCCCACGACGTCGAGCAAAAGCGTCTTGCCGCGTTTTTCAACGAGCTCGGCGGCGTGCATGGCCGCGCCCAGGGCGACGGCTTCGTCGGGGTTGACGTTGACTTCGGGCACTTTGCCGAAGCGTTCGAGCACGAGCGTACGCAGAAGCGGCACTCGGGTCATGCCTCCCACGAGCAGCACGGCGTCGATCTTGGTGGGGTCGAGGCTGGCTTCTTTGAGCGTGCGTTCGACGATGCCCAAGCAGTGTTCGGTCTTCGAGCGCACGAGCTTCTCGAAGAAGTCTCGGGTGAGCATGGTCTCGATGGTGACGCCGTGCATGGCACCGGTCTCGGGTATGAGTTCGGCGGTGATGTGCGCGCGTTCGGTGGTCGAAATGGCTTTCTTGGCTTGCTCGGCGACGGCCTTGAGCTTCTGAATGGCGCGGCGGTCGTGGGCGATGCGTTCTCGGGTGGCGGCGTCGGTCAAGTGCGATTGGAGCCACTGCACGAGCACCAAGTCGAAGTCGTTGCCGCCAAAGAAGAGGTCGCCTCCGGTGGCGACGACTTCAAAGACACCGTCGTGAATGCTGAGAATCGAAACGTCGAAGGTGCCACCGCCGAGGTCGAAAACGATGGCGTTGCCGTTGAATCCGGTGGCGAGGCCGTAGGCCATGGCGGCGGCGGTGGGCTCGTTGACGAGCCGCATGATTTCAAGGCCGGCGATTTGGGCGGCTTCTCGAGTCGCCTGGCGCTGCGCGTCGGTGAACGCGGCGGGCACCGTGAGCACCGTTTTGCGAACCTCTTGGCCGAAGTACGCCTCGGCGTCGGCGCGCAGGGCGGAGAGCACCATGGCGGCGATTTGCACGACCGGCACGGTACGGTCGCCGAGCTTGACGCGCATGTCTTCGGTGGGGCCGCCAACGAGAGGAAACGGGTACTGGGTGCGAGCCTGGGCGGCGACCTCGGGTGTCCACCGTTGGCCCATGAAGCGCTTGGTGCCGTACGCGACATGCTCGGGAAAAACTTCAGCCAAGATGTGCGCGGCTTCACCGACAACGCGTTCTCCGTCAGGGCTGATGCCGACCATTGAAGGCATGAGGCGTTGACCCGTGGCCCGCTCGATGATGCGAACGTGGCCGGCCGTGGCGGTAGCGACCGCGCTGTTGGTGGTGCCCAGGTCGATGCCGATGGAGGGAATGGCCGAACGCACAAAAACTCATTGCCTCCAGTGACCAGCGTCGCGAGAGCCGAGCCGAAAGCGAATCATCTCACGAGGGTACGGTGCAATGGCACTGTACCCTGCCAATGTGGTCACGGGTGTGCGTTCGACGCTGCATCAGGGCTGTAGCGCCAGCCGAGCAGCGCGGCGAGGGCGCGCTGGGCGGCCTCGGGCACCTCGAGCCGAAGCCGGAGCGACCACGCCGAGAAATCGGTGGGCAGCCGGGCGCGGTCTTTTTCAGTCGTCAACAACCGAGCCTGGTGCCGCTGAGCGAGCGCGAGGAGCGCGTGAAGGTCGCGGGTCGAGAACGCGTGGTGGTCGCCGAAGGCGCGTCGGGCCAGCACCGGGGCGTGGTGTGCGGCGAGCATGTCGAAAAACTGGCCGGGTCGGGCGAGCCCGGCGAAGGCGACCCACGGGCCCGAGGTCAATTCGGCGAGCGGAGCAACAGACCCGTCGGGCCGAATGAGGTGGCTCCACGACGTGGCGGCGTCGACGCGGAGCGCCTGGGGCGCGTGGAGCGCCGACGCGCCGTCTCGGGCCCAAATGACGTGGGCACGCAGGGCGGCCGTGGGGGGTTCACGCAGCGGGCCCGCGGGCAGGAGCCGGCCATTGCCGAGGCCGGCGTCGACGAGCACGTCGAGGTCGCGGTGCAGGCGTCGGTGTTGAAAGCCGTCGTCGAGAATGGCGACGGTGCACCCTGCCCGCTTGGCTTGTTGAGCGGCGGCGACGCGGTCGGCGTCGACGAAGAGCAAAATGTCGGGCAGCCGACGAGCAACCATGGCCGGCTCGTCTCCGACGGCGTCGGCGCTGGGGGCGGTTTCGGTCTCGGTTCGTCGCCAGGCGACGGGGCCCTTGGTGCGTCGACCGTACCCTCGAGACAGCAACGCGACGCGATGCCCATGGCACAGGGCCCGCTCGGCGAGCCACAACGCGACGGGGGTTTTGCCGGCGCCGCCGACGAGCACGTTGCCGACCGACACGACTTGGAGGCCGTCGACCCGGGTGGGCGACGGGTCTGGTCGGAGGGCCAGCCCGAGTCGATACGCCCACGAAGCCGGCAAGAGCGCGGTCGACGTGAAGCCGCGGGTGGCCCACAGCGCTGGCCAGGTCACGGGCGGGGCTCGGTCAAAGGCAAAAGGAGCGTCATCACGGCAATGGGAGTGCTGGCACGACCGGCGCGCCGACTCAAGAGGCCGGTGGCTGACGACGGGTGTCGGTGCCCAGGCCGACAACGCGCCCGTACAGTTCGACGGTGCGTCGGGCGACCGATTCGACCGACTCGAGGCGCACGGCGCGGCGCTCGGGCTGCAGCGCGAGGTCGGCGACGGCTTGGGCGGTGAGCTCGGCGCCACTGGGCACGACGGCGTCGGCCCACTTGGTCAACGCGCCCTCGTCGACGGCGACGACGCGAAGGCCGCAGGCTTTGGCTTGGGCGGCGGCGCGCCCGCTGAAGTCGTTGCCGAGACCGAGCACCCACACTTCGTCGAGCGCGCGCAACGCCTCGGCGAACGCGGCGCCCGACAAGTAGCCCGAGAAGCGAACGGCGTCGCCAAAGGGTTGGGCGGCGGCGCGCAACGGTGCTTCGAGCACGCCGTCACCGATGAGGGTGAGCGTGGCGCCGGGGTGTCGTTCGCGAACGAGGCGAAAGGCCGCAAGCCCGATGTCGTGGCGGCGCGACGGTTGAAAAGTGCTGACCATGCCGATGCGGGTGGGGGTGGCGGCGGCGTTCGGCGCGGGGCGAAACGAGTCGTCGACCAACGGAGGCAGCACGAGCACGTCGCAGCCGATCAGCTTTCTGGCGAGGTCGTCGGTGGGTACGGTCCACCCGTGGGCGGCGGGGGTCGACCAGCGCAACGAGCGGGCCGCGTGAATCGACCGAACGACGGTGGGGAGACGGGCGAACCGAGCGAGCAGGTGGTCGTGCGAGAAGTGGCAGTGAACGACGTCGACCGCGGCCCGTTTGAGGGTGCGAATGTCGCGCGCCCACGAGAGCGGTGACGACTTCACCGACAGTTCGAGCGGCAGGGGCGATAACAGGTCGGCGGCGGCGAAGCGCGGCATGGCCAGTTCTTCAGACGGGGGGGTGTGGTTGCGGAGCCGGTCGACGGCGACGGTGACGTCATGACCGAGTGTTCGCTGGGCCGAAGCCAACTGGGCCACCAGCTCGGCGGGGCCCGAAAAATAGGGAGACGCGAGGAGGTGGAGAATGCGCATCAGGGCCGGGCCTCGATGAGCTGAGCGAGAAACTCGACGTTGCGGTCGCTGGCGCCCGAGACTTGCCGTACTTGGGCACGGGCCATGTCACCGAGAGAGTCGATGGTCGCGGGTCGGCTGAGCAGCTCGCGCATGATGGTCTCGAGGTGGTCGGCGTCATTGACCTGAATGCCGCCGCGACCGACGAGCACTTGCACCGAGTCGCGAAAATTCTCCATGTGGGGGCCGAAGAGCACGGGTTTGCCCTGGGCGGCGGGTTCGAGAATGTTTTGGCCGCCGCGAGAGGTGAACGACCCGCCGACGAACACGACGGTGGCGAGCGCGTAAGCCGCCCCGAGTTCACCGATGGTGTCGAGCACGACGACCGACGCGTGGTTCGAATTGCCTTTCGAGCGGAGCGCGACGCGCAGCCCGAGGGCTTCAGCGAGCCCGCGAACGTTCGGCGCGTTCGAGGTAGCGCGGAGCGATGACGAGCATGAGGTCGGGCGCGGTCTCGAGGAGTTTGCGGTACACGGCGAGCAGCAGTTCTTCTTCGCCGTCGTGGGTCGACCCCAGAATCCACACTCGGGCGTTGGGGGGCAGGCCCAACATCTGTTGCAATTTGGGCAAGTCGGGCGTGGCGCTGCTGGGAGTGAGGGCGTCGAATTTGGTGTTGCCGGTGACTTTGACGCGTTCTTTGGGGGCACCGAGCGCCAGGGCGCGTTCGGCTTCGTCGTCTTCACGCATCAAGAAAACGTCGATGTCGAGGAGCGGGTTTTCGATGAGCTGAAAGAAGGCCCGGTAGCGCGACAAATTCTTGGGTGAAAATCGCCCGTTGGTGAGCGCGACCCGGGCGTTCGCCCGTTTGGCGGCGCGAATGAGGTTGGGCCAAATTTCGGCGTATTCGAGCACGAGCACGTCGGGGGCAATGGCACGGACGGCGCGGCGGGTGGCTCCCCAGGTGTCCCACGGGGCGTAGACGACGGCGTCGATTTGCTTGGCGAGGCGCTCGCGCGCCATGAGGTAGCCCGTGTTGGTGATGGTCGAGAGAATGATTTTCGCTTGGGGGAAGCGGGCGCGCAGGCGGGCGAGCATGGGCGAGAGGGCGAGCAGGTCACCGGCCGAAGCCCCGTGCAGCCAAATGCGAGGGCCGGGGCCCGAAGGCAACAGCCCGGGCGAATAGAACCCGAGGCGTTGCTTGAGCCCGCCACGCGTCTTTTGAAAGACACTCAGCACCGGCACGACGAGCCAGAAGGCCAACCAGCTCGCAATGACGTACAGCAGCCGCATGCTGGGGCTCTTTGCACGGAACGCGGCACTCCCGCCAGCGGCTCACTTCACGTCAGAAGCTCGGGTGGGCCGTTCGAGCGGGGCGCCGAGACGGCCTTCACACCAGTCGACCCATTGGTCGGTGGCTTTCATTGAGTCGACGAGCTGTTCTTTGACGAGAAACGCTTCGACTTCGGGGCGGGTGAGTTGGCGCGGCAGGGGCTCGGGGGTGTTGGCGAGGCCCCACGTCAGCAAGCCGGCGATGGTGGTGTTGCGCTTGGCTTGTTTCACGTTCACGCGCTCGGGTGTGTCGCTCGAGGCGTGGTAGTCGACGAGGTAGTCGCGTTCATCTTGGTCGGCGACGATGGTGGCGACACCGCTGAGCAAGAAGGCGAAATTGTCGGTGCCGTCGACACCGTCGAGCGAGCTGGTTTGTTCTCCCAGCCCCGGCAACAGGCTCACCGCGCGAGCGACGGGGCGGCGCAGTTCGTCGCGACCACTGAGCCAGAACCCCTTGGTGCGACCCGAACCGACGTCGAAGACGATGACGGCCTTGTGCCGAGCGATTTCATCACGGTGGCGTTGCACGTAGCCGGCGGAGCCCCACTGGCCTTGTTCTTCGCCGGTGAACAGCACGAAGCGAACGGTGCGGCGAGGGCGAAGACCGAGGGCGTGAAAAGCGCGGGCCACGTCGAGCACGAGGGCGACGTTGATGCCGTTGTCTTCAGCACCCGACCCCAAGGCCCAGCTGTCGAGGTGGGCCCCCAGCACGACGATTTCGTCAGGCGTTTCTCGGCCTTTGACCTCGGCCACGACGTTGAGCTGGCTCGGGGGAGCGGGGTCGATGCGGCAGGCGACTTCGAGGTGGGCGCGCAGTTGGCCCCGAGCGACGAGGCGGGCGAGTCGTTCACCGACTTCTCTGCCGACCATGACGACCGGCAGCGGGCTCGGTGTTCGCCCGAGCACCACGGGGTCTTGGTAGACGAGGCCGCGCGGGCGGTTCGACTGAAACACCACGGCGCCAAGGCCGAACCGCTTCGCCTGGTCGACGAGCGTGGCCGACTCGGTCGAAATGGCGAGCAGGTCGTCGAGCGACTTCATTTCTTTCGAATGAACGAGGGCGACGGAGCCTTTCGCGGGGGAGACGCGAGCAAAGTCGGCGGCGGTGCCGAAACCGAGGTCGACCAGGGGGCCCTCGAGTGGTGCGCCCGTGGGAGCGGCGTTCGGAACGGCGATGGCGTCGACCGAGAGTGGTTCGGGCCATTCGGGTGCGGCCAAGCGGAGGGTGACGGGGCCGGGAGCCCACAGAAACGGCATTGGGTAGGGTTCGGTGTGCACGTCGTCGACACCGAGGGCTTCGAACTTTTTGACGGCCCAGCCCACCGCTCGAGCCGCGGCGGGAGTGCCGGTGATGCGGCCGCCGATGCCGTCACACAGCTCGCCGAGGTCGTTCAGAAGGGGCGTGGGGCCTTCGAGCTGTTGTTTGAGGGCCACCGGTGGCGGCACGGGCTGGGGGGAGGCGAAACCTCGTGCGCTGACCACGACGAGAGCCAGGGCCCCACACACCGCACGCCGCCTCACAGTACCCATGCGGTGGGTATACCCTGCTCTGCGGGCGTTACCATGGTGCGCGCGCTCAAATGCTGAAACACTTCGCGTCATGCGCAAGGCGAAGTGGTGGCTGGTGACGTTGGGGGCGGTGGTGGCCTTGGCGGCGTTGGCCGTGGCTCGCAAACCGCTGAGGCACGCGATCGCCGCCCGGGTCGAGACGCGCGACGGGCTGCTGCTCAAGCTCGAAGTGCCCGAGGGCACGGGGGCGGGGTCTCGGGCGATCAAGGCTGGGAGCTACTGCGTGTTGGTTCACACCTACACGCCCACGGGCGACGAAGTCGGCGACCGATACTGGGGGTCTGACGGCCTCGACAGTGGGTTTTGTTGGTGGCACAGCGAGCAGCTGAACCGGCGAATTCGTGTCGTGGGCGTTCGAGTGGAGGGTGACGCCATTGGGCAAGACTGCACGAACCGTTCGTGTTTCGACGCGGTGATGTTGCCCGACTGAGCGTTACTGCCCGACGGCTTGGCGGGCCTCGGCGGCAAACTGCCCTTTTGGAAACGCCTCAAGGTATTTGCGGTATTCGAACATGGCTTGCCGGGGGCGCAGGAGCGTGTCGAAGCACCGGGCTCGGAGAATGCGGGCGCGTTCGGTTCGTTCGCTGGCGTCGGGTTGGGCGTCGGCGGCGACTTCTTCGAGCCCGACGAGGTAGTTCTCGCAGGTACCCTTGGCCATGGCGGTCTCGGCTTTCTCGAGAAAAATCGACTCGAGGTCTTTGGCGACGGGCTTGGCGTTGACGACGACGGGAGCGGCCGAAGGCGCGTTGGGCGAAGCCGGGGGCGGCAGGGCTGCCCATTCGGCCGAGGGCTCGGCGGGGTTCGCAGCGGTCGGCGGGGTGCGCGCGGGTGCTTCGACCACCAGCTCGGTCTTGTTTTCGACGGCGGCGGGTGCGAGCGGCTGAGGGGGCGAAGCGACGGCGGGCACCGATGGAGCCGCGAGGGGCTCGACGTGCACCTGGCGTGAACGCGATTCTTGCGGGTCGAGCCGAGGGAGCGAGGCGGAGGGCTCGTTCGCCATGGGCGCGAGCGGGGGTTGGCGGGGGGCACCACCGACGGCGGGAACCAGCGGTGGCGGGCTGGGGGGCGCGTCGCCCAAGCCCTGCACGTCGACCAGTTCTCGTCGGAGCGCCGCGGGCAGCGGGTCGCGGGTGACGCCGTGCCCGCCCAGTTGGAGGCGCTGGCCGGCGTCGACGACGTACGAGTCGCCGGTGGGCCCTTCGACCCGAACGCGGCCTTCGAGCACGGCCACCTCGGCGCCCCGCCCAGTGGCGGCCACCGAGAACACGGTGCCGACGACGTGAACCGCGAACCCGCCGACCCGCACGACGAAGTCTTCGCGGGGAACGTGAGAGGCGTGAATGG
>JBGAIY010000144.1:0-16484 GCA_044225205.1 Myxococcaceae bacterium | reverse complement strand
CCATTTGAGCGGCGAAGCCGCGTGCACCGCGGTTCGAGCGCCGTCTTACGCGAAGGTTCGCCGGCGCAGGGAGTCGGTCAGCAGTTCGCGAAACGCCCTCGTCTTGCTCGAGACGTGTTCGCGGCTCGGCTGCACGAGTGAAACGGTGCCGTCGACGAGCACGAATTTTGGCAGCACCCGAACGAGGGCACCGCTCGCGACGTCGACGTCTCCCAAGAACGACGGCAGGGCGCCGATGCCGCCACCCGCCCTCAAGGCCTCGCGCGCGAAGAACATGTCGTCGCAGGCGATGCTCGGCGTGAGCCCGACGGGCGACATGGTCGGCCACTTGCTGGCAAAGCCCACCCGAGGGTGTTCGGCCAATTCGGCCTTCGTCTTGGGCAGGCCCCGTCGCGCGACGTAGCCCGGTGACGCATAGAACTGCAGCACGAATGAACCCAACCGCTGGGTGACCAGCGACGAATCTTTGGGTCGCCTGATCGCCACCCGCAGCGCAAAGTCGAACCGGTCTTTCACCAGGTCGACCACGTCGGCCGTCAAGTGCACCTCGATTCGTGTTCTCGGGTAGCGCTCGGTGAAGCGCGCCGCGACCTCGGCCAGCAACACCACGCCCAGGTCGGGCGTCGTGGTCACCCGCAGCACCCCCGACGGCTCTTTTTCTTCTTGTGGCAGGTCGGCCAAGGCCTGGTCGAGCGAGTTGAGCGAGCCGGCGGTTCGGCCGTACAACGCCAGCCCCGCGGTCGTGGTCGAAACACTCCGGGTCGTTCGCTGAAAGAGCCGCAGGCCCAATTGCTTCTCGAGCGCTCCCACGGCGCGGCTCACCGTCGAGCGCGGCACCCCCAGTTTGCGCGCCGCGAGCGAAAAGCTGCCGGTCTCGTGAACGACCGAAAACGAACGAAGCAGGTTCAGGTCAATTGTTGCCATTTTGCACCAGAAAGTTGCGTTTCAATACATTGTTTTGAAATCAGCAACAGTGCAAACAAGGCCTTCACCTTCACGACTTGCATTGGAGCATTTCATGACTGCAGCGACGCCGACGTTGTTGATCACCGGAGCCAGTGGCCACATGGGCCGAGTGGTGCTCGACACCTTGCTCGAGCTGAAAGCGGGCCCCCTCATCGCCACCACCCGAACGCCGGCGTCGCTCTCGAGCTACGCGGCGAAGGGCGTCGACGTGCGCGCGGCCGACTTCGACCGGCCCGAGACCCTCGCGGCCGCGTTTCGTGGGGCCACACGCGCGCTCTTGATCAGCACCGACGCGCTCGACCGCCCGGGCAGGCGCGTCGAGCAACACCGCAACGCCATTCGCGCGTTCGAAGCAGCGGGTGTCAGCACCGTCGTCTACACGTCGTTGCCCAACCCGGGGCCGGGCTCACCGGTCACCATCGCCCCCGACCACCACCACACCGAAATGGCGCTCCAGGAGTCGAAGCTGGAGTACACGGTGCTGCGCAACAACCTCTACGCCGACCTGCTCCTGCAGTCGCTGCCGGGCGCCGTGGCGTCGGGGCTGTTGGTCGACGCCCGTGGCACCGGGGCCACCGCATACGTCACCCGCTTCGACTGCGCGCGCACCGCGGCCCACGCCCTGCACCGAGGCACGCCAGGCCGCCACGTGTTCGACGTGACCGGGCCCGAAGCCGTGACGAGCGCGCAGCTCGCGTCGCTCGTCGGTGAACTGGTCGGCAAGCCGATCACCCATCGGTCGGTGCCCGCCGACGCGCTCATCGCGGGCATGGTGTCGCATGGGCTGCCCCCACCGGTCGCCCAGTTGCTGGCCTCGTTCGACGCCGCCATTGCCAAAGGCGACCTGAAGAACGTGTCGAACACCGTCGCGACGCTCACCGGTCGCCCACCCCAGTCGGTCGCCACGTTCTTGGCCGCGAACAAAGCCGCGCTGCTCGGCACGAAATAGCAAGCGTTCGACCGTCATCGCCGCCGACACCAGCGCGAACTGTCTTCGAGCCCCAGCGGCGGCGGCACGAAAAAAACCTCGGCAACGACCAATGCTTCGCCACCAGCCACGCCCACACCGGCAAGCCCGCGCCCGGCGCCTCGAGGCATGGTGCCTCAGGGCGGATGTGCGTGTTCAGCGCCGCAGCAAACCATGAAACACTTCGTTCATGCTCGCGCTGAGGCGGCACTTTCGCCGGTTGGTCACCCACGGTGCCTGGTTGACCGTGTCGCTCGTACTCGAATGGGCCTGCCGCGCGCTCATACCGCTCGACGCCCTGCGCGCCACGAACGACTTGGGTGGCAGCTTCTTGCAGACCTTCGGCGGCATGTACGGCGTCATCGTCGCCTTCGCGATTTACGTGACGTGGGGGCAGCACAACGAAACCCAAATGGCGATTGAACGCGAAGCCGTCTCCTTGCTCGAGCTGTACCGGTTGCTCGGGTGGTTTCCTTCGTGGCTCGAGCGCGAAATCGTTCGCACCCGGCTGGTCGAATATGCCGAAGCGGTGCCGCGCGCGCACGGCAAGCTCGGCTCGGTCGAAAAGTTCGACGAACACCGAGTCATCGACGCCGCGCTCGCGAAGTTTCTCAAACACCACCCCACGTCGGCCGCCGAAGAACGCATTTTTCCACGGGCGCTCGAGTTGTTTCATGAACTCAACACCGCGCGCGAACACCGAGTCACCGTGTCGGGTTTGCACCTGCCCGAAGGCCTGCGCTGGTTCGTGTACCTGGGGGGTGCCATCACCGTCGGGTCAATGTTCTTGGTGTGGGTCGATTCGTGGGCCATGCAGGCGCTGCTCACCGCGGGCATGACCTGGGTGGTCGTGGCGGCGGCGTCGATCGTCGTCGACCTCGACGACCCCTACACCGGTGACTTCGTCGTCAATTGGAACCACTTCAACGAGACCGCCCGGTTGATGGAGGTCATTCACTGCCCGGCCCACGACGTCGAGCGCTGACCGCTCTGTGGTGGCTCCATCGGGTTCGCGGCGCGGCGGCGGTCGACCTGTTCGCGCACGAGCTGTCGCAGGGCCGACGTGTCGAGCGGCTTCTCGAGCAACACCTCGCGTGTCTGTGCGACAAAGTCGCGAACCCCGTCGGTAAAGGCCCCGCCGGTCATGAAAATGACCCGGTCGGCCTGCTCGGGGGCCCAGCGGCTCAGCTCGGCCCGAAAGTCGACCCCGGTCATTTCGGGCATCATCAAGTCGCAGAGAATGACGTCGACTTCATGCGGTTGCCCCAGGCGCGCGAGCGCGTCTTGCGCGCGCGTGAACACCTCGACGTGGTGTTCTGCCGCCAACGCGCGCTGTACCGCCGCGCCGAACATCGCTTCGTCGTCGATGACCAGCACCCGACCTCGGCGAACCGGCTCGGCTGCTTGGCGGGGTTCGGGGTCGGCGACCACCTGGTCTTCGTCTCGAGCGACCAGCAACGACACGCGAAACGTCGTGCCGTGGTCAACGCGGCTGTTCACTTCGATTTGGCCACCAAACCCTTTGATGATGCTGTGACAAATCGACAGGCCCAAACCGGTGCCTACCCCCACCGGCTTCGTGGTGAAAAACGGGTCGAAGATGCGTTCTCGGGTGCTGGGCGACATGCCGCACCCCGTGTCTTGCACCTCGACCACCACCCGGTCGGCGCCCTCGCGTCGGGTCGACACCCGAATGACGTTCGCGTCGGCTTGCCCCACTTTGATGGCCTGCGCCGCGTTCACCAGCAAGTTGACGAACACCTGGCTCAGCCGAGAGTCGTTGGCTCGTACCGACGGCACGTCTTGGTAGTCGGTCACCAATTGAGCCCGGTGCCGAATTTCGTTGAACGCCATGTTCACCGACAAGTTGAGCACGCCATGCACGTCGACCGCGGTGAGCACGTCGTCGTCGGCGCGCGAAAACGCCTTGAGGTCGCGCACGATGCGCCGCATGCGCTCGGTGCCCTGCCGGGCCTCGTCGATGACCTCCATCAGCTCGGTGTGTTGGGCGCGGTCGGCGCCCGTGGTCGCCGCGACGCTCTCGCGAATGAAGTCGAGGTTCGCCGAGACGAACGCGAGCGGGTTGTTGATTTCGTGCGCCACACCCCCGGCCAACGTACCCACCGACGCCATGCGGTCAGAGAGCAGCACGCGGGCCTCGAGCTGCTTTCGTTCGGTCACGTCTTGCGCCGTGCCGAGCGCTCGAACCGCCCGCCCCGTGGAGTCGGCCTTGAGCTGGCCGCAGGCGTGCACGATGCGCACGCTGTGGTCGGGCCGAATGATGCGGTAGTCGAACGCGAACGGCTGCACCTGACGAATGGCGTTTTGAACCACGTCGTTCACCCGGTCGCGGTCTTCGGGGTGTGCGCTCTCGAGAAAGTATTCGTACGACGGCACGACGTCGGTCGGTTCTCGCCCGAAAATGCGGTACAGCTCGTCAGACCAGGCAATGGCGTTGGTGACCAGGTTCCATTCCCAGTTGCCGAGTTGGGCGATCGCTTGCGCTTCGACCAGTTGATGGTGTTGGGCGCGGAGGTCGGCTTCGGTTCGTCGCTCGGTCGTCTGGTCGCGAAAGACCAAGACGACGCCGCACACGCCGCCCCCCTCGTCGCGAATGGGCGCCGCGCTGGTGGCAATGGGCCGCTCGGTGCCGTCGCGTGAGAGCAACAGCGTGTGCCGGGTGAGTGCGACGACCTTGCGCTCTTTCAGCACTTCGGCAACCGGCGCTTCGACCGCGAGGTGAGAATCTTCGTCGACCAGGTGAAAGACGTCGTGAATGGGGTGACCGAGGGCCTCGTTCGGAGCCCAGGCGGTCAGCTCGGCCGCGACCCGGTTGAGCCGAACGACGCGGCCTTCGAGGTCGGTCGCGATGACGGCGTCGCCGATGCTGTTCAGCGTGGCCAGCAGGCTCTCCTCACTGCGCTTGAGTTCGACCGTTCGCGCCAACACCTCCGCTTCGAGCTGGGTGTTGGTCGACGCGAGCGCGGCCAGTTGTTGGCGCCGGCGGGCGTTGAATTGCCACAGCAGTTGCAGCACGAGCGTCGAGGTCGTCGCGACCGAGACCGCCTGCAGGGCTTCGCTCACCAGACGAGGCACCTCGGGCGACGCCCCAGCGGTCGCTCCCACGAGCGCGGTGACGACGGCCGCCAGCCAGCTGCCGATGAAGGTCAGCCGAAGCGCGAAGCCGTCGACCGACGGCATGACCACCGCGACGGCGATCAGCGCCAACTGCGCCAACGCGGGAAAGAGGAAGGGAAACAGAAACACCACGCCGAGGCAGACGCCCAACAGCACACCGCCGACCATCAGCGCCGGTACCGCCGGGCTGCGGCGACCGCGGGCCAGCGCGCGCGCGGCGAGCGCGGCCACGACGACCACCGCCGCCACGCCCGTCGCGATCTCAAAGCGGGTCTGCGCCGCCGAAAGCGACGAAGCGCCGAAAATGGCGACCCACGCCAGCGCGAACGCGGCCAAGACGCTCGTGAAATGCGCGAGGCGCACCCGTTCTTCGGTCTCGGTCAAGCCGCTCAAGCTCAAGGTGCCCCCCAACTTCCGGTACCGTGATGCAGCGCACAGATGAAACCCGCTCCACGTAGGCGTTCAACCCGCGCCGTACGCCGAAGTGCGCGCTGCGTTCACATGCCCCGTGGGTCGGTGCGCATCGACGTTCTCAAGCCCAGTGCCTCTGCCGAATGAAATGCGCAGGTTCGGTCGCGAAACCCCGGCCGGGGCCGCCCCCTTCATAGTCGCGTTGAGCTGCGCCGCGCTTGAAAACCCAATTGAATCGAACTGCTCACGGCCGCACGCCTCGTCTCGAGGCGACCGAGGCCGCGCGCTCGCAGGCCTACCCGGCGTGCTGCATGGCGGTGACCGGCTTGAGCCGGGCGGCGAGAAACGCGGGGCCCAACGAGATGAGGGTGACGACCCCGGTGATGAACGCCGCCGCGACGAGCACCGACGCCAGCGTCGGCACAATGATGAGCCGCTCCGAGAGCAGCACGAACTGAACGCCCAGCGGCAACCTCACCTGCGCGGCGTTCAGCGCTACCGACATGCCGACGCCGACCAGCGCGCCGAACACGGTCGCCAACAGCCCGAGGCAGAACCCTTCGGCGACGAACATGAACAACACGCTCCGGCGCTGCATGCCGACTGCACGGAGCGTGCCGATTTCTTTCGTGCGATTGCGAATGCTGATCCACATGACGATCATGATGCCGACGCCGACGACCGCGAGCAGCACGACGGCGACGAAGAACGACAGCGCGTTCATGAGGTTCACCGTCCACCCGACGAAGCTGACTTCGTCGTACCAGGTGGTGAGGTCGAGCTTCTGCCCGGTCCACCCCTCCCGGGTGACGTTCTCGAACTTGAACCAGAACGCGCGGCCGTCTTCGTCGAGCACGAGGTAGCCGGCGCGGGTCAGCGCGTCGCGCAGTCGCGCCTCGACTTGGCGGGCGACCTCGAGGTCGGGCGTGGGGAGATAAATTTGCAGCGCGCCCGTGCTGTCGTCGTTGAGTTGATAGAGCTTCTGCAGCGCCGCGGCGTTCAGAAAGCACGAAAACTGGCTCATCATGCCGACCGAGCGCGCAATGGCCACGACCGTCACGTCGATGGTGTTGTTCGTGCCACGGGGGGTAGGCGCCGAAATCGTCAGCGCGTCGCCGACCTTCACCTCGAGGTTGGCGGCCTGCTCTTCGAAGAGCACCACCGAGTTCGGCTGCCGCAGGTCTTCGAGTCGCCCGTGTTTGATGCGCAGCACCTCTCGGAGCCCGCGTTCTTCGTCGATGACGACGCCCGACAGGCCCAGCAACATCGAGCTTGATTCGCTGATGACCTTCGCGAAGCCGCGCCCCCGCGCCGCGATGTACGTCGCCTCGGGCACTTCACGGCGCACCAGCTCGGTGATCGCCTTGGCCTTCGTCACCACCGGAGCCGCTTGGCCCGCGGTGACCTTGAAAAAGCCGGCTACGTTGAGGTGGCCACTCATCAACGTCGTCGACGACTCGATGAGCGAACGGTTCATGCCCTCGGTGACGCCGAGCATCATGACCAGCAGCATCGTCACGAACCCAATGGCCGACCCCAACACGAGCGTTCGGCGTCGGGCTTGCCACAACGAGAGCAGGGCAATGCGGAGCAAATGGGTCATGGGTTACTCCGAGGCCTGCATGGCGGTGATGGGCGCGACGCGAATCGCCATGACGACCGGCACGATGACCGCGACGAGGCTCACCCCCAAAGTGACGAACAGTGAGAGCGCGACGGTCTCAATGGTGAGCTCGGGCCGAAGCACCGGCCCCGAGAAGAAGAAGTACAGCTCGTCTTTGAACGCGGGTATGCCGCGCACCCACAGGTACTTCACGATGCCGGCCCCGATGAGCGCCCCGACGCCTCCAAACGAGAGCGCGAGCATCACGGTCTCCGACATGACCAGGGCGAGCACGAACCACCGCTGAGCGCCGATGGCGCGCATCGTGCCCAGGGTTTGGGTGCGCTGCAGCGTGGCGATGGTGACCCCGAGCGTCACGACGATGAGCGCGATGAACGCGAACGCGGCGATGACGGCGCCCAACAACACCCGAAAGAAGTCGATGAACTTGCCGAAGAAGCCGGCGGCGGTACCCCAGCCGACAACCCACGTCTTCGGGCGCGCGGTCTCGAGAAGCTTGACGATGCTCGCGACGTCACCGTCGTTCAGCACCGGCCGCTCGCTCTTGAGCGCGGCTTGAAGGTCGAGCAGCGCTTGGTCGGCGTTCGGTGCCGTCGCCTGTTGGAGCCGGGCCTCTTCGACGGCGATGGCGTTCGACAGCGCCGCGCTCAGCGCGAACGGCAAGTCACCGCGTTCGACCAAGGCCCGCGCCGCGCTCACGGCCGCCCGGTCGGGCTCGGGTTTCGACTCCGCCGACAGCCGCTCGATGTCGGCCAGGGTTTTGGCTTGCGCCAGGTCAGACCCGTCTTTGAGCACCAGCGCCGCGTGCAAGACCACCCCGTCGTCGATTTCTGTGGGGTCGAACGTGTTCTGCTGCCGTTGGCGTTCTTGGCGCAGCGCCCCCACTTCGATGGGCGTCGCGTGGGCTTCTTCGACCACGCCGCCCTCGTCAGAAAACAGCGCCGACTCGGCGTCTTCGCGGGTCATTTGCCGCGCGTTGACCGACGCCTTCATGGCGTCGAGCTCGGCTTTCTTGTCAGCGCTCAAGTAGCCGTAGAGGTCTCGAAACGAGACCATGTCGACGAGCGCGTTGGCGCCGGCAATGGGCGACTTCTCGAGGCCCCGCAGTTCAAAGACGCCGTAAACGGTCAGCAGCACCGTCATCGTCGAGCCCGAGCGGCCGAAGCTGCGCAAGGTGAGCTGGTCTCCGATTTTCGCTCGGTAGAGCGAGAGCAGCGGCGCGAGTTCTCGGTAGAAGAATGCGTACCGCTCGGCGAAATTGTCGTCGGTCACCAGAAAGAAGCGGCTCAGCAGCGCGGCGAGGTCGGTGTCTGGTGAGCCGAGCAAGGCTTGCAACTTCGTGGTGGCGGCGGCGGTGCCTTCTCCGTCGAGCTGCAGCACGATTTCTCGGGTTTGCGACTGGTTTTCGCGAACGAACCGCTGCAGGTCTTTGTCGGTCGGGTCGGAGAGCTTGCGGCCCGCTTCGAGCGCGTCGCGAATCTTGTCGAGGCGGCGCGCATTTTTGAGCTTCAGGTACTCTTCGACGAAAAAGCGCGGGAGCAGCACGCCGCGGTGGCCCTCGGGCACCGGGCCGCCCTCGACGATGACCATGCGCGAGAACGTCTGTTGGTACGCGGTCAGGTCGGTGCCCAGGCACCGCAAGAACAACAGGTCGGCGTCGGCCACCAGAGGCGCGACGCGGTTCTCGAGCAGCTCGAGGTGGTCGAACGGGGTCGCGTCGAAGTCGGCCCAAAAGGCGTCGGTCGCCGCGAGCGCCAGCGCCTCTCGCTGCGAGGGCTCAATCGACGAGCCGTCGGTCAATTCGCTTTCACGCTCGACGTCTTTGGTGAGCACCGCGACCATGTTTCTGACGTGCTGAAAGAGGCTCGTTCGTTTGAGCGCGAACGCCTCGGGCGGCAGCCGGTGCGCGGGGTCGGCTTGTTCACGGTAGAGCGCGCGCAGCTTCTCGAGCGTGACGTCGATGGTGTTGCCCGAGCCGACGAGCGCCGTCGCGCCTCCCATGGGCACCACCTTGTCGACGTTCGGTACCTTCAGCAGCTTGGCCTTGAGTGCCTTGAAGTCGTCGATGGGCGTCAAATTCGAATCGCTGCCGTCGACCTTGCCGTAGATTTCCAGCGGGTCTTTCGAGCGGGCGTTGTAAATCTGCAAGTGGCCGGTGACGCTGTCGACGATGCTCTTGCTCAACGAGTTGTCGAGGGTCGAAAAGAGCGAACCACCCACGACCAACAGGGCGGTGCCGAACAACAACACCAACCCCACCAAGACGTTCAACGCGCTCGCAAAGACGTTCGAGACCGCCAGTCGCAACAAGATGAGAGGCATGGCGCACGCACCTTACCCGGGCCAGGGGCGCGTGTGGGTTCAACCGCCCGTCACCGCGCGGTGCCGAGCGCGCTCTGCAAGGTACTGACGACGTCGGCGTGGGTGCGCTCGACCCCGTCGTTCCACTCCATCACGGTGCGGCGCATCGGTCAGGTGCACCGTGCTTCGCCGCGTGCTCGGCCAACTTGGGCGCTCGGCCAGACGCCACCGCGTCGTCGGGGGCCAAAGCGCACCGTCGCCTCGGGCCTCGGGTTTCGTCTTCGTGCCTCGCCCGGTGCGCGCCATGTGGCGGTGCGTCCACCGTGAGGGGGCGGCGAGCGTTCGAAGGGCCTCGGCGATGACGTCGTGCACCTCTCGAGGCGGCGCGAGCCATGCCAAACCCGCTGAAATGACGGGGGCCTGACGAGGCCCTTGTGTTCGCGCGACGGCATGGTGAAAAGCGCGCCTCATGACAGGGCCCGGCGAGCAACTGTGTCAGGCGTGCGCGCTGTGTTGCGACGGCACGTTGTTCACCCTCGTGCCGCTCACGGCCGAAGACGTGGTCGCGCCCGGCACCACCCTCACGGTGTTGACCCGAGAAAACGGCAGCCGCGCGCTGCGACAGCCGTGCACGGCGCTCCAGGGCACCTGCTGCGGTGAATACGCCCAGCGCCCCTTCGCCTGCCGTCGGTACGAATGTCTGCTCTTCGAGGCCCTGCGCGCCGGCGAAGTGTCTCTGGGCGGGGCAATGGAGGTGGTTCAGCGCGCCAAGGCGCTGGTGGCCGACGTGCGGCCGAGCCTCGCCGACGCCCGGCTGCAGGCGAGCGGGGCGCCCGAATACCAAAAAGCCGAGGCGTACCTCGCGTTTCACTTCGTCGGCCAACGCCGGGCCGGTACCCCGCCAGGTTCGCCCTGACGTTCGAACCCTCAGTCGCGGCCGACGCGCTCGAGCAACCGCTTGATGCGCTCCCGCATGACCGGGTCGGCGTTGAGAAACTCGATGCCCATGCCGGGGTCGGTGCCGGCCAGTCGTTGCCACGCGACCCGCGCCGACAAGTGCAGCGCGAGAATCGCGCGGGGCGGGCGCACCAACAGGTCGAGCTCGACGTTGGGTTCGAGGGGGTCCCAGGTGCGAATGAAGGCGCCTCCGGGCGAGAGGTCGGTCAAAAATTCGCTGCGGGCGCGGCCCCCGAAAATCACCCGCACCGGCAAGTCGACCTGAACGCGCGGCTCGAGCCGGGTCACTTCGTCGGCCAACTCGTTTCGAGCGAAGGCGAAGAGCCGAGTGCGGCGGGCGTCGTCTCCGGGCAAAAAATCAATGCCGTATGATTCGCTCAGTTGTTTCGACGCTTTTCGCCGGGCCCATGCGAGTTGGCCCGCCACTTCGAACTCCCGCGCGGGCTTGCGAACCCGCACCCTGAGCAACACGTGCGAGCCCAACGCCCCGGGAGGCCGGCCGTCGAGGCGCAAGCCGCCCAGCCGGCCGTTGGGGTAGTGCCGCTCGAGAATGTGCTGCGGCTCGGCCACCTCCACGGTGACGGCGATGACAGCGGTCGTCGGCATCGAGTTCGGTTACGGAGGCGTGAGCTGCTCGAGCAACAACGAATTGTCGACCTGCGGCTCACCCGCGATGACCCGCGCGTGAATCTTCGCGTGGGTCGCGTAGAGCTTGTTGTTGAGCACGAGCCCGTCGGCGAAGAAGCCCACCGCCCCGTTGGTGACCACCGTCTGCGGCACCCAGGTGATGGCCCGCTTGGCCACCTTGAGGTCGCCGCGGGTCGCGTCTTGATAGACCGCCCAAATGTCGCCCGCTTTCGAACCCATGATGAGCGCGCTGTCGGTGCCGACCAGCCCTTGCTCGCCCGGGTGCGCCGCGTCGACGCCGGTGTCAATCGTCTCGAGCGCCACGCCGGTCGTCAGCGTCGGCGCGTAGTAGAACTTGAACGTCTTGCTCGAGAAATTGTGAAACGCAATCGCAATGGCTTTCGACGTCGGGTCGATTTTCACGCTGGGGAAATAACCGGTGTCTCCGGCCGACTCGATGGCGACGGGCGCTCCCGTGAGGTTGTTGTCGGCCGTCAGGCGCACCGCGTACAAGTCGCCGTCGGCCACCTTCGCTCCGGTCGGCACCGTGCGCTGCATGTAGGCGATGATCGGCTCTTTGCCGTTGAACACCATCGACGAGAACATGCCCACGCCCATCGGCACGTCTTGCAGCGCCGAGGGGTTGTACTTCTTCGAGCACTTCGGAGCGCCGCCCGACGTCACGCACACGTCGGTGCTGCCCGTGCAGTTCGCGCAGCCCGTCGCCGCCGGCAAACAGGCGGGGCCTGAGCCCGGGTCGGCGCAGGTCGCCGTGCAGCCGTCACACGCCGGAGGCGGCCGGTTCAAACACGCGATGGTGCGAATTTGCCAGTCGCCCGAGGTCTTCGGGGTCGCGCTGGTCGCGCGGGCGAACTTCAACGCGGTGAGGTACTTGCGCTCACCCGTCGGCGGGCCGCCGGGGCAGTCGGTCGCGGCGAACGTCTCGTCGGCCGCTTTCATGAAGTACGAAATGCCCGGCAAACCGTCGGAGTCGACCGCGATGCTCGTGTACAACCCCACGTCTCCGATGCCGTCGACCTTGTGGCTTGACCACTTGCCGTCGGTGCCGCGCACGGCCACCTTCAGGTCGCCGTTCGTCGCGTCGTAGTAGCTCACGTAGACCTGGCCGTTGTTCACCACCACGTCGGTGTAGCGGCCCACGTCAGGGCCAGGCTCGGCGATGCCACCGCGCGCGCCCGACGGGCCGTACTTCACCGTGCCGGTCGGCACCCCGTCGACATAGTCGGTGCCTTGCTTGGTGCCGTCGAGGCCGTAACGCACGACCACCAAGTCGCCGTACTGGCCGTCGTACGCCGACGCGAAAATCGTCTTGCCGGGGTCGGCGTCGACCGCCGAGAAGCGGCCCAAGTCGTTGCTGTGCAGCCCCGGCAGTTCGGCGCACAGGCATTGCACGGTGGTCAGGGTGCAAGAGTCCCAAATGTTGCGGCCGTCTTTGAAGGTGGCGATGAAGCCCGTGTTGCACGTCACCGGGCAAGCGGCCTCGGGGCGGCCTTCGGGAGACGCATAGTCTTGGCAGCGGTCGATGGTCGCCACGCACGCCTTGCCCGACTCGCACGAACCGTTGCACGGCAGGTCGGCCATGCAGTCGCCCTGAAAACACGACTGGCCGTCGGGGCAGGTGCCTTGCGCCGAGCAGGGCTTGAACCGGCAGCGCGACGTGCTGCCGTAGTTGTCGGTGTACACTTCGCAGAACTTGTCGCCGCGATCGCCGCAGTCGGCGTCTTTCTCGCACGAGACGTACTTGTCGAAGCACTTCTTGCGGTCGGCCGGGCAGGTCTGGCCAGGGCAGCAGTCGGCCTCGGTGTTACACGTGCGGTCGGCGAACAAGCAGCACTTCAAGTCAGGTCGAGCCTTGTCGGGCGAACGACAGGTGAAGTGGTTGCCGCATTCATTCGTGTCGCCACACGCGTCGGGGTGGTCGGCTTGCGCGCCCTCGACTCCCAAACAGGCGTCGGTTTGCTTGAGCGGCGGCTTGCCGCACGTGCACGAAATGCCGAGAACCGCGACGAGGGTTGCGGCGACCTGAAGGCCGTGTCGAGACAGATGCATGTGTTTTACCTACAGAGGTGAAAAAGGCCGGCGGCCAATGCGCCAGGGCCCTGCATGTCACTCTCGGTGCCCTCCGCGCAAGCGCCTTGAAACAGTGCTTGGCCCAAGAAGTTTGAGGGTTTGCGCGTGATTTTAAGGGGTTGTAGGCGGAGGTAGGTTTTCTCGGGGCGCGGGGGTGCCCGCATCGACCGCGGGAGCAGCTTCTGGGTGGGCCGTGGCGCTCGGCGCGCGCGTCAAATGGTGCTCGAGCGCGATCGGCGGTTGGGGGTTCGCGGGCGGCTCACACCCTTCTCCCAGCGCCACCTCCGACTCGCTGCGCAGCCACAGGCCTCCGTCTCGGCAGCTCGTGATTTCGGTCTTCCACCGGCCCGGGCAGGCTCGGCCCACGGGGTGGGTGACGGTGGCGTTCGCTTCACCGACGAAGCCACGCGGGGTGCGGTTGAGCGTGACGGTTGCGACGGTGCGGGGCCCCACGTCGAGTGGGGTGCCCGCGTCGCTGGGGGGCCCGGCGTCGGTCAGGGGGCCCCCGTCGCGCGGCCGGCCAAATTTTCGCCAGCTCGGCCCCGCGTCGGGTGTGAAGAAGCGAGTCACCGTCATGGTGAGCGTGCCCCCGTCGTCAACCGCGTCGTACTGCCAACTCGGCTCGTCGTGCCGCCAATGCCCACTCAAGTCGTCGAGGCAGCCCTCGGGCACCACGACCGGCGGAGGAGGCGGCGGCGGGAGCGGGTCGGGGCCGGGCAACGGCCGGGGGCAGGCCGACAGCGCGCACGTCACCAAGGCCAACACCCCAAAAGTTCGTCGCGACCCCACGCGCGCACCCTACTGCATGGCTTCGAACCGTCGAGCTTTCGGGGCTCTTTGGTCGGTTGGTGAAACACGAATGAAGTGCCGCGGTTGCGGGCAGGAGCCCAATTGAGGCCCGGTGCTCGCTCGAATGCAGCGCGTCTGCCGACGTGTGCTACGTTTCACCCCATGTCGATGCGCTTTTGGCTGACCCTGGCGCTGTGTTTCTCGCTGCCGTCACTCGCCCAAGAAGACGATGATTTGGCGCCGCTCGCCCCGTCGAAGCCGAAGGCGAAGGCGCCCGCGCCGCCCCCGGTGCGACGGCCGCCGCCTCCCGCCAAGGCGAAAGCGCCCCCGCCCCCGCCCAAGCAAGGCAAAGCCCAGCCGCCCGCCGACGACGACTTGGCCCCGCTCGCGCCGGCGAAGGGCGAGCTGCTCGTCAAAGTACCGGCGACCCTGTCGGGAGCGACGCTGTTGGTCGACGGCAAAGAAGTGGGCCCCTTGCCGAGCGCGGCGCAGTCGTTCTCTCCTGGCGAACACACCGTCATGGTCAAGCGCGTCGGCTTTGCGAACTTCGTGAAGAAGGTCACCGTCACCACCGGCAAGACCGTCGAGCTCGACGTGAAAATGGCGCCCACCACCGCGGTGCTGACCATCACCAGCGATGTCGCCGACGCGCAGGTGTACATCAACAACAAGCTCATCGGCACCACGCCCATCACCGAGCGCGAATGGCCCGCCGGCACCTACGAAATCACCTTGAAGAAAGACGGCTTCAAAGACGAAAAACAAAGCCTCGCCCTCGCCGTTGGCCGCGACTACCCGGTGTCCGTCAAGCTCAAGTCGCTCACGCCCGCCGTCGTCGCCGCCGCGCCCACCGTCACCACGCCTCCGCCGTCAGACCGCCCGGTCGACACCAGCCTCGAACCCGCGAACCTCCAAGACACGCCCCTCGCCGTCAGCACTCCGGTGCAGCCCGAGTCTCCCATTTACCAACGCTGGTATTTCTGGGTCGGCGTCGGGGCCGTCGTGGCGGCCGGCGTCACCACCGGGCTTCTGGTCGCGCAGCCGGGCGCCAAGCCCCGCCCACTCGGCTACAAAGACTTCTGCGAAAACGGCGTGTGCTCGAGCGGTTGCGAAAAAACCGGCACCTGCCCCATCGCCTGCATCAACATCGCCCAATGTGCCGCTTCGTTCTCGGGAGCCCCCGCGGGCGCGCTCAGCTTCTGAGGCGGCGCACCGCCCCGCGCCGCCGTCACTGGGTGCAACTCCTCGAATCGACTGTACAAAACACCCGTCGGTGAAGACCGCGCTTGCCTCGTTGCAAGAGTGTCAGGGGCCCGTGCTATGCGCTCGGGTACACCCCTTGTACCTCTCCGTGGTGGAGCGGTTTCGCAGCGAGTGAAAGGAACAAACGCATGGCTGGCGGAGTCAACAAAGTCATTCTCATCGGTAACCTTGGTGCTGACCCTGAAGTTCGGTTCACCCCGGCGGGCGCGGCGGTCGCGAATTTTCGCATCGCCACCAACGAGTCGTGGGTCGACAAGAACCAACAAAAGCAAGAACGCACCGAGTGGCACCGCATTGTCGTCTGGGGCAAGCTCGCTGAACTGTGCGGCGAGTACCTGAAGAAGGGTCGCCAAGCGTACATCGAGGGCCGGCTCCAAACCCGGGAGTGGACCGACAAAGAAGGCAAGAAGAACTACACCACCGAAATTGTGGCCAACACGGTGCAATTCTTGGGCGGTGCCGGCGGCGGCGCGGGTGGGCCCCGCGGTGACGGCGGTGGCAAAGGCTCAGGCGGCGGTGACTTCGGCCCGCCAGCTGGTGAAGACATGGGTCCGCCTCCAGCCGGTGGCGACGACATACCGTTCTAAATTTCACCCCTGACGGTACGGCCGATACGTGGCGGGTTGATGCGCCGTTCAACCCGCTGCCGTCGGTCGGCCGAACGGTGCTCGCGCACCGCACTTGACGGCGAGGTCACCTTTCTGTTTCTTGCGGCGCCTCGTTGTTGTTCTCTTTCTGCCACCTGACGGTGGCCCCCATCAGTCGCCCGGGAGCCTGGGCTCGCGGCGATGTTTCAGGAGTCGGTCAAAATGAATTTCAAAGTTCTCGCACTCGGAGCCGTGCTCGGCTTTGCCGTGGCCGTTGCCCCGTCGTGTGGCGGCACGAAGTGCAGCGTCGCCAACTGCAAGGGGTGTTGCTCGTCTGACGGCAAGTGTGTGGCCGACCCGAACAACGCCAACAACACCTCGTGCGGCACGCAAGGCAATGCCTGCGTCGACTGCACGAAGAACACCCAGGTCTGCAACAAGTCGACGTACCAATGCGCCGTGACTGGCACTGGCGGCGGCTCGGGCGGTGGCACCGACGGTGGTGGCGGCTGCGGTGGCTGCACCACCTCGAGCGGCCTGTGCTTGGAGCAGACGTCGTTCACCAACTGCGGCAAGAAGGGCGAGGCCTGCAAAATGTGCAACGCCGGCGAGTACTGCACGGCCGACGGCTGCACCGTGCCTGACTCCGGCATCATCGCCGGCAGCGTCGGCGCGCCCTGCACCCTCGACTCCGACTGCACCGCCGTACCCATGGAGACCGGCTACCAGGCGTTCTGCAAGAAAGTGACGATTCCCGGCAATG
>JBGAIY010000143.1:0-16935 GCA_044225205.1 Myxococcaceae bacterium | reverse complement strand
CCGTGCGGTTTGTCGAGGTCTCGCCAGCGAAGCGCAGAGCAGCTCAGGTGAACTCTCGGCGACCACGGCGAACGTCACCGTCGTCGGAGTCGACGCCTGCAACTCGGCACTCGTGGAGCCCGAGCCCGACACCGAGGCGCCACCGGGCAACGTCAGCGAGAGCGACGTGGCACCGGCGACCGACCAGGCGAGCCTCGCTCCGCGCCCAGAGGCGACGAACGAGGGCGCCTCGAAGGCCGAAATGACCGGGCGGGTGGCGCGGTCGCCACCATCGGCCGGCCCCGCGTCTGGAGCGACGGCGCCGCCCGAAACGTTCACCACCCACACACCGATGGCCTGACACCGTTGCAACGACATGAAGGCCTGCCTTTCGCCTGGCGTTGACGCCGCGACGGAGGACAAGACGAGGCCCGCCTTGTCGCATCGGCTCGAGCCCCAAAGGCAAGGCCCTGGTTTCAGGCCGGGTCTACCGACCTCGACGATGAGCCAGGTTCGCCTCCGAGCGCGTCGCACACCGGCTTCTGCCTGGCGCCAAGGGCGCTCAACCGGCGTCGGGAGCGCAATACCGGCCGTCGGCGCGCCGCGAAGCACCGCGTTCTCGGGCGCCGATGTCGGCACGGGTGCCTCCCCCTGCGGGCACCGGCAACGCGGGGTCGGCCGCGTCGATGACCGGGCTGTCAGCCCGAGGTACGAAGTCGGCGTCGTACGTCACCCGCGCGGTACCCACCACGTCGGTCGCCCCCGCGCCACCGCTCGCATAGGGCTTGACCCGGTAAAAAAAATTGTACGCCCCGCCACCGTCGCTCGCGCCCAAGCCCGTGCTCGTGTTCGCCTCGGTCGAATCGGCCCCCTCGACGATGTTGTCGCGAAAGTCGCCCGTGTCGGCCGCGACCGAGTTCGTGAAATTGGTGAAGGTGTTGCTCACCACCGAGTCGGCACCACTGACCGCGGTCACGCCATTCGCGTTGCGAACGACGTTGCGAACGAACTGGCCGCCGTTCTCAAACTTCACCGCGCCAGCCGAAATCAATTCGAAGTCATTCAACGCCACGAGCGCGTTGGGGCTGCTGTGAAAGGTCACCGCCCCCGAGAACGACTGGCCCTGCACGACGTTGCCTTGAAACACGAAGTTCGGAGACGACCACACCTGCACCGAACTCGACGCGTAGCCGCCGTCGCTCACGACCTGGCTTGCGACCAACGAGCACCCCGTGCAGAACTCGAACAACGCAATCGCTTGAATGCTGTCGACAATTCGAAATTGCATTTGCTGCAACGTCACGTCGCTCACCGCCGGCGCGCTGCCCACGTACACCCCGCTCGTGCCACCACCGTACCCGCGGCCTTCGACGACCAAGTTCGAGACCCTCCAGTGCGAACCGCGAACCGCCAGCGGGGTTTCGTATTCGGTGTGAAAGACCGAAGTCATGCCGGGGTCGCCGTCGGCGGTGATGGGGCAGTCGGAGACGCCGTCGCCGTTGAGTGTCAAACCGCCGTCGTAGACGCCCGGCAGAAAGTGAATTCGGTCTCCCGCGCTCAACACGACGCCGCCCAGCGTCTTGCGGGGGCGGTCTTGGGTGCCCGGCGCGCCGTCGTCGCCGCTCGGTGACACGTAGAGGTCGCGGTTGTTGGCGCACGCCGTCGGCGGAGGAAAGGGCGAGCCGCTGCACTCGGCCGGTACCACCCCATCGGAGCACTTGCCCGAAGCGACGCACGCGGCGTAGTCGCGGCTGAAGTCGAAACAGCCAGCCAGGGCCAGCCCCACCCCGAGCCAAGCCGAAGCGACCCTCACGGCGCACCACCCACAGTCAGCAAAAACCAAATCACCCCCGAGACGATGGCCGCCGCCCCCGCGCCCACGAGCGACCACCCCGCGATTTGGGTGGCCGACCCCGCCGCCGCGAGCCGTTCGCCAGTCGCCGTGCTGATGACGTCGCTCGAATTGACAGGCGCGGTCACCAGCCGAAAGTGATTGGCACGGGCGACCAACAAGCAGGCGGTGCCACCGGCCACCGCAGCGGCCCCCAGGCCGACGGGCCACCAAGGCGCTTTGGTCGGGCTCACCGCCGAGCTCGCCGCGACGACGGGCGGCCCAGCGTCGACCTTCGGTGGCGGCACGAGCACGCTGGGTGCTTTGGGCACGTCGGGCAAGACCACCGGCTTCGCCAGCGCCACCGCTTCGGCGCGCGCCCGGTCGACCAAGGCCATGAACGGAGGGGGAAACAGCTCGCTTGGCACTTTCGTGTCGGGCACGTCGGTGAAGAGCGCCACCAACGCGCGTTGAGCGGCGTCGCGATCTCCGGTCGCGAAGTAAGCGGCCGACAAGTACAAGCGGGCCTCTTCACGCGCCCCGGCTTCGAGCCCACGGCCACTGGCGAGCCCTCGCTCGAGCAGCCGAATGGCCGAAAGGTAATCACCCGCGGCGTATGACTTTCGCGCCTGCGCCATGACCGGGTTGACCGGCGCCGAATCGACGGCGTGCGCATCGAAACTTGAAAGCGACGCGAGCAAGAGCGCCACGAACCTCAGCGTTCTCATGTCGGCGAAGTGTACCGAAAGTCACCGCAACTCGAAATTCCATTGCAGGGTCTTGCCGGGTTCGACCGTGACGACCGCCGACTTGCGCCCGAATTGCGGGTGGGTGGCCACCACTTGGTGGCGACCTGAAGGCAAGGTGACCACATAGTCCATCGAGTTGGCGCTCTCCGCGGCCCGCCCGTCGACGGTCAGGGTGCCCCACGGCGCGACATGCACCGCCAAGAAGCCCGTGCCCGTCGGCGTCGACTTCACCTTGAAGACAGGTACCGGTTTGGGGGTCGGCGTCGGGGCCTCCGCTTCTTTCGTCGGCGCCGGGGCCGGGCTCGGAGCCGGTGGCTTCGGCGACTCCTGGGCCAAGACGTCAACTCGGGGCGCCACCGCGGGCGGCGCCGAGGCCGGCCCCCGGTCGACCACCGCGGGTGGAGTCGGCGACGGCGAGTTCGACTTGACCAGCCCCACCGCCGCGAGCGCCACCACGAGCACCGCGCCCGCCGCGGCCCACCACACGCGGCTCACCCGAGCTGGAGGCGCCCGCAGGGCCAGCAGCAACGCGTCGATCGACGGGTAGCGTTCGTGCGCACTCGGCTTGAGCCCCCGGAGCACAACGTCTCGCAACCACGCCGGCACCTTCGTGCCCTTCGGCGGGGCACGAACGTCTTCGGCGTGCACCGCGGCGTGCACCTGCGCGAGCGAATGGCCCCCGAACGGGCGCTCTCCGTAGAGCGCCTCGTACAGGGCGACGCAAAAGCTGAATTGGTCGGTGCGGTGGTCGACCGAGCCCCCCGCCAATTGTTCGGGTGGCATGTAGGCCGGGGTACCCAAAATCATGCCCGTGCGGGTGTGGTTGAGCGGGTCGACCGCTACGTTCGGAGCGCTGGCTTGGCGGGCCTCGCGCTCTTCTTCGGCCGACACCGCGCGGGCGAGCCCAAAGTCGGTGACGCGAACGCGACCGTCGGCCGACACCATGACGTTGCTCGGTTTGAAGTCGCGGTGCACGAGGCCCGCGGCGTGCGCGGCCGCCAGACCCAGCCCGGCCTGGTGAAACGCGTCGAGGCACTCGGCCACCGTGCGCCCGGTGCGCAACCACTGCGTCAAAGTGACGCCTTCGACGTACTCCATCGCCACGAAGACTTGCTCGCCGTAGGTGCCGACGTCGTACACCGCGACGACGTTGGGGTGCGAAAGCCGGGCCATGGTCTGGGCTTCTCGCAACAGCCGGCCGCGGGCTTCGCTCGCGTGCTGCTCGTCGCTGTCGACCGCTTGCCAGCGCAGCATTTTCAAGGCGACTGGGAGCGCAGCATTTTCAAGGCGACTGGGCGGGCGAGGTCGGGGTCGTGCGCCGCGTATACGACGCCCATGCCTCCCGCGCCAATTCGCCGAGACACGACGTACCGCCCGACGTGCTCACCCGGCGCCAAGTCGGCTTCGACCGTGGCTCGGGGGGCGTCACCGGTGGTGCTCACGGTCTTCACCAGGGCCGAATCGGCCGAGCCCAACTTCGAGTCTTGCTGGGCAACGAGCGCGACGATCGCGCGGCAGGCGTCGCACTCGGTCAAGTGCGACTGAACCTGCTCCCGCGCGCTGGGCGACAAGCCCAAGTGAATGAACTCGACGAGCGTGTTTTCAGACGGGCAGGCCAAAAGTCACCGCGGTTCGGCGCGCAACAACCGCGCAATGCTCAGGTCGACGTTGCTGCGCACGAGGCGCATCACGCTGTCGAGTTCTTTGCCGCGCAAGCCCAGCCTCGCGATGAGTTCGACCCGGGTGGCCTCGCACAGCGTCTGGCGGGCGCGCGACAACCGGCGGGCCGCCGTCGTGCGGTGCACGCCCGTGAGCGCGCACAACTTGTCGATGCTCAGGTGGTCGATGACGTGCATGCGCAGCAAGTTCAGCTCGTCGGCCGGCACTCGCTTCACTGCGGCTTCGAACGCCTGCTTGAATTCGTGGCGATACTTCTCTTTCAAGAAGTCGAGTTCGACGTCGGCTCCCTTGAGCTCGGCCGCGGCCTCGAGCGGCTCGGCGGCCGCCCGTTGCGGCAACAAGTTCAGCGCGGTGCGAATGGCGGCGACCCGCACCCAGTTCTCGAGCGGCCCCCGCCCCGAATATTCGGCGATCTTCGGCGGGTGCCCTTCGCCGCGCCCCACCAACAACCGCTCAGAAAGCTGCTCGCGAATGTCGTCGTCGAACTGGCCCTGTCGGTCGATCGACCGAGCGGCCACCACCGCCAACGGCAGCAGTTCGCGGTGAAAGTGCTCGACCGCCCAACGCTCTTTTCGGGCACAGGCGAACGCCAGGTACAGGTCGCCAGCCCGCAGCACCACCGCGTCTTCGGTTTCGGGGTGCTCGAGGGCCGCCACGTGCGCCGCGAAGGCCTCGGCGTCGACTCTGACGTTCGGCCACGCGCGTCGCGCCGCTTCAATGACCTCGCGATTCGGTGGCATGCTCGGGTGACTTTACTCCAAAGCGGTGCAGTGCTGCGCTCTCTCGCTGGGGTCGCGGTGAAATGGGCGACCGGAACCCTTGCCTCTCGGCAAAGCCCGAGTGTGGGCGATCGGTGGTCGCCCGGCCATGGGCGTGCGGCTCGCACCCTGACGTTCACCTCGGGTTCAAGCTCGGCGACGATTGACGCACCCGAAGCGGGGTATAAACCCGGCACAGAGCGATGAGCCCACCTGACGAGTTCGACGACGGTCGCCCCGACGCGCAGTCGCTCGACGCCACTGCCGCGAAGAACTTGCCCCTGCACGCGTTCGCGTTGCTCGAGTCGGGCGACGTCTTCGAAATGGCCGGCGGTCAACCACCCAAGGAGGGCGCCGAGCGCGCGAAGGCGTACCTCGAGCGCCAAGTTCACTTCGAGGCCCACGGCGCGACCGAAGCCGTCGTCTCGGCCGTGAAGGCCGAAATCATTCAACAATTGCGCGGCAACCTGCAGCTCATCAACCGCCTCTTGGCGGCCAAGCCCTTGAGCATCGAGCTGATACCGCTCGGGCAACCCATGGCCGCGTTCGGGTACCCCAAGCGCATTTCAGCCAAAGCCGCCGGCCTGTTCTGGGACCACGCGTCTTGGCCGCGCGCCCGCATTGCCCTGTTGCAAAAGTCGCTCGCCACCGAGCGGGCCTTGGTGACCCACGAAATGGCCCACGCGATTCAACGACTCGCGTTCACCGAAGACGAGCAAAAGGCGATTTACCGGCTCATGCTGCCGACCTACCGAAGCCGGGCCTGGGTCGACGAAGTCTTCGCCATTTACACCGAGCGCGAATTCGTACCGTTCTTCACCGAGCGCGAAGGCCACGCCCCGGGCGTCTATGGGCTCGCCCGCCAACGGTGGGACGAGCGCCACGTCTTCACCCGCTTCGTGCGCCACCTCTACCACCCGCATCGACCGCTCGCCGGTTCGCGGCTTTGAGCCGGCGCAACCCTCGAAAATTCGAGGCCAATTTCCGTTGACCCGGCACCGCGCCAAAGTCGCATTTTCAGCGCGCGGCGACGGCGATTTGCCGAGCGCGACACACCTTGGGTAAGCCAAGCGAATGGCCATCGGTGATGCCACTTCGGTTCCTGCCGTACCTGCACCGGTTCGAAACGACGAGCCGCGACCCGTGAACGCGACGGTGGTGGGCTCCGCTCCTGCGGCAGCACCCGCCGAACCCACCACGTGGGTGGCCGGCGCCCCCAAGAAGACACCGGTCAAGGCGCCCACCGTCGTCGGCACCGCTGCGGCGGCCCCCAGCGCCGCCATTCGCTTCGTGCAGGGGCCCAACGCCGCGACCTTCGAAGGCGATGCGGTCTTTCTCAAGGGTGAGGGCTCGGTCACGGGCAGCGCCGGCCTCAAGCATCTCCCGTTTCAGCGGGGGTACCTCAATGCGAAACAAGGAGAGCTGCGCACGGCCCACGGCAGCCCAGCCCCGGCGAGCGCCTTCACCGCCCCAGGTTCGCTGGCGTCGACCCCTGGCGCTGCGTTCGACGCCGCCGCGCGAGCGTTGGGCATTCACAGCACCCGCTTCGCCCAAATGGCCGAATCGAAGCCGTTTTACGTGCCGCAGATCGACAAAGACTTGGCCGGCTACGCGGGGAGCTGCCACGGCTGGAGCTACGCCACCCTCGTCGACGCCATCAACGAACTCGTCGACGTGCCCGGGCCCGACGGGCAACGCGGCGTCTGGCTCGGAGGCCAGTGGCTCTCGCGGGCCGACCTCGGCAGCTTCGCCATCGCGGTGACGCAAGACATCGCCATCAACGAAGGCAAAGAGCTGTTCAAGACCCGCGCCGAAGAGGTCGTCGGCAAGGGCTTGAGCGCCACCGACTTGCTCTACACCGCCCACCGCTACCTCATGAACGGAGGTGGCGGCGTCATCATGGACGTCGACAACGACGAGGTCATCGGGCGACGTTCGGTCTTCAACCACCCCATCACCGGAGCCACGGTCGAGAGCTCGGCCCTGGGGCCCGAATTCAAGGCGTCGCGCGCGGCCATTCTCAAGCTCGCCCACGCCGAAGGGTACCCGCTGGGCACCGACGTCAAGCTCGTGCGGCTCAAGGCCGAATACGTCGTCGAAACCGCGGCCGGCAACGAGAACGACCCCGTGCCCGCCCGCCGCGATTGGAACATGTACGCCGTGACCGACGCGTCGGGCAAAGTGCTGACCAGCTACCTCGCCACCGACGCGCGCGTTCGCGAGCTGAACCTCCCCGAGAAGAACAGCGAAGCCCTGCCCGACTACGTGTGGAAGCCGAATCACGCCACCATCAAAGACTACTTCGCCGGCGTGAGAGGTCGGGCGCTCTACCGGGTCGAAGCGAGCCCGCAGCGAAATGAATTTCTGTTTTTCATGGACTACCTGCGCAAGGCGGTCAGCGGCGAAACGCGCGCCCGCTTCGAGGCCGACGTCGCGAAGAAGGTCGACCCCAAGGTGCTCGCCGAGAAGTACCCCACCGTCGCGAATGCCTATTCGCCCGAACAGTGGAACAAACACTTCGCGCCGCTCGGGCTCAATGCGGCGGCCTTCGGTGCCAGCTTCACCTCGGCCTTCGAAGCCGACGTGAAAAAGCTGTCGGGCATCATCGACGACTCGACCTTGAAGCGCCTCGTCGCGCGGTACCCGCAAATCGGCGCTGCGTACACCGAGCAGCAATGGCAAACGCAGTTTCAGGGCCTCGACCCCAAGGCGTTCGGCGCGAATTGGGCCGCCTTTCGCGAAGAGGCCGCCGGGCGAACGCCGTTCACCCCCAAAGAAGCAGCCAAGCTCGCCGCGAAGTACCCCGACGTCGCCCGCGCGTTCAGCAAAGCCACGTGGGAAAGCGAGTTCGGCGCCCGCGGCCTCGACGCGAAAGCCTTTGGCGCGCCCTAACGCCTCACTCGAGGTGAGCGACGAATTCGACCCACGCCGGCTGCGCCTCGGGCAAGCCAATGGCGACCAAGCCGGGCACCACGTCTTCGCGCATGCCTTCGAAATAGGCGCGCGCATACCCCGCATCGCTCAACGTGCCGAAGTTGACGCCTTCGTCTTCGGGGTCGACTTCGCTTTCGGCGCGCGTGTGCGCCTCGTCGCGAGTGACTCCGCTCTGCTCGGCGAAGTGCGCGTACAGCGACGGCAGCGCCGCCACCAGCGCTCGGCGCTCTTCAACGAGCTCGGCCTCGTTCAAACCGCGCATCAACAGGGCGCCCAGTTCCCAGCCGAGCTCGCTGTGAAACGTCTCGTCGACCAAAATCGCGGTGACCGCTTCTTTGGCCAGCGGCACCGTCGCCACCTGCAGACACCGCGCGAACATGCGTCGCGACAACGTCTCGCCAATGCAAAACGCGCTCAACACCGTTTGCCGAACATGCGCCCGCAACGAGCCGGTCACCGGCAAATGCAAATCGCGCTCTTCGAATGACAGCGCTGCCCCGTCACCCAGCGCTTCTTTCATGCGCAAGCACAAGTCGGTGTGGCGGGCTTCGTCGCTCACCATGCGCGCGAAGGCCCCGGACCAGTCGAGCGGAGCCCCCAGTTGTTGCACCTGCATCATCAACTGCGTGAACAGGGTGAGCGAGTGCATTTCGGTCAACGCTCGGCCCCTCCAGGCCGACGCCGCACGAGCGAGAACGGCGGCCGGGTAGTCGTTGGCGTTGAAAGCCGCCCACCGAACGTCGCCGCGTCGCGGGGCGGCGAGCGCGTCGTGCTCTCGAGTCAACTGCAAGTCGAGCGCGTCGTCGCTCGTTCGCCGCAGAGAAAAGGTCACTTGGTTTCGGGCTTCGGCTTCGGCTTGACCGTGTTCGGCGAATTGAGGCGGGGCGGCCGGGGCGGCGGAGGCGAATTCAACGTCGGCAACAGCGGCCCTGGTTCCACCGGTGCGCCCGCGTCAACCACCGGAGCGGGCTCTGGGTCTTGTGGCTTCGGCGAATTCACATGAATGGCGTTCGGCTTCGGCCCGTCACCCGCGCCCGCCACGCTCGCCGCCACCCCCGCTCCCACCAATGCCGTGCCCCGCGCCAAACTCACCAGCCGCGCCAGTCGTCGCTCGTTCATGCGCGCATGCTACGTCACCCCGGTTTCGTGAAGATAGAGTCAAATTGACTTTATCAATCGACTGACCGTAGGGTGTCGTCATGTTCTCGACCCGTGACGACCTCCAGCGCGCACTCGACGGTGGGCTCGCCGTCGAATACTGCTTTTTCTGGGGCCACACCCCACGTGCCGAAGGCGTGGCCGACCGCTCGTGTTTGAGCCAGTGGTTTCTGCGCGAGTTCTCGGTACAGGGCGTCACCTACCGGAGCGCCGAGCACTTCATGATGGCCGAGAAGGCGCGGTGTTTCGGCGACGAAGTCACCCGGCGACGCATCATCGAGGTTGAAACGCCACGCGAGGCGAAAGCGCTCGGCCGGCAAGTGACTCCGTTCGACGAGGCCGTCTGGGCCGCGAAGCGGTTCGACCTGGTGGTGGCGGGCAACGTGGCGAAGTTTTCACAGCACGAAGACCTTCGCCGGGTGCTGCTCGACACGAAGAACACGGTGCTCGTCGAAGCCGCTCCACGCGACTGCGTGTGGGGCATTGGGTTGTCGGCGCAGAAACCCAAAGCCCGCCACCCGTCGACGTGGCGCGGTCACAACCTGCTCGGCTTCGCGCTCATGCACGCCCGAGAACGGGTTCGCTCACTGAGCGCGGGCGATCAGCTCTGACGCAATTTCGCCGGCCGCCTCGGTCAGCGACCTGGCCGACCGGCCGTTTTCCCAGTTCACGCCGGCCACGAGCTGGGCGTCTCGGGTGCGGGTCATGCGCACGGTGGCGCGCTGCAACTCTTCGTCGCCGCCCGAAGCCGTGACGAAGAGCACCGCGTCGACGCCGTTGTTCGACAGCGCGGCCAACCCGTGCGGCATGGCCATGTCGATTTCGCTCACGTTCAACTTCGACATGAGCCGTGACGTGGCCGCCCCGTCGACAATGGTGTACCCGTGTTGTTCGAGTTCAATGGCTATGGCGTGCGACACTTCGCCGCCTCCGGGGGCCACCGCGAGCACCCCGTGCGCCCTGAATTCGCCCGACAAGCCGCGGCCCGACGCACACCCCACCGTGAGACACAGCGCCAGCACCGACCACAACGAACGTGAACTCTGTCGCATCGGCGGCCTCTTTCGGTTGTAGGCAGACAGCCGACCGACGAGGCGCGTTGCGCCGTATTCACGACAGCACAGCCGAAACTCAGAAATGGAGCCAGTCGCTCTGGTTCGCAAGCCAGCGATTTTCGAGAAACTCGACGTCACGCGGCGTGTCAACGGCGTACCAAAACCCCTCGTGGGGGTGCAGCGCGAGCTGGCCCGCGGCCACCAGCTTCGAAAACACCGGGCCTTCGACGACGCACTCGTCCATCACGTCGAGGTAATCGAGCGCGGCGGGGCTCCAGACCATGTAGCCGCCGTTCAAGTAGCCCGACGACGCCGACACCCGCGAAGTCGACGAAAAGCTGCTGACCTTGCCGTTTTCGAATTGAAATTCGCCGTACCGAAAAATCGGCTTCACGCCGGTCACCGTCACCAGTTGCTTGTGGTTCAGGTGCTCTTGGTAGAGCGCGTCGATGTCGATGTTGCCCAAGCAGTCGGCGTAGGTGACGAAGAAGGGCTCGTTCGGCAAGTGGTGCCGGCAGCGGGCAATGCGGGCGCCGGTCGCGGCCTTGTCACCCGTGTCGACGAACGTAATTTCCCAGTCGAGCTCGGTGCCGTTGCCGAAGACTTGGCGCGACGCGTCTCGTTGGGTCACCTTGAGGTCGAAGTGGTGCTCGGCGAAGCGAATGAAGTGGTCGCGAATTTGTTCACCGCCCTTGCCGAGCGCCAACACGAAGCGGCGTACCCCGAACATCGAGAACCGCTTCATGACGTGCCACACCAGCGCCCGCCCGCCCAGCTTCACCAACGCCTTCGGTATGGGCTGGCTCGTGCCTTCGACCTGCATGCCGCGCCCGCCGCACAACAACAACGCCACTTGGTTTTCGAGGTTCACCGAAGCATCTCCGGGGTAATGCGGTTTCGAATGAGGCCGTGTTCGAAGTAGTCGCGAATCATTCGCCCGACGTTTGAACGCATTTCTTCGGCCGCGTCGCGCGAATGGTACGCGGTGTGCGGCGTGATGATGATTCGGTCTTTGAGCCCGCCGAAACGCTTGCCCGTCAAGAAGTCGTGAACCGCGCTGCCGGGCTTCGGCGGCTCTTCGGGCAGCACGTCGAGGTACAAGCCATAGAGCTGGCCGCGTTCGACCGCCGCGAAGGCCTCGTCAATGCACCCCACAATGGGCCCGCGCGCCGTGTTCACCACCGACGCTTCGGGGGGCAGGGCCGCCAGCACGTCTTTGCTGAACAGGCCGCGCGTCTCGCGGGTCAGCGGGCAGTGCAGCGACAACACGTCGCTGTTCTTCGCGAGCTCGAGCAACGACCCGTACCGGCGAACGTCGTAGACCTTTTCGATGCCCGCCGGCTGGTAGGGGTCGAAAATCGACACGTCGGCGCCCATGGCCCGCAGTTTGAGCGCCACCGCTCCGCCGATTCGCCCACAGCCGACCAGACCGACGCGGTACTTCGTCAGGCGCCGCACCTGCGAGAACACCCGCTCTTGCCACGACTCGGTCGAAGCCGCCGCCAACGCGTTGTACGACAGAAACCGACGGTTCGCGGCCAAGATGAAGGCCACCGCGGTGTCGCTCACTTCGTTCACGCCGTAGTCGGGGTTGTTGCAGAAAATGACGTCGTGCTTCTGGCAAGCGGCGACGTCGACGTTGTCGAACCCCACGCCATACCGAACGATGAGCTTCAGCTTCGGCGTGCTCGCCAAGAACGCGTCGTCGATGTGGTGGTGCCACACCGCCACCGCTTCGGCTCGGGCCAACGCTTCGGTGCGCGCCCCCGCCTGCAGGTGGTGCAAGAAGTCGAGCCGGTACCCCGAGCCGAGGGCTTGCTGTTCGAGCTCGGCCGGCGGAGCGATGTAGTCGGTGATGAGAACGTGCGTCATGGGCGGTGCACCGTATCAGAGGGCCAAAAAGAGGCTGTCTCCGATTGCGGCCTTGGCGATGAAGCGGGCGCCCGCGGCCTGCAGCTCTTCGACGCGGCTGGGCGGCACCCCCTTCAGGTTGACGTAGATGCCCGAGAACCCCCGCGCCCGCAGCTCGGCCAGCAGCTGCGGCGCCGGCCACCCAGAGACCTGAAACTTCCACTCCGCGTTGGGGCGGCCTTTGACGTCGCCGTGCGAGAATCGCAAATGGCGGGCGAAGAAATAGGGCCGAAACATTTCGTACGTATCGACCCCACCCTGCGGAGGCACCTCGGGGAAATGCATGGCCGGCAGTTCGTAAATGGCCGCGCCTTCGGGCAACGCCGCTTCGGCCGCCGCCACCAGCGCCCGGTCAGACTCGGCGATGCGGTGACCCTGCGCGATCCACTCCGGTGACACGACGACCGGTATCGGCTCGAACGTGCCGAACAACGCCACCGCGAGCGCGACCGACCACTTCACCTTGGGGCCGAAGCGCTTCAACAACCGGGTGAGGCCCCAGGCCCCGAAGAGCACCACGTACGCCATGATCACGATCGACACGCGGTTCACCGACCGAAACAGCCGAAGCCCAGCCAACCCCAGGAGGCTGTTCTCGCCACCGACCGAATGGCCGATGATCAGCCACGCCACCGTCATCGCCCAGGTCACGGTGATGTTGAGCCGCCGCTTCGCAATGGCGAACGCCGCCGACACCCCCAGCCCCAGCAACATGAGCTCTTGCAGAATGCCCAAGTACGGAGCCGGTATTTCGGCCTGAATCATCGCCTGTTCGCTCGCGCGGTTCGACAAGTTGCGAAAGAACGGCCACTTGTGATTGCCGCCGGGCACGAACAGGGCAATCGGCTTGAGCGCGTAGAATTCGACGTCTTGCGGGTTGCGGTAAATGGCCGCTTGGTTGAGCCCGTTCTGGCGAATGAAGAAAATCGAATCGGCGCTCACCGAGAACACCGCGAGCCCCGCGGCCGCGGCGAGGCACAGCGCCACCAAGACCGACTGCAGCCGCTTCGGCCGCCCCAAGCGCACCAACAGCGCCAAGGCGAAGAGCTGCATCGCGAAGAACGAATAGTAAATGAACGACCAACCGGTGATCACCGCCACCGCCAGGGCGATTCGAAACTTCACCGACTTGAACGCAAGGCCCTTGCGGCTCGCGAGCCACGCGCTCACCAGAATTTGCCACGGCACCACCCAGTAAAACGTGAGCGAGAAATGGTGCGTGCCCCGCGACACGATGTACATGGTGAAGCCGTACAGCGCGCCGCTCATCATGGCGAAGGGCCGGTTCAGGTGAAAGCGTCGGGCCACCACGAACAATGAGACGCCCGCCAGCACGCAGGCGAACCACAGCCCCAAGTTGATGGCGCCGAACACGCCCACCAGCCGCGCGAACGTGCCGACCAAGAAGTAGAGCCAGTCTTCAGCCACGGGGAAGTCGTTCCAACTCGCGACGTACGGCGCTCCCAGCGACGGCAGCATTTTCGAGGCGAACGGCAGGTATTCGCCGCGCATGCCCGCCGCCACGCTCGCCGCCGTGAAATGGCCGTCTCCCTGGTACGAGACCGGGTCGAGCACCCGCTGCCCTTCAAAGATGCGAAAGGTCAGGCACCACTGCACCGTCACGATGAGCACGATCAGCCCGACGGCCCAAACGTCACGCCGCCGGCTCGTCGAAAAACGCATGGCCGGCCTTGTACACACGCCCGGCCGTTCGAGGCGAGCGCGGTGTTGTTGGCCGCGGCGCTTTCGGTATATAGCGCGCTCATGGCAAAGGCCCTCATCTTCGCGGCTCCCGGAGTCGAAGATCACGAATTCTGGTACGCGTACTACCGGCTGCAAGAGGCGGGCTTCACCGTCGACGTCGTCACCCACAACGACGGCCCCACCGAGGGCAAGTACGGCATACCCATCAAGCCGAACCTGACCGTCGCCGCCTTCGTCGAAAAAGAATACGAAATCGTCGTGGTGCCCGGAGGCTACGAGTGCCCCGACCGGCTGCGCCAAGTGCCCAAAATTGTCGACGCGGTCAGAACCGCCAACGCGCGCGGCGCCATCGTCACGTCGGTGTGCCACGGGCCGTGGGTGCTGGTGTCGGCCGGCGTGCTCAAGGGCCGCAAGGCCACCTCGTACCCCGGCTGCGCCGACGACCTGAAGAACGCCGGAGCCACCTACGTCGATCAACCCGTCGTCACCGACGGCAACATCGTCACCGCGCAGCACTACCGCGACTGCCCCGGGTGGATGGCGGCGACCCTCGAGGCGTGGAAAGCACGGCCGACGCGATGAGCGTGCGACGCGTATTTCCTTCGGCTTCTGACTTGGCGAACCTGTCTCGGGCCCGCACGGTCGAAGCGCCCCCGCGCGCCGAAGACTATTCGACCGTCATCGTCAACAAGCCGTGGGGCTTCGAGTATTTGTTCTTCGAAACGCCGCGGTCGGCGGGCTGGCTGCTGAGCATTGATCAGTCGCGCGCCACCAGCACCCACTGCCACGTGCTGAAAAAGACGTCGCTCGTGGTGTTGTCGGGGTCGGCCCACTGCCGCACCCTCGACGGCGACTACCGGTTGGGCGCGGGAGACGTCATCGTGTTTCACCCGCGCGTGTTTCATTCGACGAAAGCCACTTCGCCCGACACCTGGGTGTTGGAAATCGAGACCCCTGTGCTCAAGGGCGACCTCGTTCGCCTGGCCGACGCGTACGGCCGCGCGGGCACGGGCTACGAAGGCAAGCAACACCACCGCGATCTCGACCAGAGCAAGTTTCCCCGGTTGACCAACGGTGAAGCGCAGCGCATGGCGGGTTGGCGGTTCAACTACACCAAGTCTCCCCCGACCGAGCAGCGCCGCGCCGCGTTGGTCGACGGCACGCCCACCCAGGTGCGCGGCCGCACGTCATTTCTCACCGACCCGCTGGGTGAAGTCTTCACCCCCGAGACGCTCGCGTCGTTCAGCGACGGGCTCCAATCGGTCGCCGGTGCCTCGTACATTGCTTTCGAGCCGGTCTGACGCGTCATGAAGCGAATCACCGTCGTTACCCCCTGTTACAACGAAGAAGAAAACGTCGAGGCACTCTTTGCCCGCGTGCGCGACGTGTTCGCCACCCTGCCGGGTTACGAATTCGAGCACCTCTTCATCGACAACGCGTCGACCGACTCGACCGTCGAGGTGCTGCGCAAAATGGCCGCCGCCGACCCGCGGGTGAAGGTCATCGTCAACTCGCGCAACTTCGGCCACATTCGCTCGCCGTACTACGGCCTGCTGCAAGGCACCGGCGACGCCGTCATTTCAATGGTCGCCGACCTCCAAGACCCGCCCGAGCTCATCACCGAGTTCTTGAAGCACTGGGAAGCGGGCAAGCGAATCGTCGTGGGCGTGAAAGCCGAAGTCGAAGAGTCGGGCCTCTACATGCGCTTTCGCAAGGTCTACTACCGACTCGTTCGCAAAATGGCCGACATCGAGCTCATCGAGAACTTCACGGGCTTCGGGCTGTACGACCAGTCGGTCATCGCCATGCTCCGCACCATGAATGACCCCTACCCGTACTTTCGCGGGCTCATTTGCGAGTTGGGGTTCGACAAGGCCTTCGTGCCGTACGCCCAGCCGCTGCGGCGCAAGGGCATCACCAAGAACAATTTCTACACGCTCTACGACCTGGCGTGGCTCGGCTTCGTGAACCACTCGAAGGTGCCGCTGCGCATCGCCACGTTCGCGGGCTTCAGCTTGGCCGCGTTCAGCATCTTCATCGCCTTCGTCTACGCGCTCTACAAGCTCCTGTTCTGGGACCAGTTCTCGGTCGGCACCGCGCCGGTCGTCATTGGCCTGTTCTTGCTCTCGGGCGTGCAGCTGATTTTCGTCGGCATCATCGGCGAATACGTCGGCGCCATTTACACCCAGGTCAAAGGCCGGCCACTCGTCATCGAGAAAGAGCGCATCAACTTCAAGGCTTGAGCGGTTTCGACGACGAAGCGGCCGGCGTGCAGGGCCGGCCGTCAAACGAGTGCTAGACGAACCACGACACGTTCTTGAGCGGCGCGTTGTCTCCACCACAGATTTCGCTTCGCTCGGTCGCCGACAGCGTCGGCAAGTGGCCCAAAGTCGCGGGGCGTTTCGCTGACGGCACCTTTGAACTCGGCTTCATGTTGAGACTCCTGAAACGGGTGAGCCTCATGACGCTTGGGCCATGACCCCGGTCGCATGAAATGCGAAACGGCCCGCACTTCGGCCCCTTACAGCGGGCTGATGGGGCCCGTGGCAATGGCCACGACCTGGGCGTCGCGAATTTCGACCTGGTTGGCCGTGACCGTGCGAGTCGCGCCAATCGACAACCACGGCTCACACTTCACGGTGAAGGTTTGGGGCGTCGCCAGCTCGACGAGCTGCGAGGTCGAAAGGCGAGTCCACCGGTCTTGGGTGCCGCCGGTGGTCTGGGCCGTCGCCGTCGCAATCGCCCCAATGTAAAACGAGGGAGCCTCCATCCAACAGGTGAGGAGCACTTGGTCGGGCGCCGGGTAGGTGCCGTCGAGCAACAACAACGGCAGCTGTACGCGGCCGTTCGCGGTCAAGCTGAGCCACCAAGTACCGGCGGGCAGCACGAAGGTGCCCATGAGGTTGGTCGTCGACAGATCGGTGTTCGGCAGGTTCTTGTAGCGCGCCGCGCCGAGTGAACCAGGAGGGCCGGCCGGGCCAGTGGGGCCCTGCGCACCGTTCGCTCCCGCGATGCCCTCGGGGCCCGTCGCGCCCGTTGGGCCCATGGCCCCCGTCGGGCCAGCCGCACCGGTGGCTCCGGTCGCCCCCGCCGACCCTGTGGCCCCGGTCGCCCCCGTCGGGCCGGTTGCGCCAGTCGGGCCACTCGGCCCCGCTGCTCCGGTCGGGCCCGGCGCC
>JBGAIY010000718.1:0-2193 GCA_044225205.1 Myxococcaceae bacterium | reverse complement strand
GTCGAACAGCCCGGTTTCACGGTCGTTGCCGGGCCCGCCCGAGGTGAGCACCGACGAGCGACGCACGGCGGCATTGACCTTCGTGAGCAAGGTGTTGAGCGGAAAGGGCTTGGTCAAATAGTCAATGGCCCCCAGGTCGAGGCTGCGCAACTTGGGCCCCAATTCAGCATGGGCCGAAATCAGCACGACCGGTATTTGGGCCGTTTCGGGGGTGGCCTGCAACTCGCGCAAGGTGTCGAGCCCGTCGCGCTTGGGCATGAACACGTCCATCACGATGACGTCGGGCAGCAGTTGCTTGGCGCGGGCCAGACCCTCCATGCCGTCGCGGGCGACTTCGACGCGGTAGTGACCCGACAGGCCCAGCGACGCAATGCGGGCGAAAACCGGGTCGTCTTCGACGAGCAAAATGACCGGGGCGTCGGTCTTCTTCGCGGTGCCTTGCGACTGCGACACCGAGTCGCGCGACATGGGCAAGGTGAAGGTGAAGGTGGCGCCGCCGTCGCGGGGGGCATCGGCCCAAATTTCGCCTCCGTGGCGTTCGACGAAGTCGCGGCAAATCGACAAGCCGAGGCCGGTCGACCGCTCGAAGGCCAACAGCACGTCGTTCGGGTCTTTGACGAGGCCGTCGTCTTTGATTTCGACCATGGCCACGTCGCCCTCGCCGCGGGCCTTGAGCCGGGCCCGCACGACGATCTGGGTGGCGCCTTTCGCGTGCTTGAGCGAGTTGGTGATGAGGTTTTGCAGCACTTGACGAATTTTTTGCTCGTCGCCCAGCACCATGAGGCTCATGGGCGCCTCGACGCGCAGGGCGATGTTCTTCTCTTTCGCGAGAATTTGAAGGTCGTGCACCGCTTCTTGGCAGGTCTCGGCGACGTCCATCGTCTTGGTGAACAAGACGATGTGGCCGTCTTCTCCGCGGCTCTTTTCGAGCAGCGTTTCGACCAATTCGAGCACCTTTTTCGAGGTGCGCTGAATCGCCTCGACCGAAGGCCGGTGAGCGGCCGACAACTTCGAATCGTCGAGCAACATCCACGCGTGGCCGAGCAGCACGTTGAGCGGAGCCCGCAAGTCGTGGCTCAGCACGGCCAGCATTTCGTTCTTGCGCCGGTCGAGCGCGTTGAGCCGGCGGTTGGCTTCGGCGAGCTCGCGGTACCGGTCGAGGTAGGCGGCTTCGAGGGCCTCGCGGGTCTGGTTGATGCCGTCTTGGGCTTGCTCGTGCTCGAGCGCGTGCCCCAGCGCGACCGCGACGGCGTTGAGAAAGTCGCGCTCATCAGAATCGAGCGGCACGCGCCGCTTGAGCACGAACGCCGCCACGCCCGGCTGGTCGACGACCGCGCAGGGGTGCACCCAGGTGCCGTCGCTTTCGACTGGCTCTTTCGCCTCGAGCGCTTTTCGCAACATGGGCGCGACGGCCAAATCGACCGGGGTGGTGGCCCGCGGGCCGACCAGAAACGCCTTGCGCGGCCCCTCGCCCTGCCCTTCGAACACCAGCAGCGAGCTTTCTTCGCCCCCCAACGTCGCCGTCAGCCGCACGGCCACGGTCGACGCGAGCTCACGAAACCGCTGGCGCGACCGACTCACTTCGAGCAGCAGCTCGAGCCGCGCGCGCACCAAGCGCTCGCGTTCGGTCAGCTGGCGAGCGCGAAGGCTGGCTTCGATGAGCCGTTCGAGCTCTTCAGGAGAACTGGCCACCCCGTCGACGTCGAGCCGCCCGAGCGACTTGGCCGTCGACCCAGTGCCGTCGACCAAAACCGGTACGGTTTTGAGAGCTGGCGTTCGTCGAATTCGGTCAAGGGCGGCTCCGGCCGACCGAGCCCCGGTCGCCAGCACGATGACATCGGGGCGCAACCGGGTCGCGGCGACCTCATCGAGGGCAGCCGCTGCTCCAGACGTGCACGCGTAGCCACGCGCCTCGAGCCGGCTCACGAGGCTCGAGACTTTGGGGCCGACGATCAGCACCTGCCCTGAAGAAGACACGCGGCAACTCTACCGCCTCACGCTATAGTCCGCCCGGGCCGTCGTTTCTCCCACATTGGCGCCATGCACCTTACACTCCCCTCTTTGGTCGTTCTTTTCACTGCATCGACTGCGCTGGCTCAGACGGGCTCTGACGAATGGAGCACGTTTCCTCCGGCCCAACCCGCGCAACCACAGCCGACGCAGCCAGCCACGGGCACTCCCCCGCCCGCAACC
>JBGAIY010000142.1:0-16871 GCA_044225205.1 Myxococcaceae bacterium | reverse complement strand
CCCCCGGCGGCTTCGCCCGAAAAACGAAGCGAACGTCGAGGTGCTCGTGCTCGGGCTCGTGCTGGCGCGCCGGTATGGTGTGCACGTCGACATCGCACGGAGCCTGCGACACCCAGTCGACCACCAGCCCCGTTTCTTCAGTTGCCTCGCGAAAGGCGGTCGCGCGCAGGTCGCCGCCGTCGGCCGGCTCGGCGTGGCCCCCGGGTTGGAGCCACCGGTTCAACTTCGCGTGCCGTACCAGCACCACGTGCGTGCCTTCGGGGTTGGTCACCACCGCGCTCCCGGTGAAGTGCGCCGGCCACTGGCTGCGCGAAAACGGCTCGGCCAACGTGCGCGCCCACCGCTTCATGGCGTTCAGGTCGTGCGCTTCGTCGGGGTCAGCGGGTACGCAGGCGTCGAGCAGCTCGAGCAAGGTCATGGGTGCATGCCCATATCAACGCTGGCGACGCTCGCTGTACAATCGTGAAATGGCTCGCATTTTCGTCATCGACGACAACGACACCATGCGCGAAGGCATGGCCATTACCCTCAAGAAGTCTGGGCACGACGTGCTGGCCTTTCGTTCGGGGGTCGACGCGTTGGCCTCGCTCAAGACCAAGCGGGCCGACCTCGTCGTCACCGACCTGAAGATGGACGCGATGGACGGCGTCGAAGTCGTTCGCCAGGTCAAAGCGCACGACCCTTCGGTGCTGGCGCTCGTCGTCACCGCGTTTGGCACCGTCGACAACGCGGTCGAGGCCATGAAGCTGGGCGCTCACGACTTCGTGCAGAAACCGTTCAGCCCCGACACGCTGCGCGCCAAGGTCGAAGCCGCGCTCGAGCTGTCGAACATGCGCGAACGCGTGCAGCGCCTCGAGGCCACCACCGAAGTGCTCGCCTTCGACCAGGCGTCGAAAGTCGGTGTCACCCTCATTGGCGACAGCGAACCCATGGCCAAGCTCGTGGCCCAGGTGCGCCGCGCCGCCGCCACCGACGCGACCGTGCTCGTTCACGGAGAATCGGGCACCGGCAAAGAACTCGTCGCGCGCATGCTGCACGACTTGTCTCCGCGCAAGAAAGCGCCCTTCATCAGCACCCACTGTGCCGCCTTGGCCGAGACGTTGCTCGAGAGCGAATTGTTCGGCCACGAGCGCGGCGCCTTCACCGGCGCGGTGAAAAAGAAGCTCGGCCGTTTCGAGTTGGCCGACGGCGGCACCATTTTTCTCGACGAGCTGGGTGAAATTTCGCCCGCGGTGCAGACCAAGCTCTTGCGCGTGTTGCAAGAACGAGAAATTCAGCGCGTCGGCGGAGAAGACACCGTGAAAGTCGACGTGCGCGTCGTCGCCGCCACCCACCGCGACCTGAAAGCCGAAGTCGCCGCCGGCCGCTTTCGCGAAGACCTCTACTACCGGTTGCACGTGGTGCCGCTCGAAATACCGCCCCTGCGTGAACGCCCCGAAGACATTGGCGTGCTCGCCCGCCACTTCGTCGCCCGGCACGCGCCGCGCATCAACCCCAAGGTCGCGGGGCTCGGCCCCGACGTCGTGCCCGCCATGGCTCGGTATGCTTGGCCCGGCAACGTGCGCGAACTCGAAAACGCCATCGAACAGGCGCTCGTGTTTTGTGAAACGAACCAGCTCGCCGAAAAAGACCTCCCGGCGTTCTTGCAAAGTGCAACGGCCCGCGCGACCAGCGTGCAAGGCTCGCTGCCCATACCGCACGGCGACCGGCCCTTGCCCGACATTCTCGAAGACCTCGAGCGGCAGCTCATCGAGCGCGCGTACGAGAAGGCCGGCAAAGTGAAGACCGAAACCGCCCGACTGCTCGGCATTAAAACGAGCGCGCTGTATTACAAGCTCGAAAAGTACGGCTTCATTCAAAAGGGCGAGCGCGGCCCAGACGAGGCCTGATCAACTCACCGTGTCAGACATGACCCGACCCTCGCGCCGAAAACCCGACTGATTTCGGTGTGATCAGCCACGGCACTGGGGTTGCTGACCACCAGGGTGAACTGAGGTCTTCAAATCTCCATGGCCATTTCTCATCTCCGTACCGCCGGTACCGTTCTGCTCGTCGACGACGACGAAATGATTCTCAGAGCGTGTTCGGCGGTTCTGCGGCGAACGGGCTTGACCGTCGAATCGGTGACGAGCGCCCGCGACGCGCTCGACCGCATTCACACCCGCCGCTACGACGCGATCATTTCTGACATGCGCATGCCCGAGGCCGATGGGCTCATGTTGCTCACGGCGGCCCGCGCCGGAGCCGACGACGTGCCGTTCGTGCTCATGACCGGCGCCCCCAGCGTCGAGACGGCCATGAAGGCCATCGAACACGGGGTCGTTCGGTATTTGCAGAAGCCCTTCGACATTGAAGTGTTCGCGAACGTCGTCTGTGACGCGGTTCGCCGCCGGGGCACCACCCCGGCCCTGTGCAAAGACCTCGAGCGCTTCGACCGCGCCCTCAGTTCCATGTGGATGGCGTATCAACCCATTGTGCGTTGGTCGACGCGCGGCATTTTGGCGTACGAGGCCCTCGTTCGCTGCGACGAGCCCGACGTGAAGGGCCCGGTCGCGCTCATCGAGCTGGCCGAGCGCACGAACAAGCTGCTCGCGCTCGGGCGCGCCATTCGTGACCGCGTGGCGGCCGACGCGGTGAACCTGCCCGAAGACGTGTTGCTCTTCGTCAACCTGCACCCCGCCGACCTCAACGACGCCATGCTCTTCAGCCCCGACGCACCGTTGAGCAAGCTCTCGGGCCGGGTGGTGCTCGAAATTACCGAGCGCGCCAGCGTGAACAACCTCACCGGTTTGCGCGAAGCCGTGATCAACCTGCGGCGCATGGGGTACCGCTTGGCGGTCGACGACTTGGGCGCCGGCTACGCCGGCCTGACCACCGTCGCGCAGGTGCACCCCGAATTCGTCAAGCTCGACGCGTCGCTCGTTCGCAACCTCGAGCGCAGCGCCGCCCAACAGGTCGTCGTGTCGGCCGTGCTCGACCTCGCCAACCAATTGAGCAGCCAAGTCATCGCCGAGGCCATTGAAACCGAGAACGAGCGCAACCTGCTCAAGACGCTCGGCATTGACTGCATGCAGGGCTACTACTTCGCGAGGCCCTCTCCGCCGTTCATCGCCGTGTCTGAAGCGTCGCTGCGAGACTCCCAAGTCGCCGCCTGAGGCCGACACGCCGTCAACCCGTGTCGAAGCGTGGGCGGTGGCCACGGCGTCGCTCGGAGCGATTCCGTTGGCGGCCCGACCGGCCTGAACCGGCGCGAGGGCGTCTCTTCACGCGAGCACGGCCACGCCGTACGACGCGAGCGGCTCATCACCTCAACTCGGCTCGGCTGGCGGCGCCCTTTCATCGAATCCTGTGCCCAACTCCTTCAGGAGCAACCCAGCGCAACCAGCCAGGTGCGGCTTGCGTTCACTCCAGTCGATGCACCGCAGGAATTTTCGAGACTCGGTGCGAAACGCAGATCAGCTCAAGTGAACGCCAACAGTCAGTGACACTGCTTCGCTTGTTCGTTGCAAGCGTTCGTGCAGCTCGCGGTGTTGATGTCGAGGTCGACGTGGTCGCCCATGCGGTTGTTTGGTTTCGGGCACCCGTTGAGGCATGAATCGTACAGATCGCGGCACTGCGGAGACATGCCCATGGTGTTGAGCGTCGCACAGCCCGCGCCCACGTGACAAACGACCAGAACCGAGAGCAGTTTGAACGGGCGGAGCGTCATGGGTTTTGAAGCTTAGAGCCAAGTTCACCTGAGCAGAGCTGGTTTCGCTGCCGAACCCGCGCAGTTGATTGAGGTCTCGCCGAGCAATCGGGCCAGCGCGGAGCCTGGGGCCAGGGGCGACGGCGCTCCGAACCCCGACGAAACGTCGCGACGCGCCGAGCGGTTGGGCGTGTGCTCATTCGGCGTCACGTCGAGCGCCGAAGCAGGCTGCGAGAAGTGAAGACGCGCACCACTGAACTTGGGCCTGAAATGTGGTACGGCGCGCGCCCATGGGCGAGCTGGTTTTTTTTCGGCGGGGCGAAGAGGTGCTGCGGTTCTCACTCGAGCCGGGCCACCGAACGGTCGTGGGGCGGGGTGATGGGTGCGACGTCGTGGTGCCCGACCCCGAAGTGTCGCGCACCCAAGTCGCCCTCACTTACGACGGCACGATCTGCCACTTCGAAGACCTGTCGACCAAGGGCACCGTGGTCGCGGGCGAGAAACTCGCGAAAGGCGAACTGTCTGACGGCACCGACTTGGCGCTCGGCCAATGGCGGGCCGTCTTTCGCGCGCGCACCTCTGGCAGCGCGGCCGACGCGACCGAAGTCGGTGACCGCACCGAATTGGTCGCCCAGGGCGAAGTGCAAAACGCCCCCCGCCTCGCCGCGCAAATCAAAGTCAGAACCGGCGGCAAAGAGGCCGCGCACAAGCTGCAGGTCGACGCCTTCACCATCGGCAAAGACGAGAGCAATGATCTCGTGCTCAACCAGAAATTCGTCTCGAGCCGGCACCTCAAAGTGACCCGCGAGGGCAACCGGTTTCACCTCGTCGACCAGCAGTCGACCAACGGCACGTGGCTGGGCAACGTGCGCCTGTACGAGGCCGACGTGCCGTTCTATTCGTCGCTGCGGCTGGGCGAAGCCGAACTCACGATTGAGCCGCAAGCCACCAGCTCACGCACCGCCGTCAACAACTACCAAGGCATCATCGGCAACGACCCGTCGGTGACGCAGTTGGCCGAGCTCATCGAACGGGTCGCCCCGTCGTCGGCGGCGGTCGCGGTGTTCGGCGAATCGGGCACCGGCAAAGAACTGGTCGCCCGGGCCATTCACGCCCGTTCGCGCCGCGCCGACGCGCCGTTCATACCGGTCAACTGCGCCGCCATTTCGAAAGAACTCATCGAGAGTGAATTGTTCGGCCACGAGAAAGGGTCGTTCACCGGGGCGGCTTCGACGCACAAGGGCGCTTTCGAAGAGGCCGACGGCGGCACCCTGTTTCTCGACGAAATTGGTGAATTGCCGCTCGAAATGCAGGCGAAGCTTTTGCGCGCGCTCGAGTCGGGTGAAATCAAACGTGTGGGCTCGGCCAAGCCCATGAACGTCGACGTGCGCATCGTCGCGGCGACGAACCGCGACCTCATGGCCGACGCCCGCCAGGGCCGGTTTCGCGAAGACCTCTACTACCGGTTGTGCGTCATACCGCTCATGCTGGTGCCGCTGCGAAACCGCCTGACCGACGTGCACGCGCTCGCCGACCATTTCGTGAAGCAGTTCGCCCCTCGCGGCCAGAACGTGCGGCTGAGCGCCCAAGCGATCGAACGGCTGACGCGGCACGGCTGGCCCGGCAACATTCGTGAACTGCGCAACGTGATTCACCGCGCGCTGTTGCTGCGAAAGGGCACGAACATCGAAGCCGAAGACCTGACCTTCGACACCCAGCGCGCCCCCGACCCGAGCGCCTTTTTCACCCTGGGGCCACTGCCCGAAGGCCTCGCCCTCGAGAACATGATGGCGGCGGTCGAAAAGACCATCATCACCACCGTGCTCGAGCAGCAGGGCGGCAACCGCGAACGCGCGCTCAAACAGCTGCAAATGTCGCGGTCGGCGCTCTACAAGCGGCTCAAAGACTGGGGCCTCGAAGAGCAGGGTTGACGCGTCTGGCCAGGGCCCACAACAGTGGGCAGTCGCGGCGGCCCGCCTTCGACAAACGAGCGACGCGCCTTGCTTTTGCCGACCCGCCCGAACTAATTCTCCCTCGGCCGCCAACCTGGGAGTTTTCAATGCGTTTTGTTTCGTTGTCGCTGATCGTCTTGGTGGTGGCGGGCGCGGGCTGCAAGTGCGGAGAAAAGATCAACTCCCTGGCCCCGAAGTTGGTGCTCAAGGCGCCAACCACGAAGACCAAGACTCACTGTGGTCATCGACTTCGGCACCAGGTGGTGGGCGATTCGGTGTCGAACAAATTGCCAATATCGACACCTGGGTGTACTGACGCGGGTTGCATCAAGTCGCTCAAATTGGTGTCGAAGGCTCAGACCCTGGCTACGCGCTGTCGGGTGACGCCGCCCCGAAGCTCGTGGGCATTTCGGGCTCGTTCGTCGTCACGGTGACCTACCACCCGCTGCAGCGCGGCACCGCCAACGGCACCGTCGACATCACCACCACCGACGCCGCGCTCGAGTCGGTGAAGGTGAAGTTGGTGGGGCAGGCCCAAGCGGCGGCCTCTGAAGTGTGCGCCGAGACCAAGACCGTCGGTACCTTCGAATGCGCCACCGCTGAAAACCCGGTGCTCACCATCGACTACGGGTCGTTGTTGCTCAATTCGCCGGTCGTCGGCCGGGTCGTGCGCATCACCAGCAAGGGCGACGCGCCGCTGAGCTACCAAGGCGCCACCTTGCTCGACGGCACGCCGCTCGCGTTCACGCTCGACCCTGACCAGAACGCCGGCCGCGAGCTTGCCCCCAGCGAGCAGCACACGTTCTCGGTGCTCTTCAACCCCGCGGTCGACGCCGCCTTCACCGGCGCTCTGCAGGTGACCACGAACGACCCCGCCATGCCGCTCGTCACCGTGCAGCTCAAGGCGCTCGCGGCGACCTCGCTGTCGTGCAAGTTGGTGGTGAGCCCGGCCAACATCACCTTCGGCAGCGTGCCCACGGGCAGCTCGCAAGACGGCTCGGTCATCATCAACAACACGGGCACCCAGCCCTGCACCATTTCGAACATCGCCCTGGCGGGCAGCAGCGCCTTCACCTTCAACGGCGTGCCGACGTCGGGCACGCTGGCCCCCAAGACCTCGCAGACGGCCACCATTCACTACGCCCCCAACTCGAACCAGAACGACACGGGCACGTTCACGGTCACCAGCGACGACCCGGTCACGCCGAGCGCGGTCGTGACCTTGTCGGGCTCGGGCGTCGAACCGCCTGACTGCGTGTTGGTGCCCACGCCCACGAAAATCAACTTCGGCAGCGTCGAGCTCGGTGACCGGGTCATCGGCTCGGTGCTGCTCAACGCGGTCAGCAAAGACGGCGTCACCCCGTGCACGTTGTTGTCGGCGGGTCTGGCCACGGCGAACTCGAACTTCGTCATGAGCAAGGTGACGCTTGGCATCGTCTCGAAAGCGGGCGGCCCGTTCGGAGGCGGCACGCCGGTCGGCCTGACCTACGCGCCCACCATTGCGCGCGACGACACCACGACGCTCGTCATTCGTTACCAAGGCGGCTTGTTCGGCGGCCCCACGTTGACGCTCAACATACCGGTGTCGGCAAAGTCGGGCACGAAGCGGCTGTGCATTCACCCCGCGCGGTTGCACTTCGGCGCGGTGGGGGTCGGGTCCTCCAAGTCGCTCTCGTTCACGCTCACCGCGTGCGGCGGCTCGGCGGTGTCGGTGCAGTCGCTGCGGGTCGTCGGCGCGTCGAGCCCCTTCGCGTTGAACCCGGCACCGACGTTGCCGAACGGGCTGACCGCCGGCGCAAGCATGACGCAGACCGTGGTCGCGTCTCCCACGACGGCGGCGAACGTGGCCGACGAAATCGAAGTGCTGAGCGACGACCCCGCGTTTCCCAAGCAGCGGCTGCCCATTGACATGGGCCCGGAGACCGTTTCGGCCGACGCCGGAGAGGTGATGTACACCTGGCAGGCGGCTCCGGTGACGACGCAACAAGAAGGCACGGTCATGTCGACCAACTTGCAAGGCCCACCCAACCGCAGCCCGTTCTATGGCACGAAGGCGGGCGAGAGCTGCGCGGGGTGCCACACGGTGACCTCCGACGGCAAGTTCGTGGCGTTGCTCGAATACGGCACCTCGCCCACCATGCGCATCGTCGACGCGCGCACCAAAGGCGCCATACCGCTGCCGAACATCGCCGGGGGCCTCTACCCGTCGTGGAACCCCAACACCAAGACGAACCCGCCGTACCAATTCGTCTACAACGAGGGCAAGGTGCTGAAGGTCGCCTCGGCGGTGACCGGCGTCATCGGCGAGCTGCCGGGCGCGAACGACCCCAAGTACATTTCGTCGCAGCCCTCGTGGGGCCCTGACGGCAAAATCGTGTTCGTGCGTGGCGACGGCAACGCCGATGCCGGAGACTTCGGCATCACCGGCCCCACCGACCTGATGGTGATACCCGAATCGGGCGGCACCGCCGTGGCGGTCATGGGCGCGAGCGGCACGTCGGGCCAGAACTACCTGCCCGAGTTTTCGCCGAACGGTAAATACATTGCCTACACCTACAGTGCGCAGGGGCAGAGCACGCGCTCGGCACCCGACTCCGAAGTGCGTTTGGTCGAAGTCGCCACCGGTTCGATTTTGACGCTGCCGCAGCTCAACGCCGCGGGCCCCAACTCGTGGCCCACGTGGTCGAAAGACGGCTTGTTGCTCTCGTTCTCGTCGACCCGCTCGGGCGGCAAGGGGTCGGCCGACATTTACTATGCGCCTGTCGACCAGAACTCGGGGGTCGACGGCCCGGCGGTCAACATGTCGAACGTGAATACGAGCGACTACGATCACATTTCGCGTTGGGCGTTCTTGCCGCCTCCGTAGCTGACCTGCGTCAATCACCCGTTTCCACCCGCGTGGCTTCTGTCCCCCCGGTATGGGTCTTGGGTTTTGCCTGAGGAGCCTGGGCCGCGAACTTGGTCTGCCCAGTCGTTGCGGCTTACTACCACGGGCCGCCGTCGCCGGAGACGCATGCGCGGTGAGCGAAGCGGCTTTCGCAAGATAATCGCGCGGTAAGAAGCTGAATTCACTGGCTTTTGTGGCCGGGTGGCGACCAGGTAGATCGCGACCGACGGCCGGCCGTTGAAGCCGGGCATGAGCGCCCTGCCTCCCATCGCCGACCTGTACAAGGCCCACCGCCGTCGCGCGCTGGCCATCGCCCGTCGCATTCTCCAAGACGCTGACGAAGCCGAAGACGTGGTGCAAGAGGTGTTCGCGAAGCTCAGCTCGCAAGACGTGCGCTTCGACGGCAAGGCGGCCTGTACGACCTGGCTGCACCGCATTTTGGTCAACTCGTCGATCAATTCGCTGCGGGCGCGTCGCCGCCGGGGTCGGCTCGAGAGCCCCGAGTTGACCTGTGAAGACCCCGAAACTCAGGCGGTGGGCAGCGAGCGTCACGAATTGCTGTTGGCCTCGCTCGACACCCTGTCGGAGCAGCACCGCCTGGTCGTGACGCTGCGCGATTTGCGCGGCTATTCGTACCCCGACATTGCGCGCATGCTGGGCCTGCCCGAGGGCACGGTGAAGAGCGCGCTCAACCGCGGCCGCACCCGGCTCATCAAGGCCATGAAGGCCAAAGCCGACGACGCGACCGATTCGTCACTCGCGGCCTGACGGGCCGCCCCGAAGCACACACCCCTTTGAACAACGCCTCTTCCAGATCCTTGAGGTCGTTTGCTTTTGGGGCTACACCTTTACCGTCTCCCGGGCCTTGTTTCACGGAGATACCTGCGTTGGAACTTCTCGCGGGAACGGTTGTCAGGTCGTTCAAGAGGGCATCATGACCACGGCTGGCGTGAAGAACCTGCGCGTTGCGCTGATTCAGGGCAGCAAGATCACCGAAGACCGCACGCTGCGAAAGCGCGTCACCATCACCGTCGGCCAAGACTCGCGCAACACCTTCGTGGTGCCCGTGTCGAACTTGCCGCCCTCGTTTCAGCTCTTCGAGGTCGACAAGAACGGCCACTACGCCCTCATTTTTCGCGCCGGCATGGAAGGGCGCATCAACGTCAACGGGTCAGAAGTACCGCTCGACCAGTTGCAGAAGCAGGGCCTCGCCAAGGCGCGCGGCTCCGACTTCGTGCTGCCGCTCAACGACTCGTCGAAAGGGCGGGTCTCGCTCGGCGAAGTGTCGTTGTTGTTTCAGTTCGTCACGCCGCCTCCCGAACCTCCGAAGGTCGAATTGCCGGCGAACGTGCGCGGCAATTTCTTCGCTCAGGTCGACAAGTTCTTCTTCACCATTTTGAGTGCGTCGCTGCTGTTGCACTTCAGCGGAGCGACCTACATCGCGATGCAGCCGATGCCCGAAGACCGCGAACTGTCGCTCGACGAACTGCCCGACCGTTTCGTCAAGGCGATGATGCCGGTCGAAATCAAAAAGCCTGAAAAGAAGCCCGAGGTGGCCAAGAGCAAAGACGAGAAGAAAGAAGAAAAGAAAGAAGAGAAGGTGGCCGAGGCTGAAAAGAAGCCGGCGACCAGCAACGCCTCGGCCAAAGCCGAACTGCAGCAAAAGGTGGCTTCGAAAGGCCTGCTCAAAATCATCGGCTCGTCGGGTGGAGCGGGCGCGTTCGAAGACGTGCTCGGCAATTCGAACGGCGTGGGCAGCATCGCCGACGCGCTCAACGGCGCGGGCGGCGTGGGGGTGGCGACGGCCGACGCTCTGGCGGCCGGTGGCCCCAAAGGCGGCGGCGCGGGCAAAGCGGCGTCGATCGGTGACCTCGGTACGTCGGGCGCTGGCAATGTGAACTTGGCCGAAAAGGGCCCCGCCCAGGTGCGCGGCAAAGTCGCCGACGCGGCCCCCGAAGTCGAGAGCGCCGACATCGACCGCAACAAGCTCGCCGCGTTCTTGCGAGCCCGCATGACGGCCATTCAGGGCTGCTATGAAAAAGAGCTGAAGCGAAACCCGAGCCTCAAGGGCAAGGTCGTCGTACGTTTCACGATCACGCCTCAGGGCCGCGCGTCAGACATCGAAATCGAAGAGAACACGCTGGGCAACGACGCGGTGCCCAGCTGCATCAAGACCGTCATTCGGGGTTGGTCTTTCCCCTTCAAGCCTGACGGTGAGGCGACGGTGGCATACCCGTTCGTCTTCTCGCCGGCGTCGTAAGGCTCGGCGCAACTCAACGCGGCCCAAGCGGGGTTTCGCCGCCAAGACTTCGCAGACGTGCGTGACCCGTGGCATTCTTCGGGTCAGGTCATGCGAATCAGACGACTCCCAGAGATTCGTGAGCTCGTGGCTTCGCCAGAATTCGTGGCGTGGTGGCGCGAGCTGGTCGCCGCCCGTACTGCCGTGGCTGACGCCGAAGCCAAGCGCGACGAAGTGTTGGCCCAGCTCACCCTGATGGAGTTTCGCGCGAAGACGGCGCCGCGCGGTCTCTCGCCGAAGCGACCGAACTTGAAAACCGCAGCTTCCCCGGGGTGGCGGCGTTCGAAGAACAGCGCTTCAAGGTGTCTGAAATTTGGTACCGGCTGGGCGCCGCTGAAAAGGCGCTCGACGACGCCAAAGACCAGAAGCGCCCGGCCACCGAAATCGACCCGCTCGAGCGGCGGTTGCGCGTCATCACCGAAGAATACGAGCGTGAAATGGCTCGCCGCAGCCGCCTCTGGGACGAAGTCGAACGGCTCTGGGCGCGCAGCACCGAAGTGAACCTCATGACGTGCGAAGAGCGCGTGCTCGCCCGCAAGGTGCGCCGCGAATCAGAACACCTGTTCGGCTTGGCCGAAGAGCGAAAGAAAAAGGCCCAAGCGCTCAAGACCGAAGCCGACCTGAGCGCCGCCGCTGTCGCCAAAGCCAAAGAGGCGTTGGCCGCGGTTCGTGCGCGCGCCCGCGACTTGTTCGGTTCGGCCGTGGGCACCGACTTCATGTACTTTCGGCACCGCGACGACCAACGCCAGGCCTTCGCCGTCGCCTTGGTCGACGACCGCGACGCGTACAACGTCGAAGTTCGTTCGCTCGCCATTTATTCGGTCGACCGACAGCGCGGGGTCGGCTTCTTAGAACCCGCGCGCGCCGCCCCTCCGTCGGTCGAAGAAGGAGACCGGCGGTTCGAAAAGTACTTTTTGACTGGGCGTAAAGGTTCGGCCGTGGCCGTGTCGTGAGAGGGGAAAGTCGATGGACAAACTCGCCGTGCTCTCAGGGTCTCCGTTGTTCGAAATGCTCTCGAATCAAGAGCTCGAATACGTCGCCGACCTCTCTCGCCCCCGTCGCTTCGACGCGGGCCAAGTGGTCTTCGAAGAAGGCGAGCTGGGCGACAGCGTGTTCATCATCGCCAGCGGAGACGTCGACGTCGTTCGCCGCGACGCCACCGGTGCGCCCAAGGTCATCGCGGTGCTCGGGCCCCAGCAGTTCTTCGGCGAAATGAGCCTGATCGACAAAGAGTACCGCTCGGCCACCATTCGGGCGCACACCGAATGCGAGTTGTTGCACCTCACGGCCGAAAACCTCACCTCGTTTCGCAAGCAGCACCGCGACGGCTTCACCTTCGTCATCATCAACATTGCGCGCATGCTGTCGGCGCGCCTGCGCGAAGCGAATACACGGCTGGCCGCCCGGCTGTGAAAATGAGCGAATTTCGGCCGTTTGGGCTCGCTTTGTGTCATGAATGAACCGCCCCGCAACGGGCACTGACGTGACACCTGCCGCATTGCGGAACCTGCATTGACACACACAGGTTCGGCCTCTAAGTTTTTTGCCCGTTTTCGAGGGGAGTCTCTTTCCGTGAACCACCGAATGGTGCTGCTGCTGGTTGCGCTCCAGGCGGGAGCGACTTGGGCCCAAGCTGCTGCCAAGCCACCCGAGCCTTCGTCTGACGTTGACGCGTCAAAGGTACCCGACCCCGAAAAGCTGCGTACCAGCGCCGAGGGGCTCAACCGCATGCGCGGTGCGCTCAAAGACGTGCTCGCCAAGCTCGAAGAGGCCCGCAGCAGCAAAGACGTCGTCAAGCTGACTTGTGTGAATGACAAACTGACCCAAATCAAAGGGTTGCTGCGCATTTCTGAGACAGCCGATGTGAACTTGCAGGAGTCGGTGGCTCGAAAAGAGACAACGACGTCTGACCATGAGTACACCAAGGTCAGCATCGCGGGGTCGAAAGTGCAGCAACTTCGTGCAGAGGCTGAACAGTGCATGGCTCTGCTGCCACCGCCAATGACGTTGGTCGATGTTCGTCCCGCTCCCGCCAGCCCCACCACCGGGCCCTAGCAGCCACAAGCGAGCGAATTGTGAGGCGAAATCTACTTGGAGCACCCAACCGCTGTGCTAGGTGCGAATAAGCAAATGCGCTCGGTGAGGGGTTCACAGACGTTGCTGCTGTTGCTGGCGCTCGTCGTCGGCTTCTCGGCCATGCCCGCGCGTGCCGACGCCGTTGGTTTCAAGATCGGAGAGGGTCGCCTTCACCCCTTTCTCGACGTCGACTCTCGGTTCGATTCGGCCGTTGGGTTCTTCAACCGAGACGCGTCGGGCAACCCGGTACCGAGCCCCGAGCTCGTCTTCACGTTTCGTGGTGGTACCCGGTTCGACCTGAGCAACGACTCGACGAATGTCGGCTTGTTGGCCTCGCTCGAGTACTTGTTGTTTTCGGGCCTGTTGTCGCCGTCGTCGCGTTCGCTGTCTCGGTTGCAGGCCAACGCCAGCGTCGAAACCGCCTTCAACACAGACGGCGCCGTCGAAGTGCAGATTGGCGACGGCTTCGTGCGGTCAGACCGCACCCAGAACCCGGTGCTGGGCGTCGGCGTGCTGTCGCTCTTCAACGACGCCCACCTCGCCGTGCCCATTCACCCCGGCGGCCGCGCCCTCGAAATCACCCCGCGCGTCGGTTGGGGCGTCGAGTTTTTTGACCCGCTCCTCACCGGCAATGTGAGCGGCTGTCAGGCGGGCGACATCACCTGCAACCCGACCACGCTCGGCAAGATGAACTACAGCAACTTGGCGTTCGGCCTCGCCGGTCGGTACAAGTTTCTGCCCAAGACCGCCGTCGTGCTCGACTCCTCGTTCGACTACCGCTTCTACTGGGACCCGACGTCGACCAACCCGCAGTCAAAAGTGCTGCACGTGCAGGCCGGTTTGAACGGTCTCATTTCTCCGCGCATTTCACTGACGTTGATGGCCGGCGTGGCCCACGACTTTGGCTCGAGCAACGCGACCGGCCCCATTGGCCAGCTGCAGTTCTCGTACATACCGACCGACTTCACGACCTTGTCGATTGGCTATGTGCGCAACGTGCTGCCGACCCCCGTGTTTGGTTCGTTCGCCGACGACCGCGGGTACCTCACCGCGAAGGTCGCCTTCTTGAATGGCCGGTTGTCGCTCAACGGCACGGCCTCGGTCGACTACTTCTCGTTCTACGCCGTGCCCGCGACTGCGGGTGGCACCGGCACCGGCCGCAACGACTTGTTGTTCGCGTTGAACGTCGGGCCCACCTTCTCCATCACTTCGTGGTTCGATGTCGGGGCGGGGTACGGCGTCAGCTACCGCACCTCGAGCGCGGCGGTCACCACGGTGAATTTCACTCGGCACGAGGCGCTCTTGCGCCTCACGCTGCACTACTGAGCATGCGTCTTTCGGCCCTGAACCCGACGGCCGCACTCGCGGTGGCTCTGTGCGCGCTGGCCCCCCTCGCGTGTCGCACGCCGCAGACCACCGGCCTGGCCATGCCCGCAACGATCGTGCCCGACGGTGGGGTGAACGCCAACACCTTGGCGAGCGGCGACTTTCTCGAAGTGCGCGTCTACCAAGAGCCCGACTTGTCGGGCATGTACCGGGTGTCGCCCGAAGGGCTCATCAACTTTCCACTCTGTGGGGCGGTGAGGGTGTCGGGGCTGACGCCCACCGAGTCGTCGGTCGCCATCACCGACTGTTTGAAGAACGGGTACCTCCGCCGGCCTCAGGTGTCGGTGCTCGTCAAAGAGTTCAATTCGAAGAAAGTCTTCGTCTTTGGCGACGTCTCGAAGCCGGGCGCCTTTTCGTTCGAGGAGGGCATGACCATTGTTCAGGCCCTGAGCCAGGCGGGCGGCTTCAACAAGACGGCCGCGAAGAACAGCGTCAACGTCGTGCGCGTGCTCGACGGGCGCGAAATGAAAGTGCCCGTGAAGGTCGAAGACATCATCACCGGCCGCGAGAAGAATTTTTCGCTGCTGCCGGGCGACATTGTCTTCGTGCCCGAAGGCTTCTTTTGAGCCGCGCCGCCGAGAACACTCACGAGGGCACCCATGCGTCAGCCGTGGCTTCACCGGGCAGTGGTGGTGGCGTTCATGACGCAAGTCGCTTGCGTGGCGTTGAGCGGCCCGTCGGCGGCGACCAAGTCTTCACTGGTCGGTACGAGCACCCTCGCCGAAGAGACGAACGCACCGGCGTTGCCCAGAACCCCGCTCGAGTTGACGCTCGCTCGGCACGGCGGCCCTTCGTCGCCGTGGCATGCGAGCGATGATCGCGGCCGGGTGGTGCTGCTCGACGTGTGGGCCACCTGGTGCGAGCCGTGCCGTGACGCGCTGCCCGTGTACGACGAGCTGCGCACCGAGTTCGCCGCCCGCGGCTTGTCGGTGTACGCCATCAACGTCGACGAAGACGGTTCGCAAATTGACAAGTTCTTGAGCGAAACCCACGTGCAGGTGCCCGTGCTGGTCGACCCCGGCGCCCAAGTCGTCGAACCCGTGCTGCGGGTGAAGTTGATGCCCACCGCCTATTTGGTCGACCGCCGTGGGGTCGTTCGCGAAGTGCACGAAGGTTTTTCTGACGACGCTCGCCGAACGTACCGCAAAGCCATTGAGGCCTTGCTGGCCGAACAACCGTGACTGCACCGACCCCGACCGAGTTGCTCGACGTGGCCGTCGCCGCTGCCCGGCGAGGCGGCCAGGTGCTGCGAGAGCGCCTCGAGCTCGTTCGCACGGTCGAATTCAAAGGCACCGGGCGCGGCAACCTGGTGACCGACGCCGACCACGCGAGCGAAGAGGCGGTCGTCTCGACGCTGCGGAGCCACTACCCCGAGCATGCCGTCGTCGCCGAAGAGGCCGGCGCTTCAGGCCACAGCGAGTGGACGTGGTTTGTCGACCCGCTCGACGGCACCACCAACTACGCCCACGCCGTGCCGCACTTTTGCGTGACCCTCGCCGTCGAAGGCCCCGCGCCGACGGGCTCGGGCCGCGCGCTGTTGGCGGGCGTCGTGTACGACCCCACCCGCGACGAACTGTTCGCCGCCGCGAAAGGGCAGGGCGCCACGCTCAATGGGCGACCGCTGAAAGTCAGTCAGACCGACAAACTCGCCGACGCGCTGATGTGCACCGGCTTCCCCTACGACGTGCAGGTCAACCCCGACGTGCCGCTCGGGCTGTTTTCACGCATCGTTCGCCAGGCGCGCGGCATTCGCCGCATGGGCAGTGCCGCGCTCGACTTGGCCTACGTCGCGGCCGGGAGGTTCGACGGGTTCTTTGAATTCGGGCTCCACCCGTGGGACATCGCCGCCGCGGCCGTGCTCGTCGAAGAGGCGGGTGGCGTCATTCGTCGGGTCGACGGTGCCCCGTTCGACGTACGCAACGGTGACGTGCTCGCGGCGTCGGCGTCGTTGGCCCCGGCGCTCCAGGCGACGTGTTCAGAATTCTTGCAGCACATGAAGTGGGTGCCTTCGGTGCGCAACCGATGAACGAGTGACAGGGCCGCTTCGTCGGCCGCGGGCCTTCGGCGGCCGAAAGCGTGAGCCCAACCGCTGCGCCGTGAAGAATGCCGGAGTGAGCCGCTTCGAGGCGGCCGCGCGCGCCCGGGCCGCGTCGACCGAAGCTCGAGCGCACCCGCGGTGTCGTGAGCTGCAATGCTGAATGCCACGTGAACTCCACGGCGGTCAGTCGTTGGCGCTGACGGCCGCCCGCCCGCACCACTTCGGCAAAAGCTCGCGCTCCTGCTGCGTTGTGAGCTGCGGAGTGCGTGAATGCGGGCGTGCAGAAGGCCGTGCGACCGCATCGGCATGCCCGAAGTGCGAGTGCTCCCGCGGCGTCGTGAGCTGCGGTGCTGAATGAGGTTCGAGGTGGTCGGCCGCGCGCGAGAATCAAAGCCGAAGTGCGAGTGGGTCACGTCCCGTCAAGTGGTGTCCGTCGTTGCGCCACCCTTTGCGACTGCTACGCGGTTTTTTTCAGCGGCTCACTTGTGATGCGTTTGACGTCGCTGGCGTCCACCTCCTTCACGGTTGGTACCTCAAAGGTCATG
>JBGAIY010000141.1:1743-16807 GCA_044225205.1 Myxococcaceae bacterium | reverse complement strand
CACGTCGCGGCCGTTTCACCCGCCGCGTTCGGGTCGTCAGAAGGGTGGGGCTACGGCCGGGGCGGGCTGCGACTGACCGAATGGAGACTCCACGACCCCACCGCCGAACTGCCCGGCTACCCGCTCGAAGTGCACCCGCTTCGACCGAACGGCTCGTGAAGTGTCGTGCAGAAGGTGAGCGCGCGCGGGCGACGAACCGCCTCGCGCGCGCTCGAACGACTCAGCACTCGATGACCGAAGCCGTCGCACAGCACAGCGACGTCACCTGACCACCGCCGACCACGTGGGCCTGCCCCTGGGCAGGCACGTCGGTCAACGACTTGATGGTCTGAACCTGCAACTTCAGCGATTTCTTCTTCATGGCAGCTCCTGTCGTGAACGAGGAAAAACCCTCGCGACCCAATGACGCCACGCCACCGCGCCGGTCTTCCGAAAAATGACGGCGACCTCGCCAATCGACCGGTCGCTCCCATTTTTCCGCGGCGAAAAACCCCAGGCGTCAACGCGCCCCAGCTCAGTCGTTCTCGAGTTTGTCGATGATCGACAAGAGGTCTTCTTCGGCGCCGTCGAGCACCACCGCGCCGTCTTCGGCGCTCGACACCGCCGGCACCGCCGGCTTTCGGGCCGACGCCGCGACTGGTTTCATCACCGGCAGCGCGGGCCGCTTTTCGGCCGCGGGCTCGGGCACCGAACTGGGGTGTACGAAGTCGGTCTTGCGCGCCAACCACTCGGCGTAGCGCGCGGTGGTGAAGCTCCCGTCGGCGGCTCCGGTCTCGAGTGCGTTGCCCAACTGGAAATAGTGACCAGACCGAATCAGCGACCGCACCGCCGTGTTCGCCATGAGCACTTCGCATTCGGGTACCAACAGCTGCCGCCCCTCGTGAAATTGCAGCCGCTGCGCCACGGCGCCGACCAGCACGTCGGCCAACTGGGCGCCCATCGACTGTTGAATTTCGGGAGCGAACGCCGACACGAGCCGCTGCAGCGCCTCGGCCGTGGTCGACGAGTGCATCGTCGCCAAGACCAGGTGCCCGGTTTCGGCCGCCGCGAGGGTCAGGCGCATGACTTCGGGCTCGCGCAGCTCGCCCACCATCAACACGTCGGGGTCTTCGCGGAGTGAGTCGAGCAACGCCTGCTCGAACGACGGCGTGTCGCGGCCCACTTCGCGCTGGCGAATGAACGACTTTCGCGGCTGCATCGAATATTCGATGGGGCTTTCGATGGTGATGATGTGCCGCGCCTCGCGCAGGTTGATCTCCTGCAGCAGGGCATTGAGCGTCGACGTCTTGCCCGCTCCCGTGGGCCCACACACCAAGACCAAGCCGTGCGAGGGTTGCACCAGCTTCACCAAGTCGGGGTGCAGGTTGAGGCTCTTCAAGGTAGCGCTCGAGCTGGTGAGCAGCCGAATCGCGAACCCGACGCCCCGGCTCGAGCGCAGCACGTTCACCCGACACCGCTGCCCCGCCAGCACGACTGACAAATCGGCAGAACCGCGAGCGACGAAGGCTGACCATTCGTCACCGAGCAGCTCGCGCGCCATGGCGGTCAACACGGCGGGCGCCAGGGCCTCCTGCTGCTTGCGCAGCGAGCCTCGCACCCGAAAAGTCGGAGCAAACCCACCCTCGAGGTGCACGTCGCTGGCGCCCAGTTCGCGTGCGGCCTGAATGAGTGAATCGAGTCGCATGCCCGCAACAGAAGCAGGCTTTGTGCCGAAACGACACCCCATGTCACGGGCTGTCAGGAGCTTGACCCAGCGCCCCTCTTTCGGGCTGGCGCAAGCGGGCCCGTTGGCGTTGGCTCAAGCCCATGAAAATCGTCAAATCGGCTGAAGCGGCGTGGGTCGACTCACTGGTTCGAGGCAACTACAGCCAGCGGCGCAAGCCTCTGGGTGGCGACAAGCTGCAATGCAGCCTGTGGGAACTCGCCCCAGGCAAAAAGTCGTTTCCTTTTCATTCGCACCTCGTCACCGAAGAAGCGCTCTTCGTCGTTTCGGGTTCGGCCAAGGTGCGCACGCCCGACGGCCTCACCCCCATTGGGGTAGGCGACTTCGTCTCATTTCCTCCTGGGGGGCCGGCGCATCAGCTGATCAACGACGGCACCGAACCGTTGCGCTACTTGGGCCTCTCGGTGAGCATGGGCCACGACATCGTCGAATACCCCGACACCGGCAAAGTGGCCGCGGCGGTCGGCAAGCCGCCCAACGGCCAACGCTTCATTTTTCAAAAAGACGACCAGGTCGACTACTTCGCCGGCGACAAAGACGCGTGAGCAAAGTCACGGCTCCTGGCGGGTAGAGCGTTTTGCCCGCCGAAAACCAAGTCACCTGGGGCTGCCCGTCGACCACGTTCTTCGCGCGAAACAAAACGTCGCCCTTCTGCGGGCCACCTTTGACGTCTTGCTGCACGTCGAACACCAGGTTCTCGATCAGCGCCCTTTGGGGCGGGCGATACGTCGATGACCCACGAGGTCATTCGCAGCTTCGTTTCGAGCTCTGGGCCGACGGTGGTCTTGGTGGCGAAGCCGTCTTCGGTTTGAATTCTGCTCAGCAACGACCCATACCGCTGCGGCATTGGGAGACACCATCGACGTTCCTTGAAGGGTCATGCCTCCATGGACGACCCACGCGGTCGTTCTTTGGGCGACCCTTTGACCTGAGTTCGGGCGTGCAGCCGGCGCTGACAAACGAAAAACCCGGCGGGCCAGGAGTGGCACGCCGGGTTCACTTCGAACGAAACCGCTGAAAATCAGTGCGGCGGAGGCGGGCGACCGACCACCGGAGGCGGCGGCGACAACGTGTTGTTGCGCTTCGGGGGCGGTTGAACCGTCGACGTCGGAGGCGGAGGGAAGTTCGACGGTGCCGGGGGCAAATTCACTCGGGTCGGCAGCTCACGCTGCACGCCGAGGCCGACGTCGCGGCCCGTCGGAGGCGCCACCACCGTGCCGGTATTCGGCGGCGCGATGTAACCGTTGTTGCCGTGCGAGGGCGGCGAAATGGTGCCCATGCCTGTCGACGGGGGCGGCGTGCCAAAACCACCGCCAATGGGGCGAGGCGGCACCGTGACGGTACCCATGCCCGTCGACGGCGGGGGCGGCGACGACACGTAGCCACCCGACGTTGGAGGCGAGACCGTGCCTCCACCCACCACCGGAGGAGGCGGCGAACCGAAGCCCCCCGTGCGCGGCGGCGGCACGTTGCCACCCGAACCCGAGACCGGAGGCGGCGGCGAGCCAAACCCGCCACCGGTGTTGCCACCGGCCACCGGCGGAGGCGGCGCGTTGAAGCCACCCGAACCGGTATTCGGCGGTGCAATCACGCCTCCACCCGAGCCGCTCGGAGGCGGCGGCGAGGTGTACCCTCCACCCGACGGCGGCGGAGGAGAAACGTACCCGCCACCCGTCGAGCCGTACCCTCCCGAGGGAGGCGGCGGCGAGGTGTACCCGCCTGACGACGGAGGCGGAGGAGAAACGTACCCGCCACCCGTCGAGCCGTAGCCGTTTCGCGGAGGAGGCGGCGACACGTACCCGCCCGAGGTCGGCGGCGGCGGCGACACGTACCCACCCGAAGTCGGAGGGGGCGGCGAGACGTAGCCACCCGAGGTCGGCGGCGGAGGGCGGCGGAGGCGAAACGACGACCGAACCACCACCGCGCGGAGGCGGCACGTAGGTATATGAGCCACCGCCCGGCACGGGCACCGCCTTGTGATAGTCAGGCGGCGGCGACACGTACCCGCGCGGCGGGTAGTAGCGGTTCGGCGGCGCGTAATACGAGCTCGGTGGCACGTAGCCATACGGCGGGTAGCTGATGACGATGTTCGAAGGAGGCAACGGGTAGCTGCCGGGCGTGCCCAACGCGTCGTAGTAGCGGTACCCGTCGTAGAACACGTACACGCTGCGCCACTCGTCCCAGTAATAGGTGTTCGCGCAGGGGTAACGCGGGTCGGTGCACGTGGCGACGGTGGTCTCGGTGTAGACCGTCGGCCGAGCCCGGTACTCGTAGGAGCGCACCGTGCAGGCACTGCTGAACAGCGCAAAACCCAACAGCGGTAGACCGAGTTTGAAACGCATGTGGTGTCTCCTCATGCCCAGTTCGTTGCTGCGCGAAGTTGGGCTCATGCTGCGATCAGACGAAGTGCCAGCCGTTTGATTCAATCGCACCTGCCGGCGAAGCGCATTAAGTCTCGCACAGACCATGCGTCAAAAACCTTGGCATTTCGCTGCCCTAGCCCTCTTGGCCGCCTGCGGGCCCGCCACCCCGCGCGCTGGGGTTCCCCTCGGCGACCAGGTCGCCCAAGCCGTCTTCGAGACCCGTACCAACGGCACCGACCTGCTGCGCGTTCATGTCATTTACCCCGCGCAACCCGACGGCACGCCCAAGACCGGCCCGTTTCCCGCCCTGGTGTATGTACAAGGGGGTTTTGTACCCACCGAACGGTACTTCTGGCAGGCCGAGTTTCTCGCCCGTCAGGGCTACGTGGTGGCACTGCCCGAACACACCCTGCAGCTCGCCTTCTTCGGCATCGAAAACGGGCTGGCCGCGCAACAACTGCTCGTCAACCCGCCCCCGTCATGGCTCAGCGGCCTCGTCGACCCGACGCGCATCGCCGTCGCGGGGCACAGCTTGGGCGGCGTCGTGGCCACCAAACTCGCGCTCGCCGGCTCTTTTCGGGCGCTCGCGGTGCAGGCCAGTTTTTCTGACGCGGCCGACGACGCGAAGCTGCCGGGGCTGGGCATGCCTTCGCTTTTCTTGGCGGGTGCCAGCGACTGCCAAGCGAAGCTGACCCAAGTGCAAACCGGCTGGGCGAAAATGCCGTCGCCCACGGCGTTGGTGGTGGTGCCGGGCATGACGCACTTCGGGTTTACCAACACCGACCAAGACGACGCCAAGCGCTGCCCTCCGCAGGCAACGCTCGCCGATTCGCATGCGAGAATCGAAGGGGCGATGACCGCGTTTCTGCACGCCGCGCTCGGTGCTGACGGTTCGGTTGGAGAAGCCGCGTTGCGCCAAGTCGACGGCGTCGAGGTGTCGACCCGATGAAGGCCCTTCGCTTGGTCGCTTCGTTGATGCTCGCTTCGTCGCCCGCCCTGGCCGAGAGCGCCTGGGTGACCGGGCACGGGCGCCTCGTGCCACAACCACGCGTCGAGGTGTGGGCGGGCCCTCGCACCCTGGGCGTGGGCCTGGTGGCGCCCGACGCCGATGCTCGCGCCGCCTGGGGCGGTGAACTGGCGTACTCCTGGGTCGACCGGTTCTTCGAGCTTCGGGGCTCACGTCAATGGCAGCTCGGGCCTCGCCGCTTCGCGACCGCGTCGGCACAGCTGGGCGGAGCCGTGTACGTGGTGCCTGACGCCGCCCTCAACTTGGGGTTCGGGCCACACGCTGGGCTCACGCTCAATTTGGGGGGCGACGCATTTTCGGTCGACTTCGGTTTGCAAAGCGGCGTCGACGTGTTCATCGCTTCGTCGGCCCTGCGTTTGCCGCAACGAGCCCTCATCGGTGTCAACGGCCGCATCGGCCCGGTGACCTTGGCCTTCATCGCTCGCGCCGGCGCCGACGTCGTGCCCGGCCATGCCTTCATCGGCCGAGGCGAATTCGTCGTCGCGCTCGGCTGGGTCGTCGAACGCCCCCGCGGCGAGTCGGTGCCATGACGTCACCGAGGCTGCCGTTGGCGCTCGCGGCCACGCTCGGCGTCGTCTTCGCGGCGACGCTGCTCACGACACCCGCGGGCCCATTGAATTGGCTGCTCGAAGTGGGGCCAGGCCTGTTGGGCATGGTCGCGCTCGCGGTCACCTGGCGGCGCCTGCCCATGACGAGGTTGGTGTACGTCTTCGTCTTCATTCACATTTTGATTCTCGTGTACGGCGGCTACTATACCTACGCGAAGGCGCCGCTCGGTGAGTGGGCGAAAGTGGCCTTCGGTTGGTCGCGCAACAACTACGACAAGGTGGGCCACTTCGCGTTCGGCTTTTTCCCCGTGTTCGTGCTGCGCGAGGTGCTCTTGCGTCAGGCGAAACTCGAGCGAAACGGGTGGCTCGCGTTCATCTCGGTCACCATGATTTTCGGCTTCGCCGCGATGTACGAACTGTTCGAATGGGGCGCCGCACTGGTGCTCGACCCCGCCGGCGGAGACGCCTTCTTGGGCACCCAAGGCGACGTGTGGGACGCCCAAAGCGACATGCTGTACGCCGGGGTCGGCGCGGTGGTCGGGCTCGTCACGCTGAGCCGAGTTCACGACCGAGAACTCGCCAGCCTCGCGAACGCCGGTGCCGAACGAGCCCCCCTGCCTCGGCCGTGAAATCGCCCAAAGGTCGCGACACGACAGGGCAGTTCGAACGGGGCAACCGCTTCATCGGTCGGCTTCAATTCATGGCCGCCCGGCGCGAATTTCTGCGCGCGGCTGCAATCGAAACCGACGACTGGGGCGGCCCGGGAGGAGCGCTTCACGCGCTGTACCTCCAGTGGTGTCGCTCGAAAGAGCCGGCGCTGCTCGAGCCGCTGGCCCAAGAAGCCCGGCGGGTGAGGTCACTCATCGCCCCCGCCGAACGAGCGCAAGGCAGCCCGCGCGAAACCGCCGCCCGCGGGGTGTTCATGCTGACCACAGGCTGCGCTGCAGCCAATACGCCGGGGCCCCGTGATTGACCCACGGCGCGATGTCACGGCGAGCGCTGATGTCGCGCCGCACCGCGAGAAACGAGGCTTGGGCTTCGGCGTAGGGGTAGAGGCCTGTTCGCAGTTCACCCGCGGCGGCCACGTCGGCCGCGTCGAAGCACTTCGCCAGAACCTCGAGCGTGTCACGACGACGAAAAATGACGTCGGTGTCACACGAGAGCAGCACATTCGCGCGTTCGGCTTCGGGGCGGTCGCGGTCGAGCGCGTCGAGCCGCTTGAACCCCAGGCGCATGCCCCGCGCGTGGCTCAACAAGAACCGGTTTTCAACCAACTCGACCAGCGGCACCCGCGCGGCCAACCGCCGCATGAAAGGCAACCCACCGTCTTGCGACGCGTTGTCGACCACGACGACCCGCTTGAGCTGGCGAAGCCCGGTTTGCTCGGCGAGCGTGAGCAGCATCAATTTCAAAAACCGCGTCGTCGAGAAATTCACCGTCACCACGGCGAAACGCACGTCACCGTCGAAGGTGGCGACCGGCGGGCGGGCCTTGAGACGCGCCTCGGCCAGCGCCCACGTCTGGTCGCCGAGTTCTTCGAGCCGACGACGCACCTGGTCGACCTTGACTCGCCAAGGGGCCGATGTGCGTCGGGGCGCCACGGCGCGTTAGAACCCAGCGGTGTAGGTCAGTGTGGCACCAGCCAGGGCTCCGCTTGGCCCGACCAGTGGAGCCCACGCCATGTGACCAAGCGTCGGCTTCGCGAGGCCGTCGAACAGGACACTGGCGATGCCGGCGGCGATGAGCACCCCCCCGGCGACCCACATCACGAGCGCTCCAGAAAGGGCGCCATCTCGTTGATCGAGCAGCCGTTTTGCCGAATTGGCCTGTTCGGCGGTCGGCGGGTTGTACGCCTTGAGGAGCGCGTCAGACTCGGCCGCATTGGCCGAGAACGCCCCGCCCACCGCGAGGGCGGCCAGCCCGGCTCCCGCGAGCCCGACCCCAAGACCGGTGAGCCACCCCCGACCCCGGCTGGCCGTTTCTGCCGGCTCGGCCCGCGCGTTCACCGACACCGCCAACACCGCCACCAACACCAATGATTTCATTTCACGGGCTTGTCTAGCCCACGGTCGACGGTCGACAGAGCGAGAAAAACGAGGGGCCGTTAGGCTTCGAGAAGCAAGCGACGCCTCCACGACTGCAAGTGCCCCGAATTTCGCGCCGCCTGTTTCCCGGTGAGCCGGTCACCGACGGCGTGAATCGTTTTGGAGGCCAGCCATGGAACAGCCCGGTGGGCAGATTTGGGTTCGAACGTTCGGCGACAAAGTGTGCATTCGGGTGCAGGGGCGCGCGACGCACTTGCACGCCGCGCCGTTTCAGACGTTCGCGAAAGAAATGGTGGGCCAAGGTCACCACGCCTTCGAAATCGACCTCGGCCCCTGCACGTCGATGGACAGTACGTTTCTCGGCGTGTTGGTCGGCCTGTCGTTCAAGCTCGAAAAGCTGGGGCACTTCAGGCCGACGCTGTACCGCGTGGCGCCACGAACGTACGAGCTGTTCAAGACCTTGGGCGTCGAGCGCTACTTCGAGCTCAACGGCCCCGGCACGCTCATGACCGACGACTTCAGCGAATTGAGCGCGCCGGCGTGCCAGCCCTCGGAGTGGGCGACGACGGTGATCAACGCCCACCAGCTGCTCGTCGAAGTCGACGACCGAAACGGGCCGCGCTTTCAAGAGTTGCTCGACTACTTGCGCCAAGACCTCGCGCACCGGCCCCCAGGGCAGGCGGTGCCCGACGCCGCAGGTCAGCCCACCAGCGCCGGCCGGTGGAAGCATTGAGCCCCGTGCCCTCAGCGCCGCGGCTCGGCCCGCTCGACAAGGTCGTGGGCGACGTGCCCGTGCGGGTGCTGTTGGTCGAAGACTCCGACGACGACGCGCAGCTGCTCAACCGGGCCCTGCGGGGTCGACGCTTCGACATCACCCGCGCCGAGACGCTCGAAGCGGCCCTCCAACGGCTCGCGGCGCCGTGTTTCGACGTCGTGCTGCTCGACTTGTCGCTGCCCGACAGCAGCGGGTTCGACACGTTTCAGCGCATTCGGCGAGGCGCCAGCCACGTGGCGCTCATCGTGCTGACGGGGCTCGACGACGAAGAGCTCGGGCTCAAGACCGTGCAAGCCGGAGCGCAAGACTACCTTGTCAAAGGCACGTTGGGGCCCACCCACCTGGTGCGCGCCATTCGGCACGCCTGTGAGCGCAAGCGCGCCGAAGAAGTCACCTGGCACTACGCGAACGAGTTGGCCACGCGAAACCAACAACTGCACGAAGACCTTCAACTGGCCAGCGAGGTGCAACGCGCGTTTTTGCCCAACCGCTGCCCCACCTTTCCTTTCGGGGCGCCGAGGCCGAGGCTGACCTTCACCCACCGCTACGTGCCGGCGAGCGCGGTGGGAGGCGACTTCTTCGACGTCTTCGCGCTGTCTGACACCACCGCCGCCATCGTCATGTGCGACGTCATGGGCCATGGGGTTCGCGCGGCGTTGGTGACGGCCTTGTTGCGAGCGCTCATTGGGCCGCAGACCCCCGAAGCGCAGCACCCCGCGCTCATGCTGCACCTGCTCAACCAACGACTGCGCGCCCTGTTGACGGGGGTCGACTCGGTGTTGTTCGTCTCAGCGCTCTACCTCACGGTCGACTCCATTTCGGGCGAGACGCGGCTGGCGAACGCGGGGCACCCCAAGCCGCTGCGGCTGTCGGCGAGCGGGGCGGTCGCTTCGTTCAGCGAGCCCGACGACGTCGTGGGCCGGCCGTTGGGGCTCGCCGGCGACTCGACCTACCGCGCCTCGTCGAATCGGCTCGAGCCAAAAGACCGGCTGTTGCTGTTCACCGACGGGGTGTACGAAGTTGAAAACGCGGCGGGCGAAGCGTTCGGCGTGGCGCGGCTCGAAACCGCGGCCCGAGACTGCCACGTGCCCTCGGCCGACGGCTTCGTCGACCACCTGATGCAGGCCGCGCGCGCCCACTCGCCCAAGCGCGAATTCGACGACGACGCCTGCCTGCTGGCGGTCGACTTCAGCGCTGCGTCTTGATGGGGGCGGCCACCTGCTGCACGACCTTGGGCTTCTTCTTGAGCTCAATGGTCAGCGACGGGCCGACCGAGGCGGTCAACGTCGACTGGTGCACTTCGTAGCCGTCGTACGACAGCTTGAGCAGGGTCGGCAGCTTGGCGACTTCGAGCCGAACTTCGAGCGGCGTGAGGCCCTTTTTTTCGCCGCCAATTTCGACTTCGGCCCCTTCGGGCTCGCTCGTGAGGGCCAAGACCAACGGTTCGACCTTGGGCTCGGCGGCTTTCACCACGGTCGGCGCGACCGGTTGTGGGTGAATGGGCTGGGGCACGACGACGGTCTCGGTGGGTCGGGTCGCGAACCACACGCCGCCCCCGACCGCGGCGAGCAGAGCGACGGCGCCCAAAATCAGGGGGGCGTTCGAGCGCTTCGGCTTGGCGACGTTGCCGACCTGCACGCCACGCTGCCCGGCCGTCTTGGCGTCGTGGCTGACGGGGCCGCCCATGTCCATCGCGGTGAGGCCGGAGTCTTCTTCGAGCGTCTTGGGGTCTTGTTCGCGGGCAATGCGTTCTGAATACAGCGACTGCATGAACGACGAGAGGTGCGCGCTCGAAGCGGGTATCGAATTCTTGAGCGCGAATTCTTCGAGCGCCATGCGAAATTCGCCGGCGTCGGCGTAGCGGTCTTGCGGCAACTTCGCCAACGACTTGAGCACCACGGCGTCGAGGCCCGCGGGCAAGGCCGGGTTCCACTTCGAGGGCGGCTCGACGACGCAGGCCTTCACCAGGCGCTGGGTGGCGAGGTCGTTCTCGCCTTTGAACAAGCGGCGCCCGGTCAGCTGTTCCCACAGCACGATGCCCAAGGCGAACACGTCGCTGCGGGGGTCGAGGTCGAGCCCTTCGGCCTGCTCGGGCGACATGTAGGGGAACTTGCCCTTCAAAATGCCGGTGGCGGTGTGCTGCGCGCGCCCCATGGCTTTCGCCACGCCGAAGTCGATGAGCTTCACCGCGCCGTCGAAGCCGATCAAAATGTTCTGCGGTGACACGTCGCGGTGCACCAGGTTGAGCGGGGTGCCCTTGGAGTCTTTGGCTTTGTGAGCGAAGTCGAGGCCGGCGGCGGCGTCGGCGATGACGCGCAAAATGACCCCCAGCGGTATCTGGGTGTTGGTGGCCTGGCACAGCTTCTCGAGGCGGCGAAGGTCTTCGCCGGCCACGTACTCCATTTCGATGTAGTGAACGTTGTTCTCAGAGCCGAACTCGTTGATGCGAGCGATGTTCGGGTGGTCGAGGCGCATGGTGATCTTGGCCTCGTCGATGAACATGGTGAAGAACTCTTCGTCTTCGACCAGGTGCGGCAAAATGCGCTTGATGACGACCAGCTTCTCGAAGCCTTCGGCGCCTTTGCGGGCCAGCAAGACTTGACCCATGCCACCGGCCGCAATTTTGCGAATCAGATCGTACCGCCCGAACGGAATACCCATGGCGTTGCCAACCTACCCTGCTTGAGCCCACCGAGTCTTGAGCAACTTCGCCCAAGGGCGAGTTGGGTCGAGGCGGGCGACCGCTGGGTGTAAGCCAAGAAAATTGCACGCCTTTGGCGGTAGACGCGGCCCAGGGCCGCCGAGTTCCCTCCGGTTCAGCTCTTGAGCTTGTAGCCGGTGGCCAGCAGGCGCCACGCCAGCACGGTGGTGGCGAGCGCCAACGACAACAGCAGCACCAGCCCGGTGATCGAGCCCTCTTCAATGCCCAGCATGCCGGCGCGCAGGCCTTCAACCATGTGCACCACGGGGTTGAACAGGCTCACGGTGCGAAAGGGCTCGGGCAAGGTGCGCACCGAGTAAAACACGCCGCCCAGAAACGTCAGCGGCAGCATCAAGAACGTGGGGAACAGGTTGATCTGCTCGAACTTTTCGGCCCACACCGCGGCGATGAGCCCGAACACCGAGAACACGTAGGCCGACAACACCAAGAACACCGCGGTCTCGAACGGGTGCACGAGGCGCGGCCCGGTGAACACCCAGGAGACGCCCCAGGTCAGCACGCCGACCAGCAGGCCGCGCACCATGGCCCCCGCGATGAAGCCGACGAGCAGCTCGACCGGCCCGAGCGGCGCCACCAACAGGTCGACGATGGTGCCTTGAATTTTGCAAATGAAGAACGAGCTCGACGAATTGAGAAACGCGTTGTTCGCGAGCCCCAAGAACACCAGGCCCGGCACGATGTAGGCGGCGTATGAAACGCCCGAGACCCCTTCGTGCGAACGGCCGCCAATGGTGTAGCCGAAGACGACGAAATAGAGCGTCGTGCTGATCAGCGGCTGCAGCACGGTCTGGCCGGGCACGCGCATGAACCGGCGAATTTCTTTCATGAGCAACGTACGGGTACCGACGACGTTCACGCCACACCTCCGCGCAGCACGCGCAACAACACGTCTTCGAGCCGCGACGGCACCATGTTCACGTCGGCCACGGGCAACCCCGCGGTGATGAGCGCGCGCAACACCGTGGCCGCGCTGCCCGTGCCCGGCCGCTCGACGAAGGTGAACGACAGGCCCGCCTCGTCGAGCGCACCCGCCCGCGCCTCGCTCGGCAAGTCGGTCACCCGCGACTCGAACCGAACTTCGAGCCGGCGTTCACCCAGCCGCTTCAACAGGGCGTGCTTTTCTTCGACCAGCAACAGCTGCCCTTTGTCGATGATGCCGACCCGGTCGGCCAGCTCTTGCGCTTCTTCGAGGTAGTGCGTCGTGAGCACCACGGTCGTGCCCTCGGCGCGCAACTTTCGCACATAGGCCCACAAGTCGCGGCGCAGCTCGACGTCGACTCCGGCGGTGGGCTCGTCGAGAAAGACGAGTTTCGGTCGGTGCACGAGGGCCTTGGCAATGAGCAGCCGGCGCTTCATGCCGCCCGAGAGCGTGCGGGTGGGCTGGTCGGCTTTCGCTTCGAGCGAGAGCGCCCGCAAAAGCTCGTCGACGCGGCCTTCGTCTTGGCGCTTGCCGTAGTACCCCAACTGAATGTTGAGCACTTCGCGAACCGAGAAGAACGGGTCGAAGTTGATTTCTTGGGGCACGAGGCCGACGTCGTACCGGGGTTTGAGCGGGTCGACGTCGAGGTCGACGCCGAAGAGCGAAATGCGGCCGCTGGTCTTTTTCACCAAACCGCAAATGGCGCCGATGAGGGTCGTCTTGCCGGCGCCGTTCGGCCCCAGCAGCGCGAAAATTTCACCGGCGTCTATGCGGAGCGACACGTCGTTGAGCGCGGTCAACGAGGGGTACTGCTTGCGAACTTTCTCGACCTCGAGCACGGGAGACGCCACGGCCGAACGCTTCGCACACTTCGAGCCGCGCCGCAGCGTTCACGTCACCCGCCCCCCCAAAGCGGGTGGCTAGGCCGCTTGCTTGAGCATCTGGGCCAAGCGCGCGTCGAACGCGGCGCGGTCGACCGCGGTCATGTTCGCTCGGGTGAGGAGCTGCACCGCGTTGACGGCCAAGCGCAGCACGGCCGAGCGGGCCAAGAACACGACCGAACTGACCTGGGCCTGGTGCTCTTTGAGATACGCCTGCGAGGCTTCGCGGTACTTCGCGTCGAACGCCCTGACGTTTTCGGCGTCACGGTAGATGTGCACGTGACCCTGAAGAAAGGCTTTCTCGTAGACGGGTATCTGCACTTCCCACAGGTCGAAGGTCATGAACCCCTCGGCTCGGGTGACCAGTAACCCCGGCCGGGGGTTGAACATGGCGATGCGACCTTTGCCATTTTCGGTGTCGAGGAGCGCGGGGCCCAGTTCGAATGCCATCTCCCACGTTAATGGCCGGCGAGCGGGTTCTCAGCGGTTTGAGTCAGGCCCGGGTCGGGGTGACCCGGCTGATCAATTCAGACACAGGTAGCCGGGCGGCAAAGCGTCTCCTTTCAAGCATTTCCAACTGCTGCGGGGGCCGTTCGACGCACAGCAATTCACAGGCTCATTGCAGCACCCTGCCCCCGCGCACGCCTGGCCTTCATTCAGGCACGTCGAACCGGCATCACCCGCGCCGGCATCACCCGCGCCGCCGTCGACCGTGCCGGAGTCATTGGCGCCGGCATCGGGCGGCCCGGCGTCGCTTGGTACGACGCCCGCGTCGGGCGGTGGGCCCGCGTCGGCGCTCCCGGCGTCTTCGAAACCAGCGTCGGCCCCGGCGTCGGCGACGAACGCAACGCCGGCGTCGACCATCACTGCAGCGTCACCGCGGTCTGCGCCTGCGTCGTTGACGCCGGCGTCGCGCGCCTCGAACACGCCGGCATCGTTCGAAGCCGCTGGCGAGTCGCCGCAATCGCAGCCGACGCGGTATTCCGCGACCACCAGCAGAACGGCGAAGAACAACCCGCGCGGCATCGCGTCAGCGTACAAGCTTCGGCGGGTCGGAGCGAATCACCCGCCCCCGCGCCGCCACGCGCCGAGGGCCGGTGCCGCTTGCTCGGCCGCCTCGACGAGCCAACGCTTCTTTTTCGAAACAGGTGCCTCACGCTGGGCGACGAAGAAGCGAGCCAGTGGGCCGACGAGCGGGTCTTGCGCGTGGGGCATGGCGAGTTCGAGCGCTTCGTCGAGCAGCGTCGGGTCGCCCAACAGCATGAAGTGCACGAGCCAATACGTCGCCAAATGCGGCCACTTCACGAGGTGGGCTCGCTCGGCGCGCCACCTGCTCGGAGCGGGCACTTCGGGTTCACCGCCTCCGGCGAAGGGGTCGGTGCCACAGAACAACGACGCGAGCCATTCGGCGCGCTTGAACAGCTGCAGCGGGTCTTCGTGCGCGGGTGCTCGGCCGGTGAGCGCCTTGAAGTTCGGTGCTCCGTCAGCGGTGACGACGGTCACCCAGTCTTCAAGCGAGTCGCTCAGGGCCGAAAGGCCCCATTCCCAGTCGTCGACGGCGTAGACCGCGTGGCGCCCCGACCGATGAGCGAGCGACACCATTTCGAGACCCTCGGGCGAATGCTCGCGGGCCATGGGCACACAGCCGCAGTGGTAGGCGAGAAACAGCCAGGCGTCGGCGTCGAGCCACTCGTCGAACGTCATGGGCGCCCAGGGCACCAATTCGACCGACGCGGGGCGGCCTTCAGAGAAGTCACGCCTCCACTCGGTGACGTGCGTTGAGTGGAGCTTCGCCCAGCCGAGCAACGTCGGCACGGGGCACCACACGGCCGACGGCTTCGGGCGCTTGTGAAGCCGCAGTCGAAGCGAATCGAAAGGTGCATTCATGAGCGGCGCGAGTGTACCCCACGGCGTGGTCTGCTGGGCGACCGCGCGCGAGCTACCGCTGCCGATCGTCTCTTCGCTCGAGGCGCGACGACATGAAGTCGAGCAGCACCTCACCCGTGACTTCGCGGCGACAGACCGACTGGAGCGCCGCGGCGGTGGTGACCGGCCCGGCCC
>JBGAIY010000141.1:0-1720 GCA_044225205.1 Myxococcaceae bacterium | reverse complement strand
GGCCCGAAAGGCAGCGGCCAAGTCGGCCACGGCGTTCGTGCCGCACGAGGCGCGAGCAAATTCGACCATGGCGAGGCTCTGCGCGTACGCGAGCGCGGCGTCGCTCGAGCCGAGCACTTGAAAGGTGCCGTTGAGTGACGAGAACGGCACCCACGCATGGTTCTTGAGCATGAGCCGCCACTCGCGCTGATGCCGGCCCTGTTCTTGCGCGAAGGCCTGGGCCACGCCTTCGTGAAACCACTTCGGGGCGCTCGGCGCGTACGGGCTCAGTTCGGCGTGCAACGTTTCATGGCGCAGCGATTGTGGTTCGACCCCCCATTCGTCGCTCGAGGCGACCAGGCGCAAGACCCCGTCGAAGAGCGCCCCCGTCCACACCGGTACGCACGACACGGCCATCAATTCAGAACGGCTCGGGTACACGACGATGGTCAGCGCGGGCCGCCGCGGAGCCCCCACCCAAAGGGCCGCGTCGTTGAGCGCGGCGTCGACCGCGTAGAGCACCGAATTCGCCTGCGTGGAGCTGAGCGACTCCTTGGGCCACCGCAAGGTGAGGCCGCCGAACTCTCGGCGCTCGTAGGTGCGTTGAATGTCGCGCTGCACTTCGAGCCGGGCCTTGAGCCGGGCCAGCATGGGCACCGCTTCGACGGCCAAAAAGTCGCCCAGCCCGGCAATGGCCTCGTCGACGTCGGGGCCGTCACGGGTCAGCAACCCAAGCTCGAGACCCACGGCCGGGTCGTGCGCGAGGCCCGCGGCGGCCGCGGCCCGAACCATTTTGAGCTCCAATTCTTTTTGACCCAACTCTCGGGCGCTCAGTGCCGCGGCCACGGCCGACCAACGCGACGGCGGCAATGCCTGCGCCAGCGAAAGCGATTCGGCCGACGGTTTGGTGAGTGCTTGCACCAAGGCGTGGGTCTCGGCGGCGGGCTCTTCTTCGGGCCGTTGCTCGCGGCGCAGCACCTCGTCGCGGGCGAGGCGATACAGGGTGTGAACGACCCGTACCGATTCTTCGCCGCCGCTTGGGCCGCAGAACGGGTCTTGAAAGTCGGGTCGGGCCCCGGGCGCGGGCGGCCGGGCGACGACGTCGGGCTCGTTTGGGCGGGGCGTCGGTGCCGCGGCCACCTCGGCAGCGTCACTCCCGGCGTCGGTGCGGGGCCCTTCAGGCGCCTCGGGCGGCGACGTGGAAACAGCGGGAGCGGGCGGCGGCGAACTCGACTGGGGCTCGTCTGCGAGGAGCGTGGAGAGCCACCAGCCCACCACGACCGCCATCACCAGCAAGACCATCAGCCAACGTCGAGACGACTTCACGCGGTCACCTCGAGCCTGAGCGACTTGCCGCGTGGCAAGTCAGGCCGCATGAGGCCGCGACTGCACCAGGCCCGTCAAGGCTTCTTCTGAGCCGGGGCCGGTTGCCCCTCGTCGACCCACCCGCCTGGGCGGGCGGGAGGCGACGCGGTCGGCGTACCGATGAAGAACTGACCGTCGTACCCGTCGCGCGGGTTGGCGAACAGGTGCAGGTCTCCGGGTTGGTTGCGCAGCACCTTTTCGATGCCATGGAGCATCTGCGCTTGCGACGGCAACGCCGGCCACGTGCCGCACCGCAAGTGCCCCTGTTGGTAAAGCTGGCACGCCCACTTCGAGCCTTCGTTGAAAGCGACGTCGTAGCTCTGGGTCGGCACTCCGGCATTTCGGAGGCGGTGCGCGACGGTCTCGAACGTCGGGT
>JBGAIY010000717.1:0-2206 GCA_044225205.1 Myxococcaceae bacterium | reverse complement strand
TCGACGACGCGTCGACCGACGACACGGCGGGTCGGTTGCTCACGCTGGCCGAGCGTGACGCTCGAATACGGGTGCTGCGCAGCCCCGAGCCACACGGCCTGGTGAGCGCCTTGAACTTCGCGTTGAGCCAGGTGCGCGCTCCGTACCTCGCCCGAATGGACGCCGACGATGCCAGCGAGCCCGAGCGGTTCGCCCGCAGCCTCGAAGCGTTGCGCGACGAGCGCCTGGCCGGCGTGGGTACGCAAGTGGCCATCGTTCGCGACGACCGGCCGCCGAGCCCAAACTTGCAGCGGTACGGCGAGTGGCTCAATTCATTGACCACGCCCGAACGGCTCTTCGCCGACCGCTTCGTCGAGTCTCCTTTGTGCCACCCGTCGGTGACGCTGCGCACCGAAGTGGTGCGGGCGGCAGGGGGGTGGCGCGACGGCCCTTTCCCGGAAGACTGGGAGCTGTGGTTGCGCCTGCTGGAGGCCGGCCACCGGCTCACCTGCCTGCCCTGGGTGCTCCACCGCTGGTACGACCACGACCGCCGCTTGACGCGCACCGACCTGCGGTACGAAACGGCGCGCCACCTCGAACTCAAGGCCGACTTCTTGGCCAAGCGCTTCGCGGGGGGCTCGCTGGCCCTGTGGGGCGCCGGCGACATTGGCGTCAAGCTCACCCGGCTGTTGCGCGAGCGAGGGGTGGCGGTGGCTCGCCTCGTCGACCTCAACCCGCGCAAAATCGGTCAGCGCATTCACGGGGCCCGGGTGGTGTGGCCCGACGACCTTGGCCCACCGGGCGAACACGAGTCACACCTGCTCAGCGCGGTCGGCGCCAAAGGCGCGCGCGCCGAAATTCGCGCGTGGCTCGACTCACGCGGGTGGCTCGAGGGGCGCGACTTCACCTGCGTCGCCTGACGCCAGGCCCGCGAGAGCCACCGACGCTCGGGCGAGCTGTGCGCCCAGCTGGGTGCACGTGCGTGCATGTCAGCGCGACCAAGCACGAATTCGGCAAGTCCTCATTGCGTTGGGTCGTCTGGCCCCACATCGTTTGAAGATGTCGAATGCCCAGTCCCTCGCGGTCACGCTGGCCCCACCTCGAGGTGAGCCGAACTCGGTTTGGGCGAAGCGAGGCGTCGGGTTCGCGGTCATCGCGGTGCTGCTCTTCGCCGAGCCGGCCTCGGCCCAAATGCTCTACGACCGCGGGCCGCCGCAGCACCGGTTGGTGCACCGCAACACCATCAGTGCGCGGGTGAACCCGTTGGGGCTGCTCTACGAAGGCCGGTTGATGTACCGGTTTCGGTTGTACGAGTCGCCGAGCATGGCGCTGCGCGACAACTTCATTGGCCTGGGAGCGATGGCGATTTTGTCGCCGGCGTTCGCCGAAATCGGCCCCTACATCGAATTTCAGCCGCTGACGGTGTTGGGGTTCTGGGCGACGTACATGTACTCGCAGTACTTTCGAACCTTCGGCTTGTTTCAGTCGTTTCCGTCTCCGAACTCGAATTTTTCTGACACCGAAATTCGCCGGCTCGCCGACCTGCCCCGCACCGACGCGCAGGCGAACTACGTCACCGGCGGCGGCCAGCTGATCATCGGCGCCGACTTTCAAGTCAAGGTCTGGCAGATCATGCTGCGGAGCAAGGCACGGCTCGTGCGCTCGAGCTACCGAATGCGCGCGGGCGACACGGTCTTCTACGAGCAGTTCTACGACGTGCTCGCGCCGAACAACGGGTGGTTCTTGACGAACGACGCCGACCTGCTGTGGCAGCGCGACGACTCGAAGCTCTTCATCGGCCTGCGCTACACGGCGACGACGGCGTTCTACGAAGGTCGCCAGTACCTCGGCGGAGAAGAGCAAACGAACCTCAACGCCATGCACCGCGTCGGCCCGTTCGCGGCGTACACGTTTCGCATTCAAGACGGCGCGGCGTTCAATTCGCCGACGGTGTTTCTGCTCGCGCAGTGGTGGTTGGTGCACCGCTACCGCACCGGAGCGGTGAGCACCCAAGCCCTGCCCCTGCTGGGCGTGGGCTTTCAGGTCAGCGGCGACCTCATACCGCTCAAGTACTGACCCAGACGCCGGCGCGGTCGAAGTACGGCTTCATGTCTTCAGGGAGCGGCGCTTCGAGCAGCAAGCCCGCGATTTCGAGCCGCTGGGCGTGCAGCAGGCAGCGCGGGCCTCCGGGCCCTCCGTACAGCCGGTCTCCCACAATGGGAAAACC
>JBGAIY010000140.1:0-17263 GCA_044225205.1 Myxococcaceae bacterium | reverse complement strand
GGGCCGTTGCCACAGCCCCGCGCACACCTCTTCGAACGAGCGGTGACCCGACAGCGCTTCGACGTGCGCCCCGTTGATGACGAGCACGCCCGCGTCACCGTCGACGTGACTCAAGCGGGTTTCGGCGGCGACGACGCCTTCCAGACCGGGGTTGACGGCGGGGTGATTCATGACGACCTCCAAGTGGGTTCGCTTCATGAGTACGCTCGCCACGGCATGAATCAACGTAGATTCGACAATCAACCTTCTGACTGGCTCACCGCCGCCGAGGCCGCCAAGGTGTTGGGCGTGAAGCGGGCGACGGTGTACGCGTACGCGAGCCGCGGGTGGCTCGGCCCCGCGACGAAAGGGCCGGGGGCGAAGGCGCTCTACCCCCGGTCTTCGGTCGAGCGGCTCCGCTTGCGGGCGCGCGCGCGCTCGGGGCACGCCGCGGTGGCGGCCGGGGCGCTGCGCTGGGGCGAACCGGTGCTCGACACGGCCATCAGTGGCATCACGCCGCGCGGCCCGAGTTACCGCGGCGTCGACGCGGTCGACCTCGCCCGGCGCGACACCCCCTTCGAGGCGTGCGCCGAGTGGTTGTGGGCGAGCGCGCGCACCGACCCGTGGCCCGCTCCGTTCGCGGCGCCCAGCGGGTTGAGGCTGCCCCCGCCCGGGGTCGGCACGACGCTGGGGCGGCTCGTCGCGCTGGTCAGCACCGTGGCCCTGGCCGACGAAGACCGCTTCGGAGCGTCGGTCGACCGAGAACACGACCGCGCGCGGCGCCTCATCGGGTTGTTGGCCCAGCAGGCGGGGCGGTGGGGGCCGGCGCCGAGCCTCGGTCGCCCGGTCGCGGCCCAACTCGCGCATTCGCTCACGGGCGAGGCCCCGTCGAAACGCGAAGAGGCGGCGCTGCAGCGTGCCCTGGTGCTCAGCGCCGACCACGAGCTCAACGCCTCGACCTTCACCGCCCGCGTCGCCGCGTCGGCCGGGTGCGACCTGTACGCGTGCTTGGTCGCCGCGCTGGCCACGTTGACCGGCCCTCGCCATGGCGGCGCGTGTGACCGGGTCGAAGCCGCGCTGGCCGACCTTGAATCGCCCCAGCGGGCGTTGGCGCGGGTTCGGGCGCGCCACCAGCGCGGAGAGCAGATGCCGGGGTTCGAGCCGGTCGCGTATGCCCACGGAGACCCCCGTGGCGCGTTGTTGCTCGAGACCGCGCTCGCCACCGCCCGTTCAGCTCGGCGAATGGCGCTCATTCGGGCCGCTGCCGACGCGGTCTTCTCGGTCAGCGGAGATCTTCCGTCTCTTGATTTCGGGTTGGTGGCGGTGGCGTGGGCGGTGGGGTTGCCCCCGGGGGCGGCTGGCGCGCTCTTTGCCGTTGGGCGGTCGGCGGGGTGGGTCGCCCACGTCATTGAGCAGCGCCAAAGTGGCATCGCCATTCGGCCGAGGGCGCGGTTTACCCAGGTACCGCCTTCGGCCGTTCGAGAGTAGTGCCATTCGGCCGTCGAGCCGCTATGTGGCGGCTAAGCAAATGAGCCAGCTCAGCCTTGGTATGAAAGTGAAGTACCTGCCGCAGCCCGAGTGGGGCGTGGGGCACTTGATTTCACTCGAAGACAACAACACGAAGGCCCAAGTCAGCTTTCCCGCGCGTGACGCCGGAGCGCCCATTTTGGTCACGACCCGCGGCGGCACGCTCGTACACGCGGTGCTCAACAAAGGCGACGCCATTCGAACGAAGTCGGGCGTCGGCGGCGTGGTGCTCGCCAGCGAGCCCGTCGCGCGGGGCCTGTATTTCTATTCGGTCAAGCTCGACGACGGCACCGAGAACGAGTTCATCGAACTCGACTTGCGCGCGCAGCCACCGAACCCCGCCCTCATTGCCATGTTGCGCGACGGCCGGGTGGGCGACGCCAAGAACTTCGTGTTGCGCCGGGTCGCGCTCGAGCTCGACGACGAACGCCGCAACGACGCGTTGGGCGCGTTGCTCGCCTCGCGCGTCATGGTGAAGCCGCACCAGGTCGGCGTCGTGCAGCGCGTGCTGTCGGCCCGCCGCCCGCGCTTCGTGCTCGCCGACGAGGTCGGCTTGGGCAAAACCATTGAAGCGGGCATGGTCTTTTCGGCCCTGCGCTTGGCCGGCTTGGCGCGCCGGGTGCTGGTCGTCGCCCCCAGCCACTTGACCGTGCAGTGGCTCGTCGAGCTCTTTCACAAGTTCAACGTGCTCTTCACCCTGATGGACAATGAGCGCTACGAGCAGTCGATCGACGAGCAGCCCACCGTGTCTCCCTGGGCTCGGTTCGACCTGGTCGTGACGAGCCTCGAATTGCTGCAGCGCTCTGAACAGCACCGCCGCGAGACGTCAGACCCCAAGTCGTGGTGGGACCTGGTGATTTTCGACGAGGCCCACCACCTCAAGGGCGAGAAAGCCTACGAAGCGGCCGAGTCGCTGGCCAAGAACTGCTGGGGGTTGTTGCTGTTGACGGCGACGCCCATGCAGCTCGACCCGGCCGAATACCAGTCGTTGCTCGCGCTCATCGACCCGGTGACCGCGCCGTCGGCGAAAGAATTCGAGGCGCGCCTCAGCCGCCAAGAAGACCTGTCGAAAGCGGTTCGCTCGCTGCTCGCCGGCAAGAAGGCCTCGACCGCCGTCAAAGAGCTGGCGTTGCGCTTTCCCCACGACCAGCTCTTGCAAGAACTCGAAGACGCCGACGACATGTTGGCCCACGTCGCCGAAACGTATTCGCTGTCTGACCGGCTCATTCGCAACCGGCGGGCGTTGGTGGGGGGCTTTTCTGAGCGCAAGTTGCACGTGCACCCGGTCGTCGTGGGCGAAGCCGAACTGGCCGCTCGAGAAGCGGTGCTGAGCCAGCTCGCCGCCGACGGTTCGGTGCGCGGCGCGGCGCTCGCCAACCTGCTCCGCCGCCTCGAGTCGTCTCCCGCCGCGTTCGTCGCCGCGGTGCGGGGCAACAAGGCGCTCGCGTCGGTCAGGGTGTCGGTGCCCGACCGTGACGCGAAATACAGCGCGTTTTGGTCGCTGCTCAAAGAGCTGTGGGCCAAAGAGAAGGGCGCGAAGGTGCTCGTGTTCACCGAAGCGCGCGACACGCTCGAGAGCCTGCAGCAGAAGCTGCGCAACGACCACCTCGAAGCGTTGGCCTACCACGGTGACTTGCCGTTGGTCGAACGCGACCGCCAGGTCGCCCGCTTTCGCGACCCCGAAGGCCCGAAGATCTTGCTCTGCACCGAAGTCGGCGGCGAAGGCCGCAACTTTCAGTTCGCGCACCACCTCGTTCACTACGACTTGCCGTGGAGCCCCTCGACCGTCGAACAGCGCATCGGCCGGCTCGACCGCATCGGCCAGACCAAGCCCGTCGACATTCACGTGTTCGAAACGCCCGGTACGCTGAGCGCCGACGTGTTGGCGGTGCTCCGCGACGCCGTCGGCGTGTTCGGCGAAACCGTGGGCGGTCTCGACGCGGTGCTCGAAGAAGTCGAACCGCGGCTGACCGAATTGGCGCTCGAAAAGCCCGCGGCCCGGGCGGGGTACGTCAAAGAACTGAAGGCCAAGGTCTCGGCCGCGCGCGAGCAGGTCAAGCGCGCGTACGACCCGTTGCTCGACCTGCGGAGCTTCGACCAGCACGCCGTTTCGCAATTGGTCGGTCGGGCCGAACAGCGGGCGAACGTCGAAAGCGACGACAGCGACCCCCTCGACGACCGGCTCTGGGGCATCGCCCGTGACCTCGACGAGCGCCTCGAAGAATGCATTACCGAATTGGCCGACCGCATCGGCATTCGGGTCGACACCGACCAAGAAGTCGACGCGTTTCAGGCCGCTTTTCACTTGGGCCACGCGCTCAACGTCGAAGCGCTGCCGGGCTTTGACATCACCGAAGAGCGCACCGTGCTCGGCACGTTTTGGCGCGACACCGCCGTCGAACAAGAAGAAATCGAATACTTCGCCACGGGGCACCCGTTCGTCGAAGCGCTGTTCGGCTTTTTGCGCGACGGCCCTTACGGCCGCAACGGCGCCCGGTTTCTCGACGTGCGTTCGCCCATTCGCGCGCGGGGCGTCGAATTCGTGTACCACGTGACGCCACCCGAACCCGCCGACACGACGCCGGGGGCCCGGGTGCCCTCACGGCAGCTGTCGCGCTTTCTCGATTCGATGCTCGTGCACGTGGCCGTCGTGCGCGGCCCCGACGGCAAGGCGAAGGTCGACGGGCAACTGCTCACGACCCTGCGCGACACCGAAGGCCGGTCGATCAAAGCCAACGAATTGCCGGCCGCTTTTCCCGAGCTGCCCACGTTTCTCGGCGACGCCGTTCAGGTCGCCGCCAAAGCCGCGGCCGCCAAATTGGCGAAGCTGCTCGCGTCGGCCCGGGAGGCGATTGAAGACGAACGCGACGAAGCGATGGTGCGCATTCGGCTCGCGCTCGAACACCAAGGCTTGCCCGAGGCGCGCATCGAACAAGCGCTCATGACCGAGCTGAACCACTGCGATCACTTGCTCAAGGCGCTCTCGGGCACCACGGTCGCGCTCGATTCAGCCTGTGCCTTCGTGATCAACCGATAGGGCGCGCCCGCGTTACGGCACCGGCGCGTGGCCGCCCAGCCACCGCTGATCGCGCGTCGCCGAGCGCAGCTCGAACACGCACGACTCGGCGCCTTCGTGAAAGCACTGGGTCTGCACGATGAGCGCGTCGGCGCCCACCGAGTGCAGCCCTTCGTGCAAAATGCCTTCTTCGAGCGCGCAGTGGTGTGGCGTGGTCTTCTCGAGCACGGCCAGCCCGGGCCCGAAGCGCACCACCGCCCAGCCTCCCAGGCCCTCACCCCGGTTCGCGTGGTGGTACATGGCGTCGATGCCGAAAATGATGTCGGCCGCCGACTTGGCCGCCGGCCCCACCCGCTGCTGGTGCGAATCGACGAACAGCTGCCGCCCCATTTTCACGAGTGACGCCCGGCCGCTCACCTTGTTGATGTGGTTGAGCAAGTCGAGCAGCATGCCAATGGGGTACCAGCCCCCCGGTTCGACCGCGTGGAGCTGGGTCTTCCAATAAGGGCCGAGCACGTCGTCGTTCTTGACGCTGCCCAACACCGCCAGAATGTCTGACCCGATGGTTTCGTGGTGGAGCCCGGTGTAGCCCCGCGGTCGCCGCTGCGTCGTTGGCACCAGGCGAACGTAGCGCACCCGCGCCCACGCCGGGTGTTGACCTTCGTCACGACGCGTCAGCGGGCGGTGAGGGCTTCGTCGGTCGACGGGGCGGGGCGACACACGTGGGTCGGCACGGCGGTGGGCTTGGCGCCCCACAGCACCTGGGGGGCTTGGTATTCGTTCTCGCCGAGCTTCACGAAGACCTCTTTTTGGTCGAGGTAAACGCACCCGGTGAACGCCGGCTTCCAGTTCGCTTCGCCGGTTTTCGAGCGAAAGCGGCCGCGCTGCGCGTCGACGACGAAAGCCATGAACCGTTGGCCTTGGCTGTCGGTCTTCGGCGCCTCGTCGACCACCCGCACCTGCCGCATCACCGGGGGCAATGCGGCTCGGCTGAACAGCGAGCGGGCGTTCTCTTTTTTGGCGAGCGTCGCGGTGACCTTGGTTTCGACCAAGCGCTGGGCCTGTTCAGAAACCGTTTCTTCAGGCGACTGAGCGAAGGCCAGCGTGGCGAGGGTCAGCGAGGCGAACACGAGACGTCGGGTCATGGCGGGGGCTCCCAGAGTGAACGGTGCGGCGGGCAACGAGCAATTCGACGAAAGCGGCGCTGGCGACGACGGGCAGCCAGAGGCTCAAAAGGTAGGCGGCGTCGGCGTCGACCCCGAAGGCGTCGAAGCCGAAGAGCATGGCCCGCGAGCTCACCGCCACGCTCATTTGCGCCAGCACGTGCCACGCCCAGCGACGGTGGGCGGTGAACGAGCGCGCCCGAGCCGTGGTGATGGCGCGAACCATGGCCCCGACGACGATGCCCCCCGACACCATGAAGCCCACCGTCGACCAGATGCCGCCTTTCGCGAAGAGAGACAGGTAGAAGCCCGAAGGCGCCAGCGCGAGCAGCGCCACCGCCCCGGTCACCCGCCCCAGCCTACGGTGGAGCCTCGGCGCGCGCTTCAGCAGCAAGTTCGAAACCAAGAACACGCAGCCCGGCAGCGCCACCATGGCCGCGACCACGTGCACGCGCAGCGCGAAGAGCCACAGCGCTTCGTACGGCAGCGGCAGCTTTTCAATGACGAATGGCGCGACCTCGTCACCATCGAAGTACACGAGGCTCCCGACGGTGATGGCGCCCGAGCCCAGCAACAGCGCCAGCAGCAACAACGAACGAGGCACCGCGCGAACCATTGGCCACAAGCGCATGACCGCTTCGAACGAACGGGCGCCCAGTTCGATCTGTGACCGGCCGGTTGGTCGACAATTTCAAGTAAAATTGGGCGGTTGGCGATTCGTGGGGCGTCGATTCACGCCCCCCCGCGGCCAATTGAAATGCGGAGGTTTGGAACTTGGCCTTAAAAGGTTCGCCATGTCTGCGACCTTCTTCGTGACGCTCGTCACCGTGGCGATCACCCCGCTGCGCCTCACCACCACCGCCGAGACCAGCCACTACCAACGCACCGGCCGGTACAGCGAAGTCGAGTACCTGTGCAACACCTACGCGAAGGTCTTCGCCGGCAAAGTGAAGTGCGAGAAGTTCGGCACGACGCCACTGGGCCGACCCCTGCTGAGCCTGGTCGCCTCGGCCGACGGCACGTTTTCACCCGAAGACTGCGCGAAGAAGCAGCGGCCGGTCGTGTTTCTGCAAGGCGGCATTCACGCTGGAGAAGTCGATGGCAAAGACGCCGGCTTCGAGGTGCTGCGCGGCTTGCTCGACGGCAGCCTCGTGCCGCAAGCGCTGTCGAAACTCACGGTGGTGTTCGTGCCGGTCTTCAACGTCGACGGCCACGAGCGCTTCGGCGCCTACCATCGGCCCAACCAAAACGGCCCGGCCGAAATGGGCTGGCGGGTGACGGCCGAGAACCTCAACCTGAACCGCGACTTCACGAAAATCGACGCGCCCGAAACCCGCGCCATGGTGCAGTTGCTCCACCGGTATGACCCCATTTTGTACGCCGACCTGCACGTCACCGACGGCGCCAAGTTTCAGCACGACGTGTCGGTGACGTTCGAGCCCTGGCAGACCGGCCCCGAGGGCCTGCGGGTGTTGGGCAAGGCCCTGCGCGTCGCTTTGCTCGCTGAACTCAAAGACAAGGGCCACCTGCCGGTCGACTTCTACCCGTCGTTCATCAAAGACGACGACCCGGCCTCGGGCTTCGAATACGGCTGGCCCCCGCCCCGGTTCGCGACCGCCTACTGGGCGGCCAACAACCGCTTCGGGCTCCTCGTCGAAACCCACTCGTGGAAAGACTACGCCACGCGCGTCAAGGCGACGTTCGATGTGTGCGTGGCGCTGCTGCGGCTCGCCAGCGAAGACGGCACCCGTTGGCTCAAAGCCGCCAAAGAAGCCGACGCGCTCGACGAAAAGAAGGGTGGCACCACCGTGCCGTTGCTCTACGAGCACACCGGCCAGCCGAAAGAACTCGAGTTCTTGGGGTACGCCTACACCCGCGAAGACTCCAACGTGAGCGGCAAAAAGTGGGTGCGCTACGACGACACCAAGCCCCAGGTGTGGAAAGTGCCGTACTTCGACGAGCTTGGGCCCGCCGTCGCGCTGCCCGCCCCCAAAGGGGGGTACCTCGTGCCTCCGCCCGACGCCGCGTGGGTGTCGGAGAAACTCAAAGTGCACGGCGTGCGCTTCACGACGCTCAAGCAAGAAAAGAAGGCCGCCCCGGTCGACTTCGTTCGCGTCGACCCGAAGTTTCGCGCGCAGCCATTCGAAGGCCGCATGACCGTTCAAACCCGCGGAGAATGGAAGAGCACCACCCGCGACATCACCCCGGGCACGCTGTTCGTGCCGATCGCCCAACCGCACGTGGCGCTGGTGATGCACCTGTTCGAACCCGCTTCTCCCGATTCGTTCGTCTCGTGGGGGTTCTTCAACGCCTACTTCGAGCAGAAAGAGTACCTCGAAGACTACGTGCTCGAGGCGTTCGCGCGCGAGCAGCTCAAAGACCCCAACGTGAAAGCCGAATTCGACGCGCGACTCAAAGACGAGGCGTTCGCCAAAGACCCCGACGCGCGGTTGCGTTTCTTCTTCGTCAAACACCCAAGCTACGACACGGCGCTCAACGTGTACCCGGTGTGGCGCACCGCCGAAGTCGACTGGCGCTGAACTCGGTCAGGGCTGTTCGGCCAACTTGCCCGAAATGTACATTTGGTAGTTGGCGTCGAGCCCTCCGTCGACGTTGACGGTGGTGCCGTTGACGTAGCGCGAGTCGGTGCCGGCGACCCATTCAATGGCCGCGGCGATGTCGTCGGCCGTGCCGATGTGGCCCACCGGCACTTGCGCGCGTATTTCTCTTTCGAGCCGGGCCCACTGGTCGCCCACGTAAAACCGCGACGAGTCGGTGTCGATGTAGCCGGGGTTGACCGCGTTGACGCGAATGCCTTCACTCGCCAATTCGCACGCCAAGTACTTCACCAGAATTTCCATCGCTCCCTTCATGGCGCCGAGCAAGCCGTGAAAGGGCAGGGCGACCTTCGAGTCCATACCCGAGACGGCGACGATTCGGCCGTGGCGCCCCCGCATGAGCGGCACGCACTGCTGCGCCGCCAGCAGAAACGACTTCACCGTGACGTTGAAGGTCTTGTCCATCTGGTGGGGTTTCACGTCGACCAGGGGCGAAAACTTGGTCGACGCGGCGTTGGCGACGAACACGTCGAGCCCGTGAAATTCACGGTCGATTCGCGAAAAGACGGCCTCCAGGCTCTCGGGCTCGAGTTGGTCGGCGACGAGGGTCACGCACCGGGCGCCCGTCTGCAGCGCGGCGATGTCGCGCTCGAGCGCCTGCGCGGCTTCGGCGTCTCTGCGGTAGGTGGCGATGACGTGGTGGCCTTTTTTCGCCAAGCGCAACGACAACGCGCGGCCGACGCCACGCGTGCCTCCGGTGATGAGCGCCACTTCGTGGGCGGGCTGGGTCGACATGACCGCCGCGTAGCACGGTCGCCGACCCAACTCGAATGCAAGGTCGCCCGATGGAACGTTGGGGCCCCGGCCGGTGATGTGCGAGACTTCGCCCCCCATGCCCGATGACTGGAAACGCTTGTTCGCCGCCGCGGCCAGTGCCCGAAAAAAAGCCCACGCCCCGTATTCTCGTTTCTCGGTCGGTGCCGCGCTCCTGCTCGACGACGGCTCGGTCGTCTCGGGCTGCAACGTCGAGAACGCGAGCTACGGGCTCACCGTGTGCGCCGAACGCAACGCGGTGGGCGCCATGGTGCTGCTCGGCCGAAAGCCGGTCGCGTGCGCCATTGTCGTCGACAGCGAAGTGCCGACGCCGCCGTGCGGCATGTGCCGCCAGGTCTTGGCCGAATTCGCGGGGCCTGGTCTGCCCATTCGGTCACGCACGCTCCACCAAGACGAGGCGCAGTACACCTTGGGTGAACTGTTGCCCCACACGTTCACCCGCTCGTTTCTCGACGCCAACACCCGCCGCCCGGCGAAGAAGCCCCGCCGCCGCCGCGTCAGCTGACCTGTTCGAAACGCGCGCGCCCCCGCGCCTTACGCGGCGTCGCGCGCGCTCGCCACGGTCAGCCGCAATTGGTTTTTCAATTCGTTCACCCGCAAGGGCTTGGTCAAAAAGTCGTGCATGCCCGCGTCGAGGCAGGCCCGGCGGTCGCTCTCGAACGCGTTCGCCGTCAGCGCGACGATGCGCGGGGTCGTCGGCGAGTCGAGCTCGAGAATGCGCTTCGCCGCTTCTAAGCCGTCGAGCACCGGCATTTGCACGTCCATCAGCACGAGGTCGAACGTCGCGGCTGACGCGCGTTCGACCGCTTCGGCACCATTCGAGGCCACGGCCACCTCACAGCCGAAGTGCCGCAGCAACTTGGCGCCAATGGTTTGGTTGACGAGGTTGTCTTCGGCCAAGAGCACGCGCAGGCCGTCGAACTCGTGCGCGGTCGGGCCCTCGGGCAGCTCGGCGGGCTTCGCCTCTTCGGGTGACGGCCTCGAAACGTCGAGCTGTACACGAAAGGTCGTGCCCTGGCCAATGACGCTCGTGACCGAAATCGACCCGCCCATGCACTCGAGCAGGCGCGCGCAAATCGCCAAGCCCAGACCGGTGCCGCCGAAGCGACGGGTCGTGCTGCTGTCGGCCTGGGTGAACGGGCGAAACAAGCGCTCGAGCGCGTCTGACGAGATGCCGATGCCCGTGTCTTTGACTTCGAGTTCGAGCCCGCACCGGCCGTTGGGTTTGGGGGTCGACGTCACCGCCAGCACAATCGACCCGCTCGCCGTGAACTTGACCGCGTTGCTGAGCAAGTTGCCGACGACCTGCAACAGCCGGTCGGCGTCGGCGACCACCAGGCGTGGTATGAGGCCTTTGGCCTCGAGCGTCAACGCCACGCCTTTTTCGACCGCTCGGGCGCGGTGCAGGCCCACGACGGTCTCGAGCTCGTTCATCAAGTCGAATGGGCGGGGCACCAATTCGAGCTTGCCGGCTTCGATTTTCGAGAAGTCGAGCACGTCGTTGATGATGGTGAGCAACAGGTCGCCGCTGCGCTGAATCAGGCCCACGCATTCTCGTTGGGGCTCGTCGAGCGACGAGAGCCGCAACAGCTCGGTCGTGCCCAAAATGCCGTTGAGCGGCGTGCGAATTTCGTGGCTCATGGTCGCGAGAAACTCACTCTTCGACCGAGTGCCTTCTTCGGCTCGCACGAGCGCGGCTTCGAGCTCGCGGGTGCGAGAGGCGACCTGGCGCTCCAACGTGGCCGTCAGGTCTTGCAACTGACCTTCGACTTCTCTGAGCCGAACGATGTCGGCTTCGCGCGCCGTCACCGCCACGAGCAACCGGTCGGCCAATTCGCGGTTCGTGCGTTCACCCGTTTCGAGCGCCGCGATCGCGGTGCGTTGTCGCTCGTTGAGCACAATGGCCAAACCGAACACGATGCTCGAAATCACGACCACGTTGAGCGTGAAGAAGAGCCGAATGGCGCCGTACGTCGGTACGAATGGCGCTCGCGCCGCGGCCTGCTCGTCAATCAGCCCGCTGATCACCGCCAGGGCGCAGTACACCGCGAGCCACAGCGCGCTCTCTTTGGCGCTCGAGAACGTGAGCGAGCCGACCAACGCGATCATCGCCCACAACATCATGAAGCCGCTCGCGACCACGCCCCCGAGCGCCAACTGAAACAGAAACGGCAACATCAGGCTCAAGAGCACCTGAATGACGCGCGCCCGCGAAAAATTGCTGGTCTGGGCCAAGACCCAAAAGTTGATGACGGTGATGACGACGTAGCCGAACGGCACGACCGACGGCCCGGGCAACCCGAAGGCCAACGCGAGCACTCCCCACAACAGGCCCCCGCAGCTCATCAGCGCGCCGCCCAACAGCAACAGCTGGCGACCCAGCCGTTCGTTCGAGCCTTCGGTCGAAACGGCTCCGAGGGCCAACAACCCCGAGACCGCCCGAGACCGTGACAATGCGCGCAGAAGCACTCCATTGAAACGGTAGCTGCCCGGCCCCCCGTTGGCCGATCTCAATGCACAGGTCGGGTCTTACCCAGGGCGACCGAACCGTAGGCTGCCGTGCGGCGAGGTGGGTTCGTTGCCCGACGTCTGCGTGTCTGACGCCGCTCGCCGCCGAACACCCGACCCCGACGATTCGAGGGTCGAGGCAATCGCGCGCAGGGTCTCACCCAGCTTTTCGACGTCGAGCGGCTTGGTCAAATAGCCGTCCATGCCGGCGGAGTAGCAGAGTTCGTCGTCGCCCTTCATGGCGTTGGCCGTCAGGGCGATGACCGGCACCTTGGGGGCCGGCTGCCCGGCCTCGGCGTGCCCGGCTTCGCGAGCCCGAATGAGCTTGGTGGCTTCGAGCCCGTCGAGTTCGGGCATCTGCAGGTCCATCAGCACGACGTCGTAGGCGTCGCGAGCGGTGGCGTCGACCGCGAGCTTCCCGTTGACCACGTGACGGGCCTGGTGGCCCAGCTTTTCGAGCAGCCGCATGGCCAGCCGCGCGTTGATGGCGTTGTCTTCGGCGAGCAGCACTCGGAGCGCGCGGGTCGTGTGGTTGGCCACGCCCGTGGTCGTCACGTGTTCAGACGTCAGCTCGACGCGGGCGACGCTCGCCAGCGCGTCGAGCAATTCTCCCGTGCCCACCGGCTTGGTCAGCGTGCGCGCCACGTGGGCGCGCTCGAGCTGCTCGGCGGCGGGGCGCTCGACCGTGTTGACCAGCAGCACCCGCGGCAACGTGGCCAAAATGTCGTGACCGTCGAGCGCTTCGCACAACTCGAGACCCGACGCGCCGGGCATAAGTTGGTCGATCAGGGCCACCGAGAAGGGGTGGTTGGTCTCGAGCGCCTCGAGCGCCGCCGAAATGGCCGACCCGGGGTCGGTCGCCGTGGCCGAAAGGCCCGCTTCGCTGAGCGCCGCGACCATGGCCCGGCGCGCCGTCTCGTTGTCGTCGACAATCAACACGCGAAAGTCGTTCGGCAGGCCCGACGGGAGCACCTTGAGCGACGGCACCGCCACGACGAGCGGCAGCTCGACGTTGAAGGTCGACCCGCGCCCGACGACGCTGTCGACCCAAATTCGCCCGCCCATGCGCTGCACCAACTCGCGGGTAATGGTGAGGCCGAGGCCGGTGCCACCGAAGCGCCGGCTGGTCGAACCGTCGGCTTGCGTGAAAGCGTCGAAGATCGCGTCTTTTCGGCTCTCGGGTATGCCCACGCCGGTGTCGCGAACGGCGATGTGCAGACGCTCGCCCCTCGCTTCGACCGTGACGGCCACCTCACCCGCGCTCGTGAATTTGACGGCGTTGCCCACCAGGTTCGTGACCACCTGGCCCACCCGCAAGGGGTCTCCTTGAAGCTGGCTCGGCAACTGGCTCGGCAGTTCGACCACCAGTTCGAGGCCCTTTTCGTGGGCGCGCGCTGCCTGGTTGCGAACCGCCTCGAACACGACCCGCTTGAGCATGTACGGTATCGAATCGATTTCGAGCTTGCCCGATTCGATTTTCGAAATGTCGAGAATGTCGTTCACGATCGACAGCAGGTTGCGCCCCGACGTCTGTATCGCCGTGAGGTATTCGCGCTGTTCGGGGCTCAGGTCGGTGTCGAGCGCGAGCGGCCGCGCGTGCGAATTTCGTGGCTCGTGTTGGCCAGAAATTGCGACTTCGCGCGTGACGCGGCGAGCGCCGCTTCGCTTGCGCGGTGTTGCTGCGTCACGTCTTGCAAGGCGCCGCTCACGTGGTCGACGTGGTCGTCGCGCCAGTTCGCCTGCCCGATGACCCGAACCCACCGCTGGCCGTGAGGGGTGTCGGTCGGCACCGTCATGTCGAACGGCTTGCCCGACGCCCAGCATTCGGCCAAGGCCGCGTCGAGCTGGGTACGCACCGGGGCGGCGAACAAGCGCGCGCGCTGCTCCTCGGTCGGCCGGGTACCCGGCTGGAGCCCGAAAATGCGGTTGAGTTCTTCACTCCAGAACCCGCTCTCGCCGGCCCGCATTTCCCACCCTCCGACGTGGGCCAGGGCGCCCGTCTGTTGAAGAAATTCTTCGCTCTTCTTGAGCCGTTCGTCGGTCTCTTTGAGCGCGGTGACGTCGTGGGCCAGGGCGTAGACCTGCTCAGAATTCGAGTCGAACGTCACGGTCCACGCGAGCCACTTGTAGGTGCCGTCGCGCGCGCGAAAGCGGTTGGTGAAGTTGGTCGTGGCGCTCAGGCCCTGCAGCGCGGTGCTCGTGGCCAGCGCGTCGTCTTCGTGGGCAAAGCGCGCGACCGGCTGGCCGAGCAGGTCATCGGCTCGCCAGCCGAACGACGCCGACCAGCCCGGCGCGGTGTCGACGAAGTGGCCGTTTCGGTCGAGCACCGCGGGCAGGCTCGTCGACAGCGAAAAGAGCGTTTGGTAGCGCCGGGCGCTCGCGAGCGCATTTTCGAGCTTCGCGCGCGCCTGCACTTCGCTCGTGATGTCGCGGGTGACGCCTTGAACGCGCAGCGGCTGGCCACTCGCGTCGCGAATGAGCCGGCACATGCTCTGGGTGTGCATGACCGAGCCGTCGACCCGAAAGACTCGGGTCGAACACTGCACGGGGGTGTCGCGCACCGCCAGCAGCGCCAGGTCTTCATTCACCGCGTTGCGGTCGGCCGGGTGCTCATGCGCGCGCGCCTCTTCGGTGCGCATCACCGTCGCTTTGGCGGGCAACCCGTACATCGCGCACAACTGGGCCGACCACTCGGTCAGCCCGGTGTGAAGGTCGGTTTCCCAGCTGCCGACTTGCGCGAGCGCTTGAGCGTCTTCGAGGCGCCGCTGCGACATTTCGAGGTGCTCGAGGCCGCGAATGCGTTCGAGCTTCACCGCGACCAGCGCCGCGAGCTGAGCCGCGTTCGCGTGCGCTTCTTCGTCGAGCGCCCCGGCCCGGTGGAGCACCAAGAGCACCGCGACCACCCGCTCACCCGTGTCGAGCGGCAGCGCGGTGACGTGTGAAAAGCCCAGCTCGCTCAGCCGAACGAGCAGCGGTTCGGGGTGGTCGGGGGTGAGGGTGAATTCGAGCGAAGCCTCGCTCTTGGCGAAGAGCGGGTCGAACGCCGCCCCGCGGGCCAGTTCTCCGTGGCCGAACGCCACGGCTTGGAGTCGGAGGTCCCACGTGGCGGGGTGGGCGCCGGGGTAGACCAGCGCGACCGCCTCGCAGTGCAGCAACCGAGAGACCCCGGTCGTGACGAGGTCGTCGAGCTGGGCCGCCGAGTTGGCTTGCACCAGCTTCGACATGAACACGTTGATTTCGCGCGCCCGGCTGACGCTCCGCTCGAGTTCTCGTTGCGGGCTGATGTCGGTAAACGAGCCCGCAATTCGGGTCGGCACCCCGTTCTTGCTGCGCATGACGATGGCGCGAACGTGCGAGAAGACCCAGTTGCCCGATTCGTGGCGCATGCGCACGACGACGTCACACCGAGAAAAGTGTCGCAACGCGTCGGTCGTGGCCGACACCCACAACCGAACGTCGTCGGGGTGCACCCGCTGGTGCAGCACGTCGAAGGTCACCGTTTCTCGCTCGCCGGTCAGGCCCAGCGCGTCGAACACCTCTTTCGACAACCACGCCCGCCGGGTGTCGTAGTCGAGCTCCCACACGCCTCCGGTGTGCCCGAGCAGGGCGAGCCGCAGGCGCTCGCCGTCGGCGTGCAGGTCACTGCTCGTTTGGTCGCGCAGCGTCACGGCCATGCTGATCAGCACCGACGCCCGGCCCAGTACCTCGGCGCTGGGTTCACCACCTTCACCCATCAACACCGCACACAGCGTTTCGCGGTACACGAACGGCCACGCGAAGTGGGTCGAGTCGGCCCACCAGAGTGCGGCTTGACCCGTGTGTGCCGAGAAGTGTTCGACCGTCGCGCGCGCCTCGGGGGGCCATTCGCCGCTCGGAGCCCGTCGAACCAATGACAGCTCGTTCGACCCGAAGGCCTCGGCCAAGAGCGCCACCGCCTCGCCGAAGGCGCCTGTCGCGTCGGGGTGTTGCAGCGCCTGACCCAGGGCATCGAGCAGATCGGTCGTCGGGAGCGCTCCGGGCATCGTGCCCCTGTTGTTGCAAACTGCGCTCCCACGCCGAAGCCGGGGGCCCGGCAGAATTCGCCCAGCCCAGGTCGGTCACGCCGCCGGCGACACCGCGTACCCTTCGACTTGGTATTGCTTGAGCTTGCGAAAGAGCGTCGCCTGGCCGATGCCCAAGCGCTCGGCCGTCTTGGCCCGGTTGCCCCGTTCGGCCTCGAGCGTCGAGAGAATGGTTTGCCGCTCGACTTCGGCCAGCGTCTGCACCTGGCCGGTCGCTCCCGGCACGCGCGGCGCCGGGTTCTGCACTTCGGGAGGCAAGTCGTCGAGCTCGACCCGACGGCCGTCGCTCAACACCGCGGCCCGTTCAATGGCGTTGAACAGCTCGCGCACGTTGCCCGGCCACGGGTAGGCCAGCAGCTGCCGAGCCACGCTGGGCGAGAGCTCTTTGCTGGGCATTTTCAGGCGGGCGCAGGCGTCGGCCATGGCGGCGCGGGCGAGTGGCAAAATGTCGTCTGACCGCTCGCGCAACGCGGGCACCCGCAGCTCGATGACGCGCAGCCGAAAGTAGAGGTCTTCGCGAAACCGCCCGGCTTTGACTTCGAGCGCGAGGTCGCGGTGGGTGGCCGACACCACCCTCACGTCGATGGGGCGGGTGCGGTTCTCGCCCACCCGGCGAACTTCTCGCTCCTGCAGCACGCGCAAGAGCTTGGCTTGCATCGCCGGGGGCAACTCTCCCACTTCGTCGAGCAGCAAGGTGCCAAAGCGCGCCGACTCGAAAAGCCCCGCGCGCTCGGTCACGGCTCCAGTGAAGGCGCCGCGGGCGTGGCCGAACAGCTCTGACTCGAGCAGCGCCTCGGGCACCGCCGCGCAGTTGAGCGCCACGAACGGCCCAGCTTGTCGCCCTGAAGACTCGTGAATGAGCCGGGCGATGCGCTCTTTGCCCGACCCCGATTCGCCGAGCAGCAGCACCGTCGAGTCGACCGCCGCCACCCGCTTCGCTTGGGTGACGAGCCGTTGCATCGCGTCGCTCCGCTGCACCAGGCCCGAGCCGTCGTCGGCCAGCCGTTTCATTTCGCGCTGCCGTTGCTGCAGGCGTCGGTCGACCTTCTTGAACTCCGACTGCAGGTGGCGCAGCGCCTCGTTGAGGCAGTCTTTTTCGTAGAACGCGAATTGGGCCTGTTGGTCTTCGGGCCAGTCTTCTTTGAAGCGGCCGACCATTCGGCAGACCGCGTCGCCCCGCGCCCGACACGAGGCTTCGCGACAATACACGGTGCGCCCGTTGACCCGGCTCAAGTACCCCGACGCGAAGCCGACCAGAGTCCAACAGGCGCAGGTGTCGCTTTGGCCCTGCAACAACAAGTGCTGCTCGGCTTCGAAGCTGTCGCGCCACACCGCCTCGGCGAACGCGGGCGGCTGGGCCTGTTCTGAGGGCGTCACCGGCTCGAAGGTGACGAGCCCATGCAGCCGGTGCAGCTGCCCTCCGGCGATGCGCCATTCACGCTCGTCGCTCCATGCAATGGCCTCGCGCATGGTTTCGGCCACCCGCCACCCGTGGCTGTACCCAAAGCGCATCAACACCGCTTGGGCGCCGCTCTGGCCGAACGCTTCAATGAGCTGCCGGCGCAACAACCCCAGGGCGACGGCGTCCATCAGCACCACGCGTTCTCCGGCGAAGGT
>JBGAIY010000139.1:0-16844 GCA_044225205.1 Myxococcaceae bacterium | reverse complement strand
CGACGAGAGCAGCGAGAGCGGTATGAGCGCTGCCACGATCAGCGCGGCCTTCAAGTCGAGCAAGAAAATGAACAGCACGAGCGTCACCAGCACCGCGCCTTCGAGCAGGTTGTGCCCCACGGTGTGCAACGTCGTGTCGACCAAGTCGGTGCGGTCGTAGAACGGGGTCACCTTCGCTCCATCGGGTGCGAGCCGCGCGTCGATGGCGGCGAGCGAGTGGCGCAGCCGGTCGAGCACCGCCGACGGGTTCTCTCCGCGCCGCATGAGCACGATGCCCTGAATGGCGTCGCTGTCGTGGCCGCGGTTCACCACGCCCTGGCGGGGCGCCCAGCCCTCGGTGATCTGCGCCACGTCTTTCAAGAACACCGGCGTGCCCTCGTGCGTCGCCACCCGCACTTCGCGAATGTCGTTGAGCGAGTGAAACAGCCCGTCTGACCGAATGACGAACTGCTCGGCCCCGCGCTCGAGCGTGCCGCCACTCGCATTGCGCGAGCCCTGCCGAATGGCCGACTGCACGTCTTCGAGCGTGAGCCCGAACGTCGCCAACTGCCCGGGGTTCGGCAGCACGTGAATTTCGCGAATGAGCCCGCCATAGCTCACCACGTCGGCCACGCCGTTGAGCCGCATCAACGCCGGGCGCACGACCCAGTCTTGCAACGTGCGCAGCTTCATCGGGTCTCCGCCCGCGCCGGTCAGCGTGTACCGGTAAATTTCACCAATGGGCGTCGCCAGCGCGCCCAGTTCGGGGTTCGCCCCTTCGGGCAACTCGGCGTCGCGCAGCCGCTCGAGCACCTGCTGCCGCGCCAGCAACACGTCGATGCCGTCGTGAAACGTCAGCGTCACGTACGACAGGCCAAACAGCGAAATGTTTCGCAGCCGCGACAACCCCGGAGTGCCGTTGAGCGCGCGCTCGAGCGGCAGCCCAATTTGCCGCTCCACTTCTTCTGACGGCTGGCCCGCGAAGAGCGTGATGACGCTCACCTGCGTGTCGGTCGGGTCAGGAAACGCTTCGACCGTCAAATCGCGAAAGGCCAGCCAGCCCCAAATCGCCACGACCGCGGTGATGAAAACGACGGCGCCCTTGTTCTTGAGTGAAAACGCTACGAGTCGGTCCATGAAATGGGGCTCCAGGCGCGAATCGCCACACGCCATTCTGCCTCATCGTGGTAAAAAGCACGCAGCTACTTCGTTGATTTTATTGACCCTTTTTGCCCCATGCCGGGTCGAGCGCGGGTGGCGGGGTTCGACTTTGTGGTCGACGCGCACCAGTCAGGGTCTTCAGGTGGTTCGACCAACCACTTGAGCCCCTCATGAACGTTTCGCACTTTCTCGCCGGCACCCTGCTCTTGCTCGGCGGTGCCTGCCAAACCACCGACGTTCTCGGGTGTGACGGGGTCTGCGGCAATTCACTCGTCTGCGACCGACTCTCGGGCAAGTGCGTGACCCCCGAATCGCTGGCCGATGCGGGCGCACCGCACGTGCGAACCGGGCTGCCGTGCGACGTCGCCGCCGTCATGGCGGAGCACTGCGACCGTTGCCATGGGGCGACGTTGGCGCAGGGGGCGCCGGTTCACCTCGTGAGCCGGGCCGACTTCACCGCCACGGGCGCCAGCGGAGCGACGATGGGTCAGCGCTCGGTCGTTCGCATGCGCCAGACGACGTCGGTCATGCCGCCCGCCCCCTCCGCGCCCGTGCCCGAAGCGCAGGTCGCGCTAGTCGAAGCGTGGGTCACCGCGGGCATGCCCGCGACCACCTGCACCGTCGACATCGACGCGGGTACGGGTGCGCCGACCGACGCGGGCAGCGTGGTGGTCGAACCGTACGACGGCGGCATCGCCGGGTTGCCGTGCGACGTCGCGGCCATGGTCGCGAACCGGTGCGCGTCGTGCCACCGCACGCCCCCCACGGGAGGCGCCACGTTCGCCCTGCTCTCGCGCAGTGACTTCTTGGCCCCCTCATCAGTCGGAGGAGAAAACCTCGGCCAACGGGGCTCGGCGCGCTTGCACGACACCCAATCGCCCATGCCGCCGTACGGCACGCCCGCCGCCACCGCGGCCGAAGTCGCGCTGTTCGACGCCTGGGTCTCAGCGGGTCTGCCGGCGGGCAGCTGCGAGAGCGCCGACGCGGGCATGACCGGCCCCGCGCCGACCACCTGCGCGTCGGGCGTGTTCTGGTCGAACGGCAATCACGGCGACAAAGACATGAACCCGGGGCTCGCGTGCAAAGCGTGCCACCAGTCGAAATCGCCCACCCGGGCGTACCCGTTCGCGGGCACCGTCTTCCCCGCGCTGCACGAGAAAGACCTCTGCGACTCGCGCGTGCCGGCTGGGGTGTCGGTGCAAATCATCGACAAGAACGGCAAGGTCGCGTTGACCTACAGCCCGAGCAGCACGAGCGGCAACTTTCACTCGTCGATTTTTTCGTCGGTCGCTTTGCCCTACACCGCGAAAATCGTGGCGAACGGCAAAACCGCCACCATGACGACCCCGCAAACCAACGGCGACTGCAATTCGTGTCACACCGAACAAGGTGCGAACGGTGCTCCGGGCCGACTGGTGTGGCCGCAGTAGCCGCCGCGAAGTTCAGTCGATTTTGACGCGCCCCGGTGACCCCGCGTTCACCGACTCGAGCTCAGCAGGTGGGAGCGTGGTTTGAATCTGAGCGACCGTCTTCTTCGTGGTTTTTTTCATGATGGGCATCAACACGAACCGCCCGCGTCAGTTTCACGATTTCAGCACCCTCGGGTGCGAAACGAGCGGCGACGCCTCGCGAGCGCCACTGCGACCACAGCCACCCACACCGCGGCAGATGTCGGCGCGAGTTCACAACCAATGACGAAGCGATGGGCACTCGCCCCAGCGTCTGCCGGCAGCCCGGCGCCGCCCTCACTGCCCGCATCGCTCGGTACCGCGGCATCACCCATGTCGCCACCGTCGCTCGTGACGCCGGCGTCACCGAGCCCACCGGCGTCGCTCGGCAAGGCCGCGTCAACCCCATCGCCAGGGCCGCCCGCGTCACCCGCGTCGGTCGTCGCGGGGCCCGAGTCGGCCGTCATCGCTCCGGCATCAACACCGGAGTCGACCGAGGTTTGACCGGCGTCGCTGCCTCCATCGGGCGTGGTGACCGCGGCCTGATACTCGAACGCGCCGACGTCGTACGCCGCACCCACTGGTCGGCCGACGCCGTCGAAGTCGTCGGTCGCCAGCGCCCCGAGCACGGCGTTCCCTCGGTCGACGGCCGCGCTGGTCGGCCGCAAGTGAAAGTCATGGGCCGCCTCGTCGACGAAGTCGGCCGACCCCGTCACCGGCCTCACATCGAAGCTGGGCGCATTCGACCACAGGTTGTCTGACGCCACGAGCGTCACGGGCAGAGCACCGACCACGACCGACGGCACCGGGTCGACGACGATGTTGTTCGCGCAGGTCACTTGCGCGGCCAGCGCAAACCGCCATGCACCGGCTTCGGGGTCGGCCGTCAAGGCGCAGTCTGCGAGCGTGTTGTTGACGACCGTCGCCACCAAGCCAGCGCCGTTGAACAACAGGCAGCCACCCGGCGAGGTCAGGCCGCTTCGGTACATCACGTTGTCGAACACCGCGACGCCCGTGGTGACTTGACCTTCGAACGCCATGCCGTCGCTGCTCACGTCGTGAATGAGGTTGTGGTGAACGCGCACGTCGTACGTCTGCGCCACCCCGCTGCCAGTCACCCAAATCGCCGCGCCTCCGACGTGGTTGAAGATGGTGTTGTACGCAATTTCGACGTCGACGGTGTCGGCCCCCGATTCGTTGTCGACCGAAATCGCGTGGTACCGCGAGCCCGCGGCGCCCGCGGTGTCATGAATGGTGTTGCCGAGCACCTGTACGTGTTGGCCGCGAACGTCGACACACCCGCTGAGACCCGGGTTCGCGTCGAGCGTGTTGTACAATTCGTTGTTCACGAACCGCACGTTCTGCATCGTCGGCGCGGTCGACGCTCCCACCGGCCAGCCGAGACACAAGCCCCCGTGGTTGGAGTCGAGGTGCAGATTCGCCACCACCACGCCACCGACGATGCCGTACGCCATCACTCCGCGCAGGTTGGCCGAAGGCGGGCGCACCACGACGTTCTCGCCCGGGTACCCCATGAGCACCACCGGCGCCGACGCGGTGCCGCCTTTGTCGTCACTGAAGGTGAAGAACGTGTCGAAGCGGGTTTCGACGTCGGCCCACACGCCACCCCGAAGAATGAGAAAATCTCCGACTCCAAAGTCGGCGCGAGCAAACGTGGTGGCCACGTTTCGAAATGGCCTCAGTACATCGCCCACGACGCCCGTCGCGTCGCTGCCCGTCAGCGCGACGTAGAACAGCTTGCCGGGCCGAACCGCGAACGGCAGCACCGCCGTCGACCGTTGACCATTGACCACGACCACCAGGTTGCCACCGGTCACGAACGGCCCCGGTTGCACCGTGAGCCGCGTGTCACTCCAAAGCGCGTACGACGCCACCTCGACCCCGCCAATTTCAACCGTCGAGGTGCCACGGGCTGCTCCGAAGTTCCTCCCCACCACCGTGACGTAGGCGCCGAAGCCGTTTTCACCACCGCTGTTCGGCCCCGAGGTGAGGTCGGTGAACAGCGCCACGGGCCCCATGACCGCGTGAGCCGTTGCCGCTGCCGTTGCCACCCAGGCGAAGACCACGCGGTGCCACATGCCGCTCAACGAATGGCGCCCACCCCTTTGGACGAACGGCACCAAACCGTCGTGCCTTCAATGGCTTGCGCCGCACCGAAGGTCTGACATGGTGCGAACCATGCGCTCTGGGCTCTTGACGTGTGCGGTCGCCAGCTGGGTTCTCGCCTCGACTTCGGTCGCTGACGTGCCGTGCACCGTCACCGAAAAGGGGTTCGAGCGGTTCGACACCAAGAAGAGCGCCTGGGTCGAAACGAGCGAAGTGGTGCTCATGCGGTGCGGAGCCGCCATTCGCCTCGAGTACCGCCAAGCGGGCAAGCTCGTCGACTCGGTGGTGGTGCCGTCGCCACAAGGCAAGCAGACCTGGGCCCTCGACGGCTTGGCCTGCGGTGAGAAAGGCCAAAGCGTCGCCCGGCAGCACGCCGTGCTGTTCGAGCGCTTCGAAAAGCCGATCGCGGTCTGGGCGGTGAACTCCCGCACCCACCAGTGGGAAGCGCTCGACCTGAAGAACGTCACCTGTTCGAAAGACGAGCCTTGAGCGACGGCGTCACAGCGCGTTCAATTCGCGGCACAGCACCTTCGGGTGCGAGTGGTGCTCTTGGTGCCACCCGAAGCTCAGCAGCACGACGCTGTGGGTCCACCCCAGGTGGCGGGCCAGGGCTTTCGCCCAACGAGGCGGGTGGTGCGAGAGGTGCGAGGCCCACAGGCCCGCGCTCACCTGCATCAACACGTTCGCGACCACCCACGCCGCCGCGCCGACCGAATGCGTCGCCAACGCGAGCGCCGCCATGGCCACGTTCGCGACGATTTCACCGACTTGCCAACGACGTTCTTTCGCATTCGCCGCCCGCCACGCCAGCACTCGGTAGTCGGCCGCGTTTTTCGGCGCCGCCCGCACGGCCCCCCACAGCGACAAGCGCGCCCCCACCCCTTCGACATCGTCTGGCGCGAGCGGCCGCGCGTGATGCCGCTGGTGCAACAGCCGCATGCCGTGGCCGCTGATGCCCTGCAACAGACCCGAGAGGGCCAGCAGCCACTCATTCACCCAGCGCGGCAACCGCAACGCGCCATGCGCGACATCGTGGGTCAACGCGAACGCCGCGAGGTGAAAGACCAACGCCAGCCCCAGGGCGCTCACGGCCGACGTGCTTCGGGCCAACAACACCCCCAGCACCCCGACACGCAAGACGTGTTCGACCAACGCCCGATGTTCGAGTCGAATGGGAAGTTCGGCATTCATGCCCGCCGATACCGAAATCGGTCGCGGTGGTTGCGGGGCGTTTTTCGGCTGTCAATTCAATGGGTTCTCTCGTTCGCGCCGTACCGCCTCGACGCGCTTCATCGCCTCAATGGTCATCGGGCAACGCGTCTTGCAGGCCGTGTAGCCCATGGTCAAAACGACCGAGCACCGCCACGAGCAAGGCCAGCACGTACATCTTCAAACTGGAGCGGGGTCACCTGCGCGGCGCATCGAAGACGGCAAAGCTGCTTCGGAAGCCAGGAGGGCCACTCCCAATCAGACCAGGGCATGTCAGGCCTGAAGGAGATGACGCCGACCGGCACGGGCTGAACCGGGGCAAACACCGAGAGCCCATGCACGGCCATACCCCACGACGCGTTGAGCACCGTGCCGTCGTTCAGCGCGGCCGTTTGAAGCACAACAACGTCGCGCCGCCCCCCACCGAATCACCTTTGGTGACGACCGGAGGCCGAAACGAGGCCGAGACGAGCTCCCACCCCTCGCTGCCCGGGCGGTCGAGGTCAGCGGGCTGTGGCACCCCTTCGACGTCGACACACCAGTGTTCCCACTTGGGGGGAGCACTGCCGGCGTGAGCGCGCGGCACACTCAACGCCGAAGACGTGACACACCCGACAATGAACGCAAAGACGACCCACAACGGCCTCAGTCGAAAAGTCACAGGTGTTCTCGCTTTAGTAGAAGGTCGCGTCGGTGCACTTGTAGTTGCCCACCGTGCCCATCACCGCGCCGCTGCAGCACTGGCTCGCCGAGGTCGCCGGAGCGAACGCGGTCAAACAGCTCCCGCCGTCAGAAAAGACACACGACCCCGGCAAGGTCGACCACGAACAACACCCCCAATAGGGGTTCTTGCCGAAGGGCAGGCACAACCGGGTCGAACACACGAAGCCGACCGGGTCACACACCGTGAGCGAGCCGGTGCACTGCGCGCCCGACCAGCACCGCTCTCCAAGTGAGGCAGAGCTCTTCGCGGTGCACCGCATGCCAATGCAGTTCCCGCTGCAGCAGTCGGAGTCGTAGTTGCACCACTCGGCGTCTAACAGACAGCACGTCGCGCCGGCATCGAGCCCGGGGCAGCAATTGGTCGTCATGCTCGACGCCAAGGGGCTGCAGCTGGTCGGGGCCGTACACACCCCGTCGTGGGGCGCCGTCTTCGCGCAGTACCCGTTCGTGCAATAGCCCGCTGACGGGCACCGGTTGCCGTCGTCGACTCGAGTCGTGGCGCTCGTGCACGTGCCGTCGCTGCCGCAGGTGTAGCCCGGGCAACAATCGCTCGCCGCGGTGCAGGTGCCCTGGTCTTGGCCCAGACACGTCGCGCACCGGCCGGCCACGCACTTGTTGTTGCAGCATTGGCCCGCGTCGGTGCAGTCGAAACCCATTTCGCGGCAGTCGGGCGCATATTCTTGGCACAGGTTGTTGCGGCTACACGCCATGCGCACGCCCGCGTCAGAAAGCGAGCAACAGTCGAAACCGCCGCAGGCTTCGCCGTAGGGGCGACACCCCGCGTCGACCTTCGAGCCCGCGTCGACACCGGCGTCGACCGAACCCGCGTCGGGGGTGCCAGCGTCGACCGTGCCGCCGTCGAACGGAGCCACACCGGAATCGACCCCTTGGCCGGCGTCGCCCGGCACGCCCGAGTCGTCAGGGGCGCCGGCGTCGGTCAGGGTACCGGAGTCGTTGGCGGTACCCGCGTCGAGCGAACCGGCGTCGCTCGGCGTGGCGGCGTCGGAGCCTCCCGCGTCGGCCTTGACCCCCGCATCGGGTCGGCCGGCGTCGCCCGCCGCCGTGACGCAATGCCCCGCGTCGCAGTATTCGAGGTACGCCTCGTCAAAGTTCCAACACGACGTGAGCCCGGCCACCACCACGACCGCGACTGCCCACTGCCAACGGGGCGACGAACGCATCACCAGACTCCTTGAACGCCGACCGTGGCTCCCGAGCTCGACGGAGCGACCAGAAACGTCACCCGGTCAGCCGGCGAACCCGAGACGAGAAAGAGCGTGACGGCGGCGGCGAGGCCGGCCACCGCGACGCCCGTGAAAACGTACCCCAACGTCGCAAACGTTTTGCCGCTGTCGCGCGTGGTCAACGCGTCGACGTTCGGCACCGTGCCCGCTTTGAGCGCGCTGTACTTGGCTTGGGCGCTCACCAAGAAGAACGTCGCCGCGCCCGCGCTCGCCACCCCGAGCCCCACCGACACCCAGGCCCCCACCCGAGCGCCCGACGGCCCCGAAGCCACCACCGGTCGCTCGACACGCGGTGGCGGTGACGCGTTGGCCCGCGCTTCTTCTTCGCGCTTCTTTTGTTCGGCGGCCTTCGCGGCCGCTTCTTCGGCCCGCTTCTTTTCTTCGGCCACACGCTTCTCTTCTTTTTCGCGTTCGAGCTGGGGCGCCAAGAACTTGCGCACGTTGGCCCGCGCCTTCTCGGCGATGACCGACACCTTGGGTGACACCTCGACCGGCAATTTCGCGTCGGGGTCGAGCCCAAACGCCGTCTTGAACGCCGTGAGCGACCGTTCTTCTTTGCCGAGGTCGGCCAGCACAATGCCCTCGAGCAAGCCGATTTTCATTTCGTCGTCGGGCCCGGCGGCCTTCGCGCGCGCCTTCTGCAACTGCTTGAGCGCCTTCTCGTATTCAAGGTTCTCGTAGAGCGTAATGGCCGCGTTGACGAACTTCTTCACTTCGGGGCTCTGCGCGAACGCGCTCGGGGCCAGCAAGCACACCACCAGCAGCAACATCGGGAAGCGAACAGACATGTCACTCCTTCAAGTTCAACTTGAACAAGTTGTCGCCTGGTTTCACCACGACGTCGTGCTCGACGTTCTTGCCCAGCTCTTCGTTCACCAGGCGCAACCGGTGCTTGCCCACCGACAGCACGAGCGGTGGCAACGGCGTTTCGCCCACCGACTTGCCGTCGAGGTACACGTTGGCGAACGGCCGAATGCGCAATTCGAGCCGCCCCTTCGCCACCGGCGCCGGCTGCGGCGGGGGCGGCGGCGCGACCTCGGGCGCCACGTCAGGCTCCGGCGGCTTCGCGACGACCGGCTGCTCTGGGGCTTGGTCGTCGCTGGCGGGTGTCGGCGAAACATCGCCTGACTTGGGCGGCGTGGGGTCTGGCTCGGCGGCCGGTACCGGGGCCGGGGCCGGCGGGAGCGGCGTGGGCGCGACCACCGACGGCAACGGCACCTTCGGCATCGGCTGGGCCGCGCGGTCCCACGGGCGAAAGACGAACAGCGAGGCCCCGACGAAACTCACCGCGAGCACCAACACGAAGAGCGAAATGAGCTGAGTGCGTCGCACCGCCGGGCGCGGCGTGCTGCTCGGCCGCACGAACGTCGGGCCCACGCCCTCACCCTCGTCGTCTTCGGCCTGCGGGCGCTTGCGCTCTTGGCCTTCGGTGCGCGTTCGCGAGGTGCCCGACTCGGTACTCGAGCCGTTCTCTTCGTCGACCGCTCCGTCGTCGCTCGGGTCGAGCGGCGTCAGTTGCGTCGGTTGCCGGCCGCGTGGCGAACTCGCCGCCGTCGCCTCTTCAGACACCGCCGGCACCAAGTCTTGAACGAGCTGCGCCAAGTCACTCGCGAACACCGGCTGCCCGGTCGACGCGATGAACTGCTCGAGCGCCGCTTGCAGCGCTTTGCACGTCGGGTACCGGTCGTCGGCGCGCTTCTCGAGGCACCGCGCGATGATGGCGTCGAGCTCGGCGGGCACGTCGGGCTGGCGCTCGCGCACCCGCTGCAGCGGCCCTTCGCTCATGATCGCCTGAATGATGCTCACTTCGCTCGTCGCGTCGAACGGCATGTGCCCCGCGACCAACTCGTAGAGCACCACCCCCAGCGCGAAAATGTCAGACCGGCGGTCGAGCGGCTCGCGCGCCAACTGCTCGGGCGGCATGTACGCCAGCTTGCCCTTGATCATGCCCGACTTGGTGCGGCTGGGCTCGGTCGACACCTTGGCGATGCCGAAGTCGACGACCTTCACCGTGCCGTTGCGCGAGACGAGCACGTTGTCGGGGCTGATGTCGCGGTGAACCAAGTTCACCAATTCACCCTGCGCGTTTCGCAACTCGTGCGCCGCGTTCAGCCCCTCGGCTGCCATGGTGATGATGCGCGCCGACACTCCGTACCCCAGCGGCTGACCGTGCGAGCGCGCAATGCGGTTGAGCGCCCGCAAGTTCGGCCCGTCGATGTACTCCATGGCGATGTAGTACTGGCCGTCGGCTTCGCCGAAGTCGAAAATTTGAACCAAATTCGGGTGGTTGAGCTCGGCCGCCAGCTTCGCTTCAGCCAAGAACATGCCGACGAAGTTCGGGTCTTCGACGTAGTGCGGCAGAATGCGCTTCACCACCAGCCGCTTCTGAAACCCCATCGGCCCTTCGGCGCGCGCGAGAAACACCTCGGCCATGCCGCCGACCGCCAGCTTGCGCAAAAGTTGGTACTTGCCCACCCGCTGCATCGAGAACGCTCACCATTGCTCAGCTGTGCGCCCGAGGGAAGCGTTACTCGAAATTCAGACTCCGCTCGAAGTCGGCCGGGTTGCTGGCCGCCGATCGCGCCGTTTCGAGCGTGATGACACCAGTCTTGTAGAGCTCGGCCAAGTGCTGGTCGAACGACTGCATGCCGTAGGTGTTGCGACCCTTTTCGATGACGTCTTTGAGGCTCGACGTGCGGCTTGGGTCGACGATGAATTCTTGAACCGTTTTGGTCTGCACCAAAATTTCCATCGCCATGGCTTGGCCTTGGCCGTCGGCGCGCGGCAGCAGGCGCTGTGAAATGGTGCCCTTCAACGTCTCGGCGATGCGCTGGCGGGTAATTTGCTGCTCGTCACCCGGAAAGAACGACAACAGCCGCCCCACCGTCTTCACCGCGTCGGTCGTGTGCACGGTCGACAGCACGAGGTGCCCGGTTTCGGCCGCCTTGAGCGCAATGTCGACCGTCTCGTGGTCGCGCATTTCGCCCACCAAAATCACGTCGGGGTCTTGGCGCAGCGCCGAGCGCAGTGCGCTGCCGAAGTCTCCGGTGTCGGTGCCGATTTCACGCTGCGAAATCGACGCGCGAATGTTGCGGTGAATGAACTCGATGGGGTCTTCGACGGTCAGCACGTGCACCGAATCGTTCGCGTTGATGTGATTCACCATCGCCGCCAAGGTCGTCGACTTGCCCGAGCCCGTCGACCCCGTCACCAACACCAGGCCGCGCTCGTTCGACGCAATCGCCTTGATGATGGGCGGCAGCTTCAAGCCTTCGAGCGTCGGCACTTCGGCCGGTATGACGCGCAAGACCAAGGCGAGCGAGCTGCGCTGGCGGTACACGTTCACGCGAAACCGCGCCACGCCCGCGAGCGTGTACGACGTGTCGTATTCTTGAAGCTTGTCGATTTGGGTCTGCATCAACGCGTCGCTGATGACGTTCAACGCCAGCTGCCGCGTGTGGTTCGGCCCCAGCTTGTCGCCCTTGATGGGGCGCAGCACGCCTCCGACGCGAAAGGTCGGCGGGTCGCCTGGTCGAAAATGAATGTCTGACGCTCCGTTTTGCACCCCGTAGCTCAGCACCTTGTTCATCGTCGTTGCGTCCACGCAGCTCCCTTGGCCAGAGCGGGTTCGGCGCTTGGCCCCGCCAGACGATAGACCAAACCCGCGACCGTCAATTGCTCAAACCGGTAGCGCACTTTTGTGTACGGTGTGCGCCTCGCATGAAACAGCTGATCATTGTGGTGTGCGGTGGGTGGGTCTTGGGCGCGTGCAGCCTCGACCGCATGATTCTCGACGGCACGCTCGAGTCGAACCGCAAAGCCGCCAGCACGTTTGACACCTTGAGCGACCTCGAAGTCGCCAAGCTCGCGGCCGCGTCGAGCCTCGTGCAACTCGAGGGCATGCAGCGGCTCGCGCCCGACAACACCGACGGGCTGTACCTGCTCGTCAACGGCTGGGCGTCGTACGGAGGCGCCTTCATCGAAGACGAGTGGGAACAGGCGTACGACCGCCAAGACGACGACGCCGAAGCCGCGCAGGCCAAGCGCGCGCGCGAAGCGTACGAACGCGCCATTCACTTCGGCACGTTGCTCTTCGAGCAAAAGAAGCCCGGCTTCGCCCAAGCCACCAAGAACTACGACGCCATGAAGGCGTACCTGTCGACCTGGGCCCGTGAAGACGCCGAGCCCTTGCTCTGGTTTGGCGCCGCGTGGCTCTCACGCGGGGGCGTCGCGTCAGACGACTCGGCGGTGGTGTCTGAACTCTTCGTCGGCGTGGCCCTCATCGAACGTTCGGTCGAACTCGACGAAACGCTCTCGTACGCCCTGGGCCGAACCATTTTGGGCGCCTACCACGCGCGCGCACCCGACGCCGAGCTGCCTCAAGCCAAGGCACTGTTCGAACAAGCACTCGCCGCCACCGCGCGCAAGGCGCTCACGGTGCAAGTCATGATGGCGCAGAACTACGCCTGCGTGGCTCACGACGAAACGATGTACCGCGCGTTGCTCGACGAGGTACTGAAGGCGCCCGACGACCTCTTGCCCGAGCAACGCCTCGAGAACGTCATCGCCAAGCGCAAGGCCCAACGGTACTTGGGAGCGCCGCGGTTGCAGCGCTGTGGCTTCGCCGTGCGCCCACGCCAATAGCCTGGTCGGCTCACCGGCCCTCGGTACACTTCACTTCGACCCTGACGCGACGAACGCGTTTGCCCGCCGACGCCGTGATCGTGATCGGCGTGCACTCTTCTTTCACCGGCACGAAGAACGGGGCGCGCTCCGTGTCATAGGGGCCGCGAAGCTTCAGCTTCTGAACGTTCTTTGAACCGCCCTGCTCGACCTGCAGCACGACCGTCTCGAGCACGGGCTCACCCGCCGGCAACAAGGCCACGAAGACCGAAACCGCCAACCACTGAACCGGGTTGGCGAGGTCTTGGAGAAGAACGCCCTCGTCTTTTCGATTGAGCACGTCAGGGCCCAGCGCCACATCGACCAAGGGCTGCACCACCACGACCGGTATGAAGGGCTTGCCGATCGGTGGTGGCTCGGCCGGCGGCGTGACCGGCGGTTCGGCCTGAGCCGTCAGCCCCCATGTCACTGTCGCTGCCATCAGCAGTCGTCGCATGCACAGAAGTTACCCCAAAGTTGCGCTGATCGACCGCCTTTGCCGTTGAAGGCCCCCGGGCGGTCTGCGAGAAGGCCCCCACTGGTGTTTTCTCGGCGTGACCGAAAAGAATTGAGCGCCCTGGGGCTGATGCTCCTGGGGTGGGTCTTGGTCGTCGCGCCGCTCGTGCACGCCTCGGTGCACGAGCACGGCCACGCTCACTCACATTCACCCCACGGGCCGCCGACGCCACCAGCCGCGCCGCACGGCGCCGGCAGCTTCGAGCACTTTCAGACCGTCGCTCTCGAGGGCGCCGCACTCGTCGAGCCACGGCTTTTCACCGTCACCGCCGCGCACCCGGCACCCGCACCGGCCATGGCGGTCGACTTCGAGAGGCCGCGCAGCGAAGAAGAACCCCAAGGGCCCTAGCCGCCACCGGCGGTACCCGAATCGTGAAGAGGTGCCTCGCCCGAGCGCCGCTCTGTCAAAGAGCCGAGCCCGAATGAGGCGCCGTGCATTTTTCTTTTCTCTCGAGGTTGGCCCCGATGCACTCCGTGCGGTGCTGCACCGTCTTGATTTGTTCGCTTTCAACCATCGCCTGGGCGCACGAGGTCGCCCAGGGCACTGACCCGACTGACGACGGCGGCGTCGTCTCTCACGTCGTCGTGCCTCCCTCCATTCACTCGACGACCGAAGCCCACTGGCCACCCGGCGAACCCGCGCGCGAAGCGCACGTTCACCTCGAGCTGCAAGTCGACGCCACCGGCAAGGTCGTTGACGTGCACGTGCTCGAGTCGGCCGGCGAAGCCTTCGACGCGGAGGCCGTTCACGCCGTTCGCCAGTACGTCTTCACCCCCGCGACCGATGACGGCGTGCCCGTGCGCGCCTTCGTCACCTACACGTATGCCTTTCACCCACTGCGCGAGCCGCTCGGTGACGGGGGCGTCACCGCTCCAGCGCCCATGCAAACCACCGTCAGCACCCAACGCGCGTGGAGCACCGCGTCTGCGTTCTCGGTGCGCGACCGAGACTTCGCCCACCGGCCCATCTCCACCGTTCAAGACATTCTGCGCATCACGCCCGGCCTGGTGATGGTGCAACACTCCGGAGGTGGCAAGGCGAATCAGTACTTCTTGCGCGGCTTCGACGCCGACCACGGCACCGACGTGGCCCTCAGCATCGACCAAGTGCCCATCAACCTGGTCAGCCACGCGCACGGCCAAGGGTATGCCGACACGAACTTCATCATTCCTGAAGTGGTTGAACGCGTCGAGGTCACCAAGGGCACCAGCTTCGCCGACCAAGGCGACTTCGCGACCGCGGGCAGCGTGAACCTCGTGTCACGCCAACAGTTCGACCACTCGAGCTTCGGCGTCGGCTTCGGAGGCTCGCCCGGCCGTGGGCTCCCTGGGTTGCGGCTGCTCGCCGTCGCGTCACCGAAGCTCGAGTCGGTGCACGCGACGTTCGCCGCCGAGCTCGGCCAAGAAAACGGCCCCTTCGAGCACCCCAACACGTGGAACAAGTACAAGCTCTTCAACAAGCTCACCGTCGACCTGTCGCCGGTCTCGTCGCTGTCGCTGACCCATTTCGGCTACGGCGGAGACTGGAAAGGCTCGGGCCAAATCGCCGCCCGCGCCGTCGAAGAAGGCCTCATCGGCCGGTTCGGCTCGCTCGACCCGTCAGAGGGCGGCAGCACCCTGCGCCACCAGGTCGCCCTCACTTACCGTTTGCGACCGAACGACAAGAGCGAATTCAAAGCGCTCGCCTTCATCGGTACGTACGCGTTCAACCTGTTCTCGAACTTCACCCAAGCACTGGTCGACCCGGTGAACGGAGACGAAATCGAACAAGTCGACCGCCGCGTTTTTTTCGGCGCGAAGCTCTCGTACAGGGTCAACCACCAGCTTGGCGCCGCGCGACTGAGCACCACCGTCGGCTTCGATGCCCGTACCGACAGCATCTTCAACCAGTTGTGGCACACCGCGCAGCGCGCGCGCCTCGAACAGAAGCGAGGCAACGACATCGTCGAAACCCTGGGCGGTTTGTACCTGAGCGAAGACGTGACGTTGACGAAGTGGCTGCGCTTCAACGCCGGCCTCCGCGCCGACGGCATTTCATACCAAGTCAGCGACCCCCTGGGCGCGGTCGGAGGCGGCATCGGCAGCGCGTACCAAGTGAGCCCCAAGCTCAACGTCGTCGTCACGCCACTGTCGTCAACCGCCGTGCAGTGGAGCCTGTTCGCCAACTACGGCCACGGGTTTCATTCGAACGACGTGCGCGGGGCATTCGCCAGCCCCCAAGTCACCCCGCTCACCCGAGCGATTGGAGCCGAGCTCGGCACCCGCGCGCGCTTCTTCGACCGGTTCGACTTCGCCGCCACCGGCTGGCGGCTCTCACTGGGCAATGAAACCGTGTGGAGCGGCGACGAGGGCACCACCGACGTCAGCGACCCCACGTTGCGCTACGGGCTCGAAGTCGAGACGCGCTTCGACGTCACCCCCTGGCTCGCGGCCGACTTCGACGTGACCTTCACCCATTCACAGTTCAGCACCGACGGGGCGAATGGAGGAGGGCTCGCGCTCGCCCCCCAACAGACCTGGTCGGGCGGCTTGAGCGCCCGTCACGAGCTGGGCCCTGGCACCGGCCGCGTCGGGCTGCGCTTCTACGGCCTCTCCGACCGACCCGCGAACGACGACGGTTCGCTCGTCGCCCCGGGGTTTACCCAGTTCGACGTGCACCTGGGCTACCGATACCAGTGGTTCGACGTGGCGCTCGACGTCGAAAACCTGTTCAACGGCCAGTTTCGCTCGGCCCAATTCGCCACCACCAGCCGCCTGGCCAACGAGCCCGCGGTCGGCAGCGCGGTGCCGGCGGGTTTTTCATGTGGGTCAAAGGGCCGGTTGACGGCGTCGACCGACGGCACGTTCGCTGGGTGCGACGACGTGAACTTCACCCCCGCGTACCCCTTCACCGCCCGCCTCACCGCGACCGTCTCCCTCGACTGACCCCCTCGGCCTGCACCGAGAAGCCCGAGAACCACCCTTCTTGGCTGTCGACGAAGAGCGCCACCGTGCTGCTCGCCCACTTCGAGGCGTGCATGAAACCAGTCGGCCGGGTCGGGAGCGGGCGACACCGCCGCCTCGTACCGCCCAGGCGCGTCGCGACGGAGCACCTCCCACGTGCTCGCGGGCCACGCCACGTACTGCACCGCGTGCGCCCGCCGCTCGGGTTCGACCGCGTGAAAGTTGAACGGCCGAAAATACACCGCCTCGTAGTGTTCGCCGTCGACGACATTGAAGGCCACTCCGATGAACCCTCGCGGCGCCTTGAGGTCGACTTCGACGGTACCCACGGTCAACGCCACCGCGCGCGGTGACGCCAGGCCCACGTTGCTGCCTGGCCGGTTGCCCCCAACGGGGTACAGCCGCACCGCCGGCCGGCCACCCTCGGGGCCGACCCGCGTCTCGGCATTCGTCACGCTCCACGCAGTGGTGTCGTCGACCAAAGCCACGTCGGGCCTGACGCTCACCGTACGGCAGCTCAACATCAGACACGCCAGCACCCCGATTCGCATGGTCGGCCAAAACACCCCAACGCCACCGCTTCTTCCCCGCGGGTGTACCCCGGCGAGGCTCCTGCTAGACACCGGAGCGCCGTCAAACCGAGGAGCATGCGTGAACAGGTTTTTAGGGCCGTTGCTGGCCTTCTGTCTCATCACGGGGTCGACCCGGTCGGCCTTCGCCGCCGAGGCCGGCTCCGCCACCGTCACCCTCAAGGTTGGCTCGCTCGCGACCCGCGAGTCACCCTGGGGCAAAGTGTTGCGCGTGTGGGTGAAGGCCGTCAAAGAGAAGACCC
>JBGAIY010000138.1:0-17737 GCA_044225205.1 Myxococcaceae bacterium | reverse complement strand
CCGATTCGCAGCAAAGGCGTGTTGCCGACAGACTCCCACAGCGTGGTGATGCGCGCGGTCATGCCCTTGGTGATAGAGCTTTGGAGCCGCCGTGTCGCGCCACATGTTGAACCGCCGCGTTCACGGTGCGGGCGGGTCGGGCCACAGGGCGTCGAGCTCGAGTTCGATGGCGTCGACCGGCTCGATGCGGGCTTGGGCTCCTTTTGACCAAGCCCCCAACTCGGTAGATGTTGCGCTTGAACACTCGGTCAATCGCCGAGCTGGCCGGTGGGCCAATGCTACTCCAGTTGGCGGGGTCAGGGCACGGGCTGCCGTTGAACGCGCAGCCCCCCTTTCCACAGTGAAACGATGCGCTCGGTCGCCGAAATGTCTTCGAGCGGGTCGCCGTCGATGAGCAGCGCATCGGCCACCGCCCCGGCTTTGATGACGCCGAACACGCGTGACGGGTCGAGCAGGTGGGCCGGCACCGACGTTGCCGCGCGCAGCACGTCGGCGTTCGACAAGCCCGCTTCGACCAGCGCTTGCATTTCGCGGTGAATCGAAGCGCCCTGAAAAATGCCCGGCAACCCGGCGTCGGTACCGACGAGCAGTGTCACCTTCGCGTCGGCGAGCTTCTTCACGTTGGCCCCGAGGTGGGCGTCGTAGCCTGGCAGCGCCGCTTCATACGACGCATCGAACGCGCCGAAGGTGAAGCCGTTCGGCCGGTGGTTGAACGACTCGGCGTCGCCGGCCGAACAACTCGCGCGCTCGAGCGGGTGCAGCTGGTATCGGTCGCCCAGCACTTGCCCGATGGCACTGTAAATTCGGCGGGTGGTGACAACGGCGACTCCCGTCGCGGCAATGGCGGCGACGTCGGCGTCTGACAGCTCGTCTTCCCACGGGGTGTGCATGAGCAAGGCGGCTCCAGCCTGGGCGGCGTCGACGGCCTCTTTCGCCGAACCCACGTGCACGATGGTGCGGGTACCACCCGCGCGCCCCAACGTGACGATGCGCCGCAGCGCTTCGCGGGTCAGGTGCGGCGTACCGGGAGGAATGTCGTCGTACACGACTTTCAAGAAGTCGGGCCGTTCGGCCAGCTCGGTGTCGACCGCGCGGCCGACGTCGGCGTCGCTCGCCACCTCGGTGACGCCCGGGCGAATGAAGAGCGTCGTCAATGGCCAAAACAGCACGGCTTTGTACATGGGCACGGGGTGCCCGTTCTCAGCGGTGAAAATGCGCGAGGCGCGAAACACGGAGGGCCCGACCGCCCGGCCCGCTCGAATGTCGTCCGCCAAGTCGGGCAACCCGCTCGAGGTCGCGGCGATGAGCACGCTCGTCACGCCGCTGTACAGAAACGACTGCATGTGCCCGGGCAGGTTGGGCAACCCCAGCTTCCACGGGGGCAAGCCGGTCGCCAAGCCGGCGTGCGCATGGCTGTCGATGAGCCCGGGCATCAGCGTCTTGCCCGCGCCGTCGACGCAACCTGGCCCCACCGTGCCGTCGGCGGGCACGACCGACTCGATGCGCCCACCCGCGAAGACGACGTTCATGGGCTCGGTGAGCTGGTCGGCCACGCCGTCGAAAATGCGCACCCGGCTCACGCATTCGGGCCCGCGGTTCGCCAGGTCGACATGTACCAACGGCGTCGAAGCGCAGCCGGTCGCCACGGAGAAGAACAGCACCCACCCACGTGAAGTCATGCGGGCCTCGTACCGTGCTTTACGCCGCGACCGCCACGGCTTTGCGCACGGGCACCCTCACCACGAACGATGTGGCCCAGCCCTCGCGGTCTTCGACGCAGACCGAACCACCGTGCGCGTCGGCGACGAGGCGGCAAAAGTACAACCCCAAGCCCCACCCGGCCCGTCGGTTTTCAGTCGCGTTGCCGGCTTGAACGAACTTCTCGAACAAGCGCGCCCGGGCGTCGGGGGGTATGGGCACGCCATCGTTTCGAACCGCGAGCGCGACGACGTCGCCTTCGGCTCTGGCTTCGAAACGCAGGCGGCCTCGGGTCGGCGTGTACCGGAGCGCGTTCGACGCCAAGTTCTCGAGCGCGCGGGTCAACAGACCGGCGTCGGCCCACACGTCGGGTGTGTCGTCGACCTCGACGCTCACCGACACCGAACGCGAGCGCGCTTGAGCGGCGAACTGCTTGTGCAACCCCGTCAACAACGCGCGCGGTGCCAGGGCGGTTCGCTCGAGCGGCAGCGCTTGGTCTTCGAGCTTCGCAATGTTGAGCAAGTCGCCGATCATCGACGCGAGCCGGTCGGTCGTTTGTCGGGCTTCGCCCAGCGCGTCTTGCAATTCGGTGTCAGCGCCCGGGGGCAGCGCTTTCCGCGCGAAGTCGAGGTTTGGTCGAACGGCCCCGAGCGGGGCCCGCAGGTCGTGCACCAACAAAGCGCCGAGCACGTCTTTGTCTTCTTGCAAGCGAAGCAGACGCTCGTTGTGGCGTTGCGCTTGTTCGAGCAACTGCTCGATCGTCTGCTTGGCCGAGTCGAGCGCCACGACGCGCTCGTGGGTGACCTGACGCTTCACTTCTGACTGGGTGAGCGAGAGCACCATGCCGCGCAGCCGAACGATGAGCGAGAAGTTCACGACCGCGGTGAGGGCCAGCACGAGCGCCGCGGCCACCGCCGTACCCGGCGACAGGCCCGCTTCGTTCATCAGCACCACCTGCGCGACGATGGCGACCGCCGCGGTGGTGAAGGGAGGAAAACGCGAGAGGGCCGAAGCGCTCAGGGTGATGAGCAAGGTGAACAGCCCCAACGAAAACCCGGCGACCCCCGCGGGGAAAGGGCTGACCGGCATGGTGCGGTGTTGCAGCCAAAAGACGAGGGCCACGTCGAGCACCCACGAAGGCCAGATCAGCCGCCGCAAGAACGGGTGCCGCCGCCACGCGAACGTGGCCGCGACCGGCACCGCGTAGAGCGCCAAGGGCTCGACGTAGGTGCCCCAGTCGGGCGAACCCCACGCCGACAGCGCCGCCGTCAGCGGCAAGAACACGACCACCATGCTCAGACGCACGGTCGCGGCCAGCGCCGCGCCACGCTGCTGGTGCGTGCGCAAGGCGCTTCGCTCGGCCTCGAGCAACGACGACGGTGCCCCCGCTGGTTGTCGGGTCAACTCCATCTCGGAGGTCTATCGACCTCGAGGGGCTGACACCTTCAAATCAGCGGGCCAGACACGGCCCTACCCGCCCCCACACCCCGCGAGGGGCGGTTAGAACGCGGCTTCGATGCCGACGGTCAAGGCGACGTCGGTCGGCAAGCGCGCCGGCATGGCGACCGGAGGCTGCGAGTCGAAGTTGATGAGCAGCGCCGTCGACAGCGACAAGGTCTCGGTCAAGCGTGCGTTGAGCTTGGTGAGGTTGTTGATGAGCAAACGGCCCGACGTCGGCGCCAGCAAGAACGGTATGAATTCGAGTTCTTCTGAGAACTTCACGTCTTTCGAAAAGCCCCAGCGAAACGCGAGCGCGGCGCGGGGCGCCAAAATGGCGATTTGCGGGTCGGTGACCGCGGTCGGAGTGGGGAAGTATTGGTAGCGTGACTCGTAGCCAGCGCGCATCGCGAGGTCGAGGCGCAAGAACAGCTTTTCGACGTCACCTTGCTTTTGGTTGAAGAAGGTGAGGCCGGTGCCGGCTTCACCGTAGCCACGAAACTCGAGGTTCTTCATGTGGTCGGCTTCGGCGCCGCCCAACACGAAGAGCGAAGCAAACCCGTCGCCGAAGCTGCGGTCTCCGCGAACGGTACCGTTCAACCGCCGCGCCGTCACCGACGTGGTGCTGTTGGCGATGTTGGCCGCAGGGTTCGACAAGCCGTACGCGCCACCGGCCCGAAGCCCAATGCCCCACTGGCCCCACTTCTTGTCGGCCCCGGCTTGCGCCGTGAGCGTCAGTTGTTGCGAGTTGCCCGTGAGGTACGCCAGGCCAAACCCCACGCTGCCCCGCCACGGGTTGAGGTTGGGCGCTTTCTCTTCACCCGCCGCGGGAGTCGCCGGCACGGGGCCCGCGACCGCGTCGGCGATTCGTTGTGCCGCCGCCGCCGCTTTTTCGGCGGCAGCCGCCGCCTTCTCGGCCGCTACGACCGCGCGCTCGTCGTTCGACAGCGGCGCGCAGCAGGGTCGGTTTGCGTCAGCAACAGAGAAGGGGTGAGGCCAAGGGTCGTCATGTCTTGCGAACTCCAGAAAAGTGGAGGCCTCGAACTAGTGGACGCGTCTCGCCCTCGCCAGTGTTTTTTCTGGCGTGGGTGGTCAGTCACCCGGCGCGGCTTCGGCCGTGGGCACACCCATGCGCAGCTCTTGCGCGGCGCGCAGCCGGTCGGCCCACGCTTGCTGGGCCTGGGCGTTGCTGGGCGCGTCGAGGGCGCGGCCCTTGTTCACCTCGTCGAGCGCCGAAATGTACGAACCCAATTTTTCGTACGCCTCGGCCGCGCGGTAGTGCAAGTCGGGGCGGCCGGGTTCGAGCCGAGACGCGGTGAGCAGCGCGTCGAGCGCCTTGGCCGAGCGACCTTCGACCGCGTAGAGGTTGGCTTGGCGCTGAAACAATTCAGAGCGTTGGTGCGGTTCTCCGACGAAGGGCAGCAGTCGGGCCAACACTTCGAGCGCCTGGGCGTTGCGCCCGTCTCGAGCGAGCACGTCGGCCAGGGCATACGCGGTCGAAGTGTCTGACGGGGCGCGCACGACGCGTTGTTCGAGCAACGTCACCGCTTCGCCGGTGCGTTGAACTCTTCGACAACAGCCGGGCGTGGGTCAGCACCTCGGCCTCTTGCTCGGCCGGGGGCAGGGCTTCGAACAGCTCGAGCGCGCGCTTGGGGTCGTTGCGCATCTCGAACGACTGCGCCACCAACAACTGGGCTTCGGTGTGCGTGGCCTCAGACGCCGGCTCTTCGAGCGCTCGGTCGAGCATGATTTGCGCGTCGGCGGGGTTGCGCGCCAACAGGGCGCGCCAGGCGTGCTCGAGCCAGCCCCGCCGGTCAATGAACAGCCGCTCGTAGTCGTGCTCGGTCGACGCGACCGCCAGCGCCAACTGCAGCGTCGCCCACCGGTCGTCGCCCAGCTGAAAGGCCGTCTTGAATTCGAGCAGCGCCTGGGTGCGCTGGTCGAGCCTCAACAAGGCTTGCGCCGCCGCGACGTGCGCGTGCGGGTCGTTCGGCCGCAACCACAACCAGCGGTTGACCCACGCCAGCGCGTTGTGTGGGTCGCCGTGCAGGGCCGTGACTTGCGCCATGGTCGCGTAGAGCACCCAGTCAGACGGGTGCCGTGAAATGGTGGTTCTGGCCAAGGCCGGTACGGTCGGCAACGCCTTCGGGTCGAGCACCGCGGTTTGCAGCTCGCGCTCGGCGGCCAAGTGCGACGGCGCGGCGAACACGCACGCCAGGGTCGCCACCGCGGTCGCCACTCCCAACGGAGCGAACGCCAGGTTCGACACCGGCTTGCGCTGCGAGCGCTTTTCGGGCTCGGAGCCGGCCACCAGACCCACCAACACCACCGCGACGCTCGCCACGGCATTCAGTTCGAGGGCGAAGTCGAACACGTCGTGCACCACCAACCCCGCGACGCCCAGCAATGCCAGCGTCTCGAGTCGGTGCCCTTGGGCAATGCCCCACAGCGAACGGGCCGAGCGTGCGCTAACCACCAACAGCACCAGCGACAAGGGTGCGCCGAATTCGCTCAGCCACTGCAGAGGCCAGCTCTCGGGGTGGGTGAAGGTGACGCCCAGCTGCGTCGTCTGCCAGGGAGTGAACCCCAATTCGAACGCGCCTCGGCCCAAGCCCGCCGGCCACACCGCGCCCGCGGCTTTGAAGAACATGGGCCAGAGTTCGATTTTGGTGGCCTGAATCTTTTCGACCGAATTGACGGTGTGAAAGCGGTGCTCGAGGTCAGAAAAAGCGAGCAGGGCGGCGCCAGTGACGACCGCGCCAATGGCCAACCAGGGGAACACGTCGCGCAGCCCTCGGCGCCGGGTCGCGAGCACCACCGCCACCGCCGCCCAGGTCACCAGAAACGAGGCGATGCCGCCGCGCGAGAGCGACATGAAGGTGGCCACGCCCCCAAGCAAGGCCACGACGCCCCACCCCAGCGCCGAATCGCGGTGGGTCGACTGCAACGCCAAGCCCAACGCGACGGTGCTCGTGACGGTGAGAAACGCAGCGAGGTGGTTCGTGTTGCCGAAGGGCGTGACCAGGTTCAGGTTCGCCGTGAACGCGTAGGCGCCGAAGAGCGAATCGAGCCCGGCGAGCAGGTGCACGAAGCCGATGACCGCGACCAGACCGCCGCTCGCTCCCACGACCGACGCCAGGCGCCGGCGAACCGCCTCGAGTCGGCCCAGCTGCAGGGCGGTGAAGAGCAACCCGCCGAGCGCCAAGGTGCGGGCCAACGCTCGCGCGGTCGACGGCGGGTCGACCGAAATGGGCCGCCACGCCGTCAGGCCGAGCGGCACGAGGCAGTTCTCGCGCAGAGCGGCCGAATGGGGGCTCACCAGCCCCAACAGCCACGGGGGCAACGGCGTCAACTGACCCAGCTCGAACGCCGCCGCCACCACTGGCAGCCACAACACCACGTGCCAGCCCGCGCGACGGCCGTGTTGCCGCGCGCCGAGGAGCCAGCACCCGGCCCCCACCGAACTCAGCGCCACGAGCACCCAAGTGCTCGACTCGAGGGCTCCGCCCAGCATGGCGGGCACGACCAGCAGCGCCAAGCCCAGGGCCGCCTCCGAACCCCACCACCACCGACTCGACTGGGTCGCCGCACGCGCCATGGAGGGCCGGGGGTATAGCGCCAAAGTCGACGTCGACCTCGCCCAAACGCCCATCACTCAGCCCAAGCGCCGCGCCGCAACGCCAAATGCGGCCCAGCTCATGAGCTCGCGCATCAGCGCCATTGCCGCACCCTTCACCACCATTCCCCTCACGTCACGAGCGGAAAAATTCATTTGTCTCAAACCGTCTGATTAAGTCGCGGCCCCCATGGTCCTCCGGTCGCTGCTGGTGGGCACGGTGCTGTTGAGCGCCTGCGCCCAAATTCCCGATGAGATGACATCGAAGCAGTTTGATTTCGAGCGTCACGCGCTGTCTTTCACCAACTTCGGCGACCGCTACGAGGCCGGTAAATTCAACACCGCGCTCGCCGTGCGCATGTTCGGAGCCGACGCCGTCTGTCAGCGCTCCGTCGACGGCTCGTCTGACTGCGTGGCCGACCCGAGCGTCAATGCCTTCATCGACACGGTGAACAATGCGCTGGCCACGGGTCACAGCGAAGGCTTCGCCGTGGTCGCGCAGCTCTTCGCGCTCGGCAAACTCAACCCCGCCGACTTCGGAGGGGCCCGGGCCTCCGACTTCACCGTGAACAACGACGCCATTCTGCGTGAGCTCGCGTACTACGCCGCCACGCAGCAGCTCGCGGCCGTTCACGACCAAGACAAGAAGCTCGACGCGAAATCAACGCTCTCGTTTTTGGTGGAGATCTTCGACCCGAAGGCCACCGAAGGCTGGCGCATGATGGTCGCCATCAAGAAAGACGACGGCAGCCTCTCGGCGGGTCACGCCCTGGTGCCCTTCGGGTACTTCAAAGGCAAGACCGACGGCCACTACGTGGTGCGTCTGTACGACCCCAACTTCCCCTCGAGTGAGCGCCGAATGGAGCTCGACACCAAAGCCAACACGTGGACGTACGACGGCACCATCAACTCGATGGACCCGCTCGTGTACTCGGGCACGCCCGAAAACGGCAACCTCCTCTACTTTTCACCCGTCACTCCGCGCTTGGGCACCTTCACGCCGCCGCACGCGACCGAAGGCTTCACCGTTACGCTCGGTGGTGGCACGGGCCTCATCTCCGGCGACCAGAACGAGGTTGGTTTCAAAGACGGCAAGCTGGTCGAGAAGGGCGGCTTGGTCATGCCGGGCGCCGCCAACTGCGCCTGCACCAATTCAAACGAAACGGTGCAACTGTTGCTCAAGAAAGCCGGGCTGCCGCAGGTCATGACGCTCACCGCGAAGGGCGCGACGGTGACCGGCAACAACGTGACCGTGCAGGTCAACGACTACGCCAACAAGGGCCGCAGCTACAACACCGAAGAAGTGAGCGTCACGGCTGACGGCAAGGCGGTCGTCACCCACAAAGGAGTCGCTGACAACGACCCGCGCACCGTCACCGTCACCACCAAAAACAAAGACGGTTCGACCACTTCGGTCACTGTGGTGACGTCGGGCAACACCGGGTCGATCACCATCGACACCTCCGACCCGAACAACGTGAAAGTCACCGGCACGAGCACCATGGGTGGCACGTCGCAGGTCACGGTCACCGTCACGAACACCAAGCCCGACGGCAGCACGAAGACCGTCACCAACACCTCGACCGCTGGTGAAGGGCGCGACATCAACGTCACCGCTCAGCCGATTGCCGGCACCAGCACCGCCATGAATGGTCTGGGGGCGGACTCGTGCAAGAACAAGCGGCGCGACACCAACGAAATTGGCGTCGACTGCGGCGCGGTGTGCGCGGCGAAGCCTCCGGCTGACCGCGTGGGCTCGGGCCGCTGCGCTCGCTACCAAGCGTGCGAGACGAGCGATGACTGCGAAACCACCGACTCGTGCGTCATGCGCGTGTGCATGCAGCCGGCGTGCAACGACAACCTCAAAAACGGCAACGAGACCGACGTCGACTGCGGCGGGTCTCCGTGCGGTGGTTGCGGCATTGGCAAGGCGTGTTCGGGTTCAACCAATTGCGGCAACGGGCTGTTGTGCGACATGGGCAAATGCGCTCAAGCCACGCCGCTCAGCCACCGAGTGACCATTTCGGGCCTCGGGCCCTTCGGCTCGATTGTTCTCAGCTACACGCTCGACGGCGTCTACGGGAAACGCACGATTCAAGGCAACGCCACCGGAGCCCCCTTCGACGTGGAGATCAGCGCGGCGAAGACGTTGCGCGTGGCCATGACCGACAACTTGGGCGACTTCGCATGCTCGTTTGACCAGCCTCGCGACGACGCCACCTGGTACTGGTCGTGGGACGCTCCGGCCACAGGCACCGGCATGGGCAGCCGACGAAGCATCACGTGCTTCCGGTACTCAGGCTCGGTTCAGGTGCCGTTCGTCATCAACGGTTGCCAATTCATTCGGTCGGGTCGACTTCTACGAAGCCAACGGCACCAGCCAGGGCTCGCTCACCCAAAACGTCAGCTCGTCTCGCAGCTCGGGCACGCCTCCCTCGTACAACATCACCATTGGCCCCGACACCAGTGGCTTCTGCAAACTCGACAACGGCTGGCGGTACGACCCCGCCTCTGACGTGAAGTACACCATGTCGTGTCTGCCCGACGCGCCGCTGCAGGGTACGTTGGGCGTTTCAAGCCCAACCAAAGCGCCGCGCGTCTTCTGCACCTGCACGCTTCAGTACCCCGATGCTGGCGTGCCTGACGCAGGTGGCGGCGTCGACGCGGGTGGCGGCACCGACGCGGGTGGCGGCATCGACGCGGGTGGCGGCGTCGACGCGGGTGGCGGCATCGACGCGGGCGGTGGCATCGACGCGGGCGGCGGCATCGACGCGGGCGGTGGCATCGACGCGGGTGGTGGCATCGACGCGGGTGGTGGCATCGACGCAGGTGGTGGCACCGACGCGGGCGGTGGCACCGACGCGGGCGGTGGTGGTGGCTGCAGCGCAGACTCTGACTGTGGTTCTGGCGCCAACTGCTACTGCGCATCGGAACCCGGCAATTGCGCCGGCGCTGGCGTGTGCATCGGCACCAAGGCGGTCATCAGCACTCCAACGACTGACGGTGTCGCTTCGTCTGGCAGCTACACCGTGCCGGCGGGGTGCACGAAGGTTCACGTCTCCGCGTGGGGCGCCGCGGGTGGGCTCTACTCGTCGATGGGCTTCCCGCCGATTCAATTGCCCGGAGGCGGTGGCGGCTATGCTTCGGGCCTGCTGAGCGCGACGCCCGGCGACGTCATTACGGTGTGGGTCGGCGCGACCGGGGCCCCTTCGACCGGTGCCTCGGCCGGCAACGGGGTGGGCTCGTACGCCGGTACGGCGGCCAACGGTGGTGACCAAGACGGCGCCAACAGCGGTGGTGGCGGCGGGCTCACGTCGGTGCAACAGACGGGCAGCGCCACGCGCACGTTCGCGATTCCCGCGGGTGGTGGCGCGGCAGCGACGGGCGTGGCGGCCGCAGGCGGCGACTCGAGCGGCGGCGGTGCCTCGGGTCGAGCCGGCGAAAGCGCGACCATGGCTTCGGGCTTCGGAGGCGGCGGTGCCGGCGACCCAGGCGGCATACAGGGCACTGGCATGGGCGGTGCCGGGAGCGCAGGGCACCCTGGAGCCTTCGGTGCGCTGCCTTCTGGCATCACGGCTGGCACGGGCAGCGATTCGACGCCCGCGGGCACCGCAACCGCCGACTACGGCCTGTGCCCGTCGGCGACAGGGCAGGGCAATTCAGGAGGCGACGGTTGCGTGGTCGTGAGGTGCGCACAATGAAGACCTTCAACATGTGGTGCAAAGCGGTGTTGGCGTTGACGCTGGCGGCCTGCAGCACTTCACCCAACAACAGCCTGAAGAAGTCGGCGCTCGACCCGGTGAAGTGCCCGGCCGGCCAGGTGCCGTTCAACTTCTCGAAGTTCACGAGCCCGATGACGACCGAGGGCATCAGCAGCCTGGCGCCCGACGACAAATACCCAAAGGTGACGCGTCACCCGAACGTGATCACCATCACCAAGGCCACCTGCAACGCCGGCTTCGACTGGAAGGCGGTTCTCGGCGAATTCTGCGACGGGCGTGAAAGCTGCGTCATCAACCGCCAAGACTGCCCCGGTGCGCTGCAGTGGGAATACACGTGCTCGGCGACCCCCACCGACGTGCAGCGTCGCATCTGCGACGGAACGTATGACTGCGTCGGCAGCCTGTCGTGCACCCAGCCGACACCCGACGTCGGCTCGGTCGTGCCACAAGACAAGGTGGCGTGCGTGCCCGAGAAGTGCAGCATCACCCAGCGCCGTGACAAAGACCTGAACTGCGTCGAGGCCCCGGAGCGCCCGGTCGAGTTGGCCAACTACGTTGTCGACCACTACCCCGACTACCCGTGGGACGACGAGTACGTCGCCAACAGCGTCTCGATTTCGGAGATGACGTCGCCGTACCCGGCGATCGGCTTCAAGAAGAACGCCGGAGGCGCGAGCGTCGCCGACTTCGACTACCGCGGCATCTGGCCGTTCTCGGCCGGCCCCAATGACACCCAGTCTGGGCCGTACTTTCAGGCCCTGAGCAACGAAACGGCGGGCCGCTACCGCCTTTTGTTCGCCGGTGCGTTCTACAAGATGAAGGGCAACTACTATTTCGCCGACACGGCCAACGTGCCGATCGAACAGAAGACGCGCAAAGGCACGGTGACCTTGTACGTCGTCGACGAATACGGCTTGCCGCAGAAACAGCCTTCGGGCGCGACGGTGTATGCGGTGACCGACACGGCCGTGCGGTGCGTGCTGCACGAGTTCGAGCTCAGCAACACGACCCCCATTCAAATCGACGGCCGCACCGATGCGTACAGAGTGCCCTTCGAAGATGGCGTGGTGGTGCCGAGAGACTGCGAAGAAGGTGGCCCGATTTGGTCAGAGAACGTGAAAGTGCTGGCCAAGAAGAACGGCAAGACCCCTCTCGATTTCATCAACGGGTACCGACTGATTCGCAGTTCACTGCGCGCCGCGTACGACGTCGAAGGCCGAGTCACGTTGGTGTCGCAGAAGACCGACGAGGCCAAAACGGCCTGCAACCCGAACCCCATCGACATGTTCTACAACTCGACCCTCGAGACGCACGACCGCGTGGCGTACTTCGGGCAGCGTTCGGTGCCGCTCAACTTCTCGTTCTCTCGGTGGGACGCAACCGGCTCGGCGCCCGAGACGGCTGAAGGGCAACGGGTCAGCGGCGGAGGCATTCACATTCGTGGGGCGACCAAGACCACGCTCGGTGTTTCCGACATCAGACCCAAGAAGATCGAGTTCAAGTTCAAGTCGGCCTCCACGCAGCGCCAATTCTTTCGCGCCGACGCCGACTGGTTCATGTCGGGTGATGATCACGACTTTTGGAAGAACCAGGGCCTCACCGGTGAGATTCGCGCGAAAATGGACTTGTCGCTGGTGCCGGTGAATGCCGACAACACGCCGCGCTTCACCGACGCGCTGCCTCTGGGCCCTTCGCCGCTGCTCACCAGCACGCCGGCGGGCGAGACCCAGGCCATGCGCTTTGAAATCACCAAAGACGTGAAAGACCGCTTCATGGACAAGAGCGGCCCCTACTTCGCCTCGGAAACGGGCACGCCCTACTTGCTGCGCTCCTGCATTTCGCTGGTGAAGATCGTGAACGGTCAGGAAACGCCGCTGGCCAAGTACAACGGCAAGGCCCAACTCGCCGCGTACATCGCCAGCGCGGGCTTCAAGTTGACCGTCGAACCCGGAGAGATTGGCCAAGAACGGCTCGAGGTACTCGACGATTTCGTATGCGCCACCGGGGCCATGCCCATCGTCGTGAAGCTTGACCCCAGCGTCACCGCGGTGCCCGCAGACGAGGCTGATCAATTCTCCGACTCCGACCCGCAGGCGGCCGGAGACGCCCGCGTTTCTCAGACCTACGACCAAGACAACGATCGCCGCTGTGTCAAAGCCATGGTCGACGGTAAGAATGGCGAACAGTGCAACTCGCGAACCATCAGCAACCTGGGTGGCTCGACTGCGGCGACGGTGCTGCGCACCGAGGTGGCGAACACCGACAAGGGCGCCAACGTGGTCGTCGACAAAGAAGCCGAGTTGATGGGCCTTCAGGTGTTCGAAGAAGAAGAAGACAAGCCGTTCACGTTCATGTCGAACAAAGCGAACGTGACCGTTGCGGTGTCGCCGGCGTTTGACCGCATCAAAGACGCCATCAACGCGGCCAACACGGGCAACAGCATCGAAGCCGAAGAAAAGAGTTTTTCGGTCGGGGTGCACGGGCTGGGGTTGGCGCTGTCCATCAAAATTCCACTTCGGTACGGCCCGGTGCAGGGGCAGATCATCTTCGAAATTTCGGCCGGCGTCGGCGTGGGCGCCGAACTCAAGTTCACCCAAGAGCGCGAGACGATTCTGAAGTGCAGCGACGGCACCAGCAATTGCGCCGCCCGCTACACCGTCGCCACGACTCCGCTCCCGTTTCGGCAAGCGCGGGCCGCGTGTCTGGCCAACGGAGGCGGGCGGCTGGCCGACCTCCGAAACGCCGCCGAGTCGACGAAGCTCAGGTCACTGCTCGCCGCCGACCAAGACTATTGGATTGGTGCTCAGGTCGCGAACGAGTACATGAAGGGCTGCCAAGACCTCGCGAAGACCCCGACCGCGGCCGCGCAGCTCGTGTGGGGCAGCCAGTGCACCAGCCAGCACAAGACGCACCTGCGTTGGCTGTCGAATGACGAAGACTTCGCGACGCGCACCGCCAATGGCAACTTCACCGCCGACCTCACCGAGATTCAGCCGGGCACGCCTGACCTCACCTTGCGGGGCGCCGCGCTCGAGCTGCCCAAGGAACGGGGCGTGAGCCTCAGTTCGACGGGCCTGGTGAACACTCCGGAAATGACGACCGCGCTGCCGTACGTCTGCAAGACGGCCGACTCGAACTACGCCGTGAAGAACGAAGCGGAGTTCAAGATTGTGCTCGCGGCTGCCGCGGGCATGAAGTTGGCGTTCTGCACGCCGAGTGACGAAATGGGCATTTGTGTTGAGGCCTCGTTGAGCTTCATCGAAGCGACGCTCGAGCCCTCGATTACCTACACCCACGTCGGCGTCGGAGACACTTCGAGCGGTGCGTACATCAGCCGCAGCAACATCAAGCTCGGTCTGGAGTTTGGGTTGACGGCGCTGAACGGCAGCGTCGACGCGAAGATCGTCTTCGAGGTTGGCATCTTTGACTTTGAGATCAAATACAACATCGTCGAGTTCACGGGCTTCAAGATCCCCACGGGTGACCCGATCGAGAAAGAGATTCCGTTGACGGGAGAGCCCCAATGAAAAAGCTCATTCTGACGGCTGCAGTCTTCGCGGCCTTGCCGGTGTTTGCGCAAGACGTTCAAGTCGGTGTTCCGGGCGGCGGTGTTCCCGGCGCCCAACCGCCGGGCCCTCGGTTGACGATTGACGACGTGGTGCCCACCGGTCAAGCGCACGAGGCCTTCGAATGGCAGCCGCGGCCGGTGACGCGATTTGACCTCACTCGCCGCAAGCGCGTTGAGAAGCTTTCGGTGGGCGAGGCGCTTGCTGCGTTTTACGCGCAGTGCAACCAGGTGGGCCTGCAAGAAAAGTGGCCCGACCTGTCGGCGTATTTCGAAGTGCAGCCGACCGCGCTGAAAGTCGCCTACGAGGCGTTGCACACCGGGACGATGCCTTCGAACGCCATCGTGCCGTTCTACATCGCGGTGGGCAAAGCGCGCGTGCCCGAGGCCCGCGACCTGCTGCTCATGATTGTCGGCGACGAAGCAGACACCCCGATGGACCGCACCCGCGCCATGTTCGCGCTGGTCGACCGCGAAGACACGGGCCCTGCGCTCTCAGAAAAGTTGGCGAAGATGGCGCAGGTGCAGGCCACGACGCACCACGAGAAGTTTCTGAAAGGCGAAGCCATGTTGGCGCTGTCAATGCAGGCCGGCATCAAGCGCAAGGACGCCGCCATTCACGCCGTCAGCGAAAACGCGGTGCGGGCGCTCCTCGCGACGGGCGACCACGGCGACGAGCGAATCGCGATGAAGGCCATTGGCAACATGGCCGACGCGTCACTCTTGCCGTTGGCGCTGCCGGTCACCCGGTCGGCCGACCCCTACGTGCGAATGGAGGCCGCGTACGCGTTTCGTCGGCTCAACCCGGTGCACAGCGAAGAACTCGTGCTGGGCTGGCTCGCAACCGAGAAGCACCCGTTCGTCAAAGCGAAGATTTACCAAATCGTTCAGTTGCAGCACTTCGACCTCCACACCCAAGCGAGCGCGGCGCTGACGCGACAGGCGATTCAAGACATGCCGAAGTTCACTTCAGGGGTCGACCGTCGCACGGTGGTGCGCCTGCTGGGCGCGAGCAGCGTCAAAAACCAGCCGTGGGTGCGCGAGGCGCTCGTGGCGCAAGCGAAGTTCGAGCACCAGAAGAACACTGGCTATCTGAACGAGTTCTCAGAGATTTTGACCCCCGCCGAAATGTGGAAGGTGATTCGATGACGTGGGCGAAGCAAGCGGTGGTGCTCGTCGGGGCGTGTTGTGCCGCGGTCTCGTGTCAGAGCGCTCCTCACGAGCCAGACCTGATTACGCGGCCCACGTCACCAGTCGGCCCCGTTCGCACCGACGCCGGCATTGTCGTTGATTTGAGCAACCAGCCCGACGCCGCGGTTGAATTCTACGACGGTGGCATGTGCTGCCCCGTTCGAGTCGCCATCGCCGTGCAGGGCGACGAAACGGTCGGGTACGCGACCGAATTTCCCCGCGGCAACCGCGTTGCCCTGACCAAGAGCGACGGCGTTTGGAGTGGCCAGCTGTGCTTCTGGCTGACCGAGACCACGAGTCGTTACTACTTCGAACTTGGGTATTCGCTGAGCGACGCCGACGCGGGCATCGACGCCGGTGAATTTCTCAACGCGTACGTCAACCGTGCGGCAGCGGTTGCCGCGGAGCCCGCCGTAGGCGAGGTCAACGTGTTCTCCGCGGGCGCGGCCACGAGCTGCGGCGACGTCGACGCGGGCGTCTACGGTGAAGTGTTCGACGCTGGGGTGGCCGACGCGGGGTGAGGTCTGCACGCGGCCGCTGTTCGCGACTCAGCTGCTTCACGAGGCTTGCTGCGCGAGCCACGCCGTCTCGCGCATTCATCAGCCGCGGCTGAAGCGTTTGACCCCTGATTTTCACCATGACGCGCGTGAGGGCGCGACGTTCGGCATTCTCAGAACCCAAGAGACCCGCCGATTGGAGCTTGGCGGCCAGTTGCGCTACGAGTCGAACTGAATGACTCGTCGCGTCGACGTGGCCGGCCCACCGGCACCTGGCCCCGTGCGGCCCGAGCCGGTTGCCTCGGCGCCCGCGGGTGTGGCCACCGCTGAGCCGGCCGCTTCGTCTCCTCCTCCGCGGGTCGACGCGTTTTCGCCGCCGGTCGCCGGCCATTCGACTTCGAAAAAGCCGGTGTCGTTGGGGCTGTTCGGCGGGCAGGCGGTCGGCGTCGACGCGCAAGGCCGGCTGGTGTTGGCCTCAGACCAAGGCACGCTGCAAGACGTGTTGCGGGCCCACCGCGCGGCGCTCCAAAAAGACCAGCCGTTCGCCTCGCTGCGCAGCCGGCTCGTGTTGCAAGACGTCGCCAACCGCCTCGAGCAGCTGCACCGGGCGGGCTTGCTCGACGCGAAAGACGACAAACACCTGCTCGACCAACGCCAGCTGCGCGCCACGTCGCTGGCCTTGCTCGAGCGCGCCGCGGTTCGAGCAGGTCAGCTGGGCGACCCTGCGTTGCAGCGGGCCTTGCTGGGGCAATTGACGCGAGCCATTGCCGCCGAACCCCACCGCCCCCTGCGCGACTTCAGTTGGGAAAGTCTGGTGGCCCGAGCTGACCGTGGCGCGCTGCCGATGGTGCCCGAAGCGAAAAACGCCGTGTACCCGTCGCGGCCACCCTACGAGGCCATGCTGGCCGACGGCGTGTTGCGCATCGCCTACTACATTGACAACGACGGCTCGCCGATTCTGTCGCAGCGCGAATTCTTGCGTTCGCTCGACCTCAAGGAAACCCACGTCGACAGCGCGACCTACCAGTACACGAAAGAGGCCACGGCCACTTCGCCGAAAATTGAAATCACGCTGCGCGCGCCGCGCTCGAACGAGACCCAGCCGTCGCTGTTCGAAAAAATCGACGAGCCTGGGGTCGACCTCATCGCCTATTCGGGGCACGCCGGGTACGGCCACCGCGTCGAAGCGGCCATCAGCCAGGGGTCGAAAGGCACCGGGGCCGGCAAGCTCTTGCTGTTGATGCAATGCGGGGGCGACATCAGCGTCGAGTCGCTCGCACGCGCGTTTCCCGATGCGCACGTCATTTCGACGCGGCAACCGTCTGACGACCCGAAAGACCAAGCCCTGTTTCGAGAAGTGCTGAACGGCTTTTCGACCAAGGCGTCGTACGAGCAGCTCGAAAAGAACGTGCTCGGCAAAATTCGCCCAATGAAGTGGAAGCAGGGCACCGCCGCCGAGAGTCACTACTTTTACCCGACCAGCCGCGCGGTGGTCGGCGCCCAAGTCGACCGAGACCGCGACGGCGTCAAAGACGGAGGCGCGGGCAAAGAGCCCCCCGACCACCTCTTCAACGTCGTCTACCCGAAGCGCCTCGACGCGGCCGGCGGGTTCAACCCCGTCGTGCAACCGCTCGACCTCGACGCGCTCGACGGGGCCGCGTTCACGCAGGCGGTCGGCGCGTTGACGCTGCTCATGCGGTACAACCAGCCCCTGGCGCCTTCGGCCTTGGCCGAGCTGCAGTGGGGCACGATTCGCGCGGGCGGCTTTTTTCAACCCCCGGCGGGTGACGAGCACGCCTTTCGCTTCTCGCGCCTGCCCGACGGCGCGGTCAGGGTCGAGGCCTCGGCGCGGTACGCCCACACCGAAGCCAAAGACCTGTCGCTCTTGCTGGCCTACGAGGCCGGCTTGTACTTCGGCAAGCAAGCCAAGCTCGACGCCACCGGCACGGCCGCCCTCGCGCTGGCCCTGACGGCGCAAGCCGCGCACCAGCAGTCGGGGTGGCGGGTGGCC
>JBGAIY010000137.1:0-17692 GCA_044225205.1 Myxococcaceae bacterium | reverse complement strand
GGCCGAAGAAGCTGTTCGAAAACGTGAACGTCGCGTTTTCGGCCGGCCGCCGGTACGGCCTCACGGGGCCCAATGGCGCCGGCAAGTCGACGTTCATGAAAATTTTGGCCGGAGACGAAGAACAAGACACCGGCGACGTGCTGCGCCCCAAGAAGCTCGGCATTCTGAGGCAAGACCACTTTCAATACGAGCAGACCCGCGTGCTCGACGTGGTCATCATGGGCAACAAAGGCCTGTGGGCCGCGCTCAAAGAAAAGAACGCCCTGCTCGAAAAGCCCGACCTCAACGAGGCCGACGGCAACCGGTTGGGCGAACTCGAAACGGTGATCGCCGAAGAAGACGGGTACGTGGCCGAGAGCGACGCGGCGGCCCTGCTCCAAGGCCTCGGCATCGAAGAATCGTTTCACGAGCTGCCGCTCAAGGCGTTGACGGGCGGCTACAAGCTGCGCGTGCTGTTGGCCCAAGCCCTGTTCGGCAAGCCCGAGGGGCTTCTGCTCGACGAGCCCACGAACCACCTCGACCTCGATTCGATTCGGTGGCTCGAGCGGTTTCTGCACGAATACGAGGGCGTGCTGATCACCATTTCGCACGACCGGCACTTCTTGAATTCGATTTGCACGCACATCGCCGACATCGACTACGAGACGATCATCGTCTACCCCGGTGGGTACGACGACATGGTTCGAAACAAGGCCCAGGTGCGCAGCCGCATCGAGTCTGAAAACCAAGAAAAGCAGAAGAAGATCAGCCAGCTGCAAGACTTCGTTTCGCGGTTTTCGGCGGGCACGCGCGCAAGCCAGGTGCAGAGCCGCAAGAACCAACTCGAGAAGCTCAAAATGGAGGACCTCAAGCGTTCGAACATCGCCCGGCCCTTCATCAAGTTCGAGCAGAAGGCACCGAGCGGCAAACAGACGCTGATGCTCGAAGGCATTTCGAAGGCCTACGACGGCAAGACGGTGATTCCTCCCTTCAACGCGTTGGTGACCAAGGGCGAAAAGATCTGCGTCATCGGCAAGAACGGCGTCGGCAAGTCGACGCTCGTCAAATGATCGCCGGCACCGAGAAGCCTCGACGCCGGCACCGTGACGTGGGGCCACAACGCCCTCGTCGGCTACATGCCCCAAGACCACCACGGGCTCATCAAGAAGGGCACGACCGTTTACTGTGTGGCTGCGAGACCAAGACACCAAGCTCGGCAACGAAGAAATTTCGGGGCTCTTGGGGCGAATGCTGTTCTCGGGGTGAAGAACGCATGAAGCCGACCGACACCCTGTCAGGCGGAGAAACCGTACGTTCGTTGCTCTCGCAGTTGATGATGCGCAAAGACAACGTGCTCATTCTCGACGAACCGACCAACCACCTCGACTTGGAGTCGATCGCCGCGCTCGCCGAAGGCTTCGAGCGCTACGAGGGCACCGCGATCGTCGTGACCCACGACCAGAGCTCATCAAAGCTAAGTCGCGACGCGCATTTGGGCGCCGCGCATCGGCCAACCCGTCATCGACTTCGTGGGCGGGTTCGAAGACTTCTTGGTCAAACACGCCGACGTCGCCGTGCAACGCCGCTGACCGAACTCAGGTGGTTTCGCGACCGAGCCGGCGCGAGGTTCAGGGCGCCGGGTCGTACGTCATTTCGACCATGGTGCGGCGAAAGCCGAGCGCTTCGAACAACGCCTGAGACGCGGCGTTCTGGGTCGCCGACGACAGCACGACTTGGGTTCGGCCGAGCTCGCGAAACCGGGCGATCGCGTCGAGCATGAGCTTTTGGGCAATGCCCCGCCGACGAAAGCGCTCGTCGACGTAGATGTCGTGTACCGCCGCGTGGGCCTCGAGCAGCAGCGACCAGTCGCGCGGCTCGAGCGCCCCGTACAAATACCCCGCGACTTCGGCGCGGCCGTTCTCGGTGACCTCGGCCACCAGCAGCAGCGCCTGGCTCGGGTCGATGCCCAGCTCGCCCGTGTCGCCGTCGAGCAACTTGTTCAAATACCAGCGGTAGCCAGCGACCGGGTCGCCGTCGAGCAAGAAACGCCGCCGGTCGAACTCGTGGTGCTGGCGAACGAGCGCTCCGGCGAGCACGCTCGCCGCGCCCACGTCGGCCTTCGTCATTTTTCGAATCGTGACTTCAGACATGGCGGCCGTGTTACGAGCCCGCCTCCGGAGAAGCAATGATGCAGTCGAGCATTCAAGGCGATTCGACGACTCCCGAAGCGTACGCGCGCGTGCTCGCCGGCCAACGAGCCGACGCGCTCATCACCGACCCGCCGTACAGTCTGTTGACCCGCCGGCGAAAACACGGCGACGAGCGCGACAAGAAAGACCGCAAAATCGAACGGGGCCCGCTGCGCCGTTTCGAAGACGTCAAGGCCTACCGGCAGTTCACCCGCGCCTGGTTGGGCCTCGCCACGCAGCACCTGACCCCGCTCGCCCCGCTCGTCATTTGGTCGAACTTGCTCGGCCGCGAACCGATTTCGACCGTTGCCGCCGAACTGGGTTGGTCGCACCGCCTGGGTGAATTCGTGTGGGGCAAGCGCACCCGAGAAGGCAACAGCGGCGAAGAAATTTTGCGCGTCGTCGAGACCGCGTTGGTCTTTTCACGCACCGCGGCGCCCGGCGCGAAGAACGACGCGCCCGCTGTGCCCTGGGCGGTGGTCGCCGGCTACGACGACGACGGCGACGCCCAGCGGTGGGGCAGCCACCCGAGCCACAAGCCGTTCCAGGTGATCGGCCGCTCGTGCGCACCTGGTCGAAGCAGGGCAGCGCGTGCTCGACCCCTTCGCGGGCAGCGGTTCGATACCAGCCGCGGCGCTGCGCCTGGGCCGACACGTCGCGGCGATCGAGCCGAACCCGAGTGGGCCGAACGGGTCACAGAACGCTTGGGTCGGGCCGAGGGGTCGACCAGAAACCGACCGTCTTGCTCTTCGACATCGACGGCACGCTCATCACCACGGAGGCGGGGCCGCAAAGCGCTGGAGCGCGCGTCGGGGGTGCTCCACGGCCGGCCCGACGCCTGTGCGTCATTCTCGTTCGCGGGCATGACCGACCCGGCGATCATTCGGCGGGGGCTGTTGGCCGCGAACGTCGCTGTGTCGAACGAGGCGATGGAGGCCGTTTGCGCCAAGTACCTCGAGTATTTGCACGCCGAAGTGGGCGCCGCCGACGACGCGCGCTACCGGGTGCACCGCGGCATGCGCGAGGCGGTGCAAGCCGGTCTCGAGTCGGGCGCCGCGGTGGGGCTGGCGCACGGGCAATGTGCGCGCGGGCGCGGTCGCGAAGTTGCGGCGGGTCGGCCTCGACCAGCATTTTCGGTTCGGCGGTTTCGGAGACGACCACGAAGAGCGCCCCGCGTTGATTCGGGTGGGCATTGAACGAGGCGCGGCGCTGCTGGGGCTCCTCTCGGCGAGTTGCGCGGTCGATTGGCGACACCCCCAAAGACGTCGACGTCGCCCGCGCCAACGGCGCGCTGAGCCCTCGGCGTCGCCACCGGAGGCTTCACCGTCGACCAGCTGCTGGCGCCGAGCGACCTGGGCCGCTGGTGATCTCATCGCTCCCGGCGCCCTCCAGACGCTGCTCGGCCAATAAATGCGGGTTTGGCGTTCGGCCCTGTCACGAGCTGGGGTGACGCCTGCGTGGCGGGCCAGAACCTGACCCCGGCCCCTGAACGAGAACACCCATCACACGCAGGTTTGTCAAAGCCACGCCAGGAAAGAACGCCATGACCTCGATCTGCACCACCGTGACCCCGCACCGGCGCGTGCGCCGAGCTGAAGGCCGCGGCGTCGGCCCTGCTCGATCGAAAGATCACGAGCGACGAATACAAAGAACTGGTCAAGCCGAACCTGACCGACGCCGACCTCGCGGCCGACCTCGCGATCGCCGAGAAAATCGCCAAGGCCGCACTGAAAGACGCGAAGGGAGGCCTCGTACTTCCGGCGCTCGCCATGGCCGAGGCCATTTACCGCAACCTCGGTGCCGACCTGCCCGATGATCGCTAAGCTCCGGGTTCAGCAGGCCATTGATTTATCGCGCTGCGCAATCAAGCCCCCGCCGCCGCTCCGGCCCGAGGCATCCAGGCCTGGGCCCCGACGCCGGCGCGCAGCGCCGCGCGGGCCCCGAGGCAAGCCGCGCCTGCGGCCGAGCAGCCCGTGCTGACGGGCCGGGTCGAGCTGAGCGCGCAAGAAAGGCCGACCAGGCCGCGGCCAAAGACGTCGCCGCCGACCTGAAGAAGAACTTCGCCAACCTGCCCCAAGACCAGCGCACGGCGATGACCGCCGACAAGATGGTTGGCCGCGCCGCCATCGACAAGTTCAACCGGCTCACCCCCGACCAGCAGAAGCTGGCCTGCAGTCGACCCATGGTCGACGGCCACCAACAGCGCCGTCACGCGCACCTGGCGTGGCCGGGTACGTCGGGCAACCCGAAGTCGTGACGATCGTGGGCAAACGCCCCACCACCGCGGCCGAGCAACAGATCGATGATCATCCCTACGCCGACGCGGCGAACTGGGGTGAAGCTTTCCCGCCCGACCAGAAAGTCGCGCTCAAGAACGAGCTCATCGCCATCGCCAAGAAAATGCCCGAGAACTTCATCGACGGCGTTTCGAAAGAGAACATTCGGCTGTAGCCTCAACGAAGCGCGGCCAGGCCGGCGAAGCGCGAATTCTTCGGCCGCGCGCGCCTGAGCACGCGGGCCTTCGGCAGCTGGGGTGTGGCCGCCGCCGTGGCGGCCTCCCTGCTCGCCGGTTGCTACCGGTGTGACGAAACTTCATGCCCCACCGGCTGCTGCTCGCACAACGTCTGTTACGACGGCACGGCGAAGCACGGCGGGGTCGATTGCGGCTACGACTGGCTCCTGGGCCTTGGCGGCGGCGGGGGCTCGACCGGCTTGGGGGGAGGCGGCGGCACCATGCCGCCCTGCAAGACCGAAGGGGCCAGCTGCACGAACGACTGCTGCGCCACCAACGCCGCCGGTGCGCCGCTCAGCTGCAACCACGAGCTGTGTCAACGCACCGACTGCGTGCCCTTGGGCGACCCGTGCAATGCGTCGCTCGTGTGCTGCGCTTGGCCACCGACCTCGATGCTCGCGATCACCTGCAAGGCCGAACACTGCACGACCTGCTACCGCGCCGGCCAAGAATGCTTTCAGTCGCTCAGTCAGTGCTGTCCTGGGCTCCAGTGCCTGCTCAAGTCGGGTTTCACCTCGGTCTATGAGTGTCGTTAGCGCGGCGCCGACCTCGCTGCTGGCGGCACCCAGACGGCGCCTCGGCCGACGGGCCGCCCATTCATCCTGGGGGCCCCTCGGTGGAAGCCTGCATGGGTGCATTTCTCCGGCCGACCTCGCCGAGCGGGTCGAGCATCGCGGGGTGGGCCTCCAGTTCGGGCTGAACGCGCCGCTCATGGTCGAGGGCCGGCTGAGCCGCGAGGGGCTCGGCTGGCGGGCGCGCTCACGCTGGTCGACGAACACGGCACGGCTCGGCAACCGAGAAGCGGCGAGCCCCGAAGAAGACCGCCGCGCGCCTGACGGCCGCCTGGTGTTGATCACCAACCTGTTGATGGACACCGCCGCCCCCCGACCGCCTCCGCCCACCCTGCCGCTCCCGCCGCCGCCCTTCGTGTTGCTCCCCGCCAAGCCCACCCTGGTCAGGGTCACCGCGGAGCAGCACTACGACGGCGATCGCCCCATCGACCAAGCGACGTTCTACACCCGGGTCGGGCGCGCCGACCTGCGTGCTCGGCTCGAAGCCAATGTCACCAAGCGCCTCGTCGGCACCGTCGGCGGGGGCTTTGCCATGGGCCTGGGCGCGCTGTTGTTGGGCAGCTACGCCCTCGGCTTGGGGTGCGTGCATTTCGCGGGCACCCCCGCGGCTCCCGGCGCGTGCCTCCAAGGCTCGACCGGGTTGCTCGTCACGAGTCTGGTCGGCCTCGCGGGAGGTTTGATCACCGTGCTCTGGGCTCAGTCGGTCAGCCCGTCGGTGACGACGTTGGCCGAAGATCAAGACCTCGCCGCCCAAGCCAACGAGCGCCTCGAACGCAACGCGCCCTGAGTGTCAGAGCGGCTTGAACAGCGCCTCGAGGTAGACGTCGGGCAACAAGTCGCGGTCGCCGGCGGGCTCGGGGGTGTACCCCCGGCGCGTGTACACCCCGCGAACACCATGCGCACCGCGACGCACATGCAAACACACCGTGCGCGCGCCCGATTCGCGGGCCCAGCGTTCGGCCAAGTCGAGCAAGGCGGTCGACACGCCTTGGCCGCGAACCCGCTCATCGACCGCCAAGTGCCGCAGGTCGACCGCGTTCGGCAGCCACGCCTCGCTGCCGGCGGCCCCGACCGGCCATACCGAGACCGTGCCGACGACCTGGCCTTCGAGCTCGGCGACCCACACCTGGGCGACCGCCCGCTTCGCGGCGACCGCGCGCAAGTCGGCTTTGCGCTGTTCGCTCACCGTCACCTCGGGCATTTTTTTCGCGTACGAACTGACGAACGCGCGCACCAGCAGCTCGCCAATGGCGTGGTCGTCTCGGGGCTCGGCCGCTCGAATCACCAGTGAAGGCATGTCTGACCCCAATTGCCGAGGAGCGAAAAAAAATCAACCGACGGGTACACTGGGCCGCACATGAGCGAGCTTTGCCTGGCCGACCTCGTCGGGCCGATGACCCCCGAGGCGTTCTACGAGCGCTGTTGGAGGCCTCAGGTGCCCTTCATTGGCGCCGCCGCCCCGGGGGTGGTCGAGCGCATTCTGCAATTCGAGGGGCTCCAGAACATTGAAGCGTTGCTCAAGAAGGTGACCGAACCGGTCTCGGTGTTCGGGCCCAAGAAGTTCCGTTCGATGGTGCCACCCAGCTCCGCGCTCGACTTTCTGGGCGTCGGCTTCAACCTGTACGTGTCGGCGGTCGAACGGGCCTTGCCCGGCGTCACCGACCTCTTTGCCGGCATCGCCGCCGACCTCGGCTTGCCGCCGTGGCAATTGTCGGTCGAGGCCTTCGCCGGCCGAGCGGGTGGCATTTCGACCCGCCACTACGACCACGACATCAACTTTCAGGTGTTGCTCGACGGCACCAAACGCTGGCGGCTCGAGCCCAACCTCAACGTGCAGAACCCCATGCACCCGTACCACCCGCGGCCCTTGCCCAACGGCGCGGTCAGCGGCATCGCCGAAGAAGTGTACGCCGCGAAAAGCCCCGTGCCGCACGACTTCGACCCGAACGCCATGACCGAGCACGAGGTTTCGGCCGGCTCGGTCGTGTTCTTGCCTCGGGGGCACTGGCACGAAGTCGATTCGCTGACCACCACCTGGAGCGTGAACATCGTTTTCAAGGGCATTACCTGGGCGCAGGCGCTCGGCGCGGCGATCGCCAATCAGCTCCATGCCGACCCCCGCTTTCGCGACTACGTCTCGGGCGTCGGTTACGGCGCTCGCAGCCCGCTCGGCGAAGGCGCCCAGGCCGAAGCCCAATTCGCCGAGCTCAAGGCGGCGGCGCTCGAAGCGGTGCAAGAGCTCACCCGAAACGAGGTGGCGCTGTCGCTGCTCGCGAGCGTGTACCGCTGGGTACCCCAGGCCACCCAACGCCGCGTGACCGAGACCGCCGACGGCTTTTTTCTCGACTGCCCGGGCCTGCTCGACGAGCCCATTGAACTCGACCCCGCCATGGCGCCGGTCGTGCGGCGGTTGGTCGCGATTCGAGAACAGTTCTCGTGGCCGCATGCCTTGGCGGTCGGCCGTTCTCTGACCGCGACGGGCCTGCACAACCTGTTGGGCGACCTGGTCGACGTCGGGTTGCTCGAACAGCACGAACGGCCCAAAAAGCCGGTTTCACCGTGATTCGCGTGTACGATGCGACCACAGTCGACTTCGCGCTCGGCTGACCTCTTGTGGAGCTCCGTTGGCTGTATGCCGATTCGACGACTCACCGCCCCCGACGACGCGCCGCCCCAGCTCGACAAGTTTCTGGCGCGCGCGGTGCCGAACATGACCCTCGAGCGGGCGCGCACCTTGCTGCGCGAGGGGCGCGTGCGCATCAACGGCAAGGCCGCGAAAATCAACCGGCGCCTCTGGGGCGGAGAGCAAATCGAATTGCACCTCGAAGAGGCGCGGTTGCCCCAATCATTCAATGCCCGCGCGGGGTTGGGGCCCAAAGCGCCCCCGCCCGCCGCCGACGCCTTGGCCGGCGAGAGCACCGCGCCGATGATGCTCGACGGGCCGATCATCGAAGTGCTCCACGAGACCAAGACCTGGCTCGTCGTGAACAAACCTCCGGGCATCGTGGTGACCCCCGAGCCCAACCAGGTGTCGATGGTCGAGTTGGTCGCGACGCAGTTTTTTCAGGGTTCGACGTGGGAGGCCTGGCCATGCCGGGCGTCGTGCACCGGCTCGACAAACATGAGCGGCTGCCTCATCTTCGCGAAGACCGACGACGGGCACCGCGGGCTCCAGGCGACCTTCGAGCAAACACATCGACAAAATCTACTGGGCGCTCGTCGTCGGCGCGCCTCCGGCGAGCGGCCAGTGCGACACGCCCTACGCGAAAGACCCGAACAACCCGCGCAAGTACACCGGCCTCGTGCCGTCGGCCGCCGCGCCCGTCTGAGCTTTCGTACCCTCGAGACGCTCGCGGGCTCGGCCCGAAGAACTGTCGCTCGTCGAAGTGACGCTCGACACCGGCCGCACCCACCAAATTCGGGTGCAGTTGTCTGAGCGAGGGTTCGCCGTGCTGGGAGACCCGATTTACGGCCCCAAAGAAGCCCGCCTGCACCCGGTCGCCAAACAACTCGGGCGGCTCGCGCTCCACGCGAAGGTGCTGCGCATCGGCGCGGGGGCCTCTCCCATCGAGGCGCCCTTGCCGAATGATTTCGCTGAGGTTTTGCACGAGCTGCGCATCACCGCCGGCAAAACCGCCAGCTGAACCGAGCCGGGGCTATTGCCCGATGGCGCGGCGCAGTTGAACGCGCGCCAAGGCCTGTTGGTATTTCGCGCGAACCAAGTTGAGCTTCGCCTGGGTGAGCGCCGACTGCGCGTCGAGCAAGTCGGTCGTCGTGCCCGAGCCGGCTTGAACGAGGGCCGTGGTGACCCGGTACGATTCTTCGGCGCTGGTGATCGCGGTGGTCGCGACTTCGATGGCCGACGTGGCCGCTTCGAGTTGGTCGAGTCGCCCCGACACTTCAACTCGCACTTGGCGACGCGAATCGTGTTCGAGCAGCCGGGCGGCCTCGGCCTGGTGGGCGGCCGCCCGGTGCGCGTACCACTGCGAACCCCACAACCAAACGGGGAACGTCGCCTTCGCGCCGATGAACCACGAATTGGGCGGGGCGAACGCCTGACCGTCGATGCGCACATAGGCCGCTTCGACGTCGACGTCGGGCAGCAGCGCGAAGAGGCGCGCGCGGCTGTTCGCTTCGGCCGCTTCGGCCGACAACGCCGACACCTTGAGCTCGGGGCGCTCGGCATACGCGCGGTCGGTCGCTTCGCTCAAAGTCGGCACCGCTTCATTGGCGGCCTGCTCCAACGACAGCGGCTCGGCGAAGTCGACGCTCGAGTCGAACGGCAAGTCGAGCATCGTCAACAGCTGGGTGCGCGCCGCACTCTCCTGCACTTTGGCTTGCAACGCCTGTTGCCGAATGTTCGCTTTCGCGACCTGGGTGCGCAGCAGGTCGGCGTTGGTGCCCGAGCCGGCTTTGATGCGCGCGTTCGTCAACCCCACCTGCTCGGCCAGCTGCGATTCAGACGCCTGGGCCACTTGGAGCGCCGCGCGCGCCTCGAAGAGCCGCAGAAACGTGGTCTCGACCTGTTCTCGGAGGCCGGTTTGGGCCGCGACCAGCTGTGCGTCGGCCGCCTCGGCGTTCGAACTGGCCGCCGAATAGTCTTGGCTCAGCTTGAGCAACCCCAGCACGGGCTGCTTGGCCACGGCGGTGAAAGTATTCGTATTCTGGTTTCGTGCGGTGAACGACGGCGCCACCGGAGCGCCCGGTATCGCGAATTCGACGGCGAAGGCCTTGTCGTAGTGCTGAAATTCTTCTTGCACCGCGACGCTCGGCAAGAGTTGGCCGCGCACCGCGTGCTGCTGGTCGACCGTGGCGTCGCGGCGGGCTTGGGCTGCGCGAAACTGGGGGCTCAATTCAAGGGCGCGGGCGACGGCTTGATCAACCGTCAACACCTCACCGGCGAAGGCGCGACTGCTGGGCGCCAACGCGAACGCGAGCGTCAACGAAGCGACAGTGGCTCGCATGGCTATTCTCCCGTGTGAACCGTGACGACCGCCGACATGCCGGCTTTGGGCGCAGTCTTCGGGGCCTCGTCGAACCGAATGCGCACCGGCACCCGTTGCACGACCTTCACGAAGTTGCCCGACGCGTTGTCGGGCGGGAGCATCGAAAAGCGAGAACCGGTGCCGCCCGACAGACTCTCGAGGTGCCCCGAAAAGACCGCGCCTTCGAACGCGTCGATGGCGATTTCGACGCGTTGGCCCGGTTTCATCTGGCCCACTTGGGTTTCTTTGAAGTTGGCGACGACGTACGTGTCGTCGGGCACCAGCTGCGCCACCGGCTGCGCCGCGCCCAACAACTGGCCTTCTCGCACGTTGAGGTTGGCGACGACGCCGTCGGTCGGGGCCCGCAGCGTCGCGTACGACAGGTTGAGCCGGGCGATGTCGAGCGCGGCGCCCGCGGTGGTCACCCGGGCTTTGGCCAAGTCGGCGTTGGCGCGGGCCGCGGCGATTTTCGCGTCGACCGGGGTGTTGGTGTCGAGCAGACCGCCGGCTTCGACGACCCGGCTCTGGGCCACGCGCTTCGAGTCTTCGGCGGCGGCGAGCTGGGCTTGCGCCGCCGACACCGCGGCCTGCGTCGCGTCGGCCGCGGCTTGGGCGCTGTCGAGCCGGTCTTGGGGCACGGCGTTCGCGGCCTTGAGCTCTTTGGCCCGCTGCAGGTCGGTCTGGGCCTTGCGGGCGTCAGACTCGGCGCGAACCAGCTGCGCCTTGGCGCTCGCAATTTGCGCATCGGCGCTGCTCACCTGGGCGAGCGTGGTGGTGACTTGCGCCCGCGCCGACGAGAGCGCGCCTCGCGCCCCCGACTCAGCGACCTGCGCGGTCGCCTCGGCCGCGGCGAGCTGGGCCTTCGCCGCCGCCAATTCACCCTCGGCCTGCTCGACCCGCGCTTGCAGGTCGGCCGGGTCGAGCGCGAGCAGCACGTCGCCCTTTTTCACCCGGTCGTTCGTCTTGACCCGAACCGCGAGCACTTGGCCCGACACCCGCATCGCCAAGGGCACGACGTCGGCTTCGACTTGCGCGTCGTCGGTGGTCTGGCGGTTCGCGGTCAGCGCGCGAAAACCGAAGTACCCGCCGAGCGTCAGCGCGGCCACCACGGCGAGCACCACCAACCGCCGACGCCCCGACTTCGCCTTCGCTTCGGCGGCGGCTTCTTCGCTTCGACCTGCGACTACGGCGGCATCTGCACTCATGTGACTCACTCCATTTCAACGTGAACGGGTTGGGCGCCGGGCGCTGACTTCGGAGCGCGCAGCAAGAACAGCAACGGCAGCACGACCAAGAAGCAGAGCGCGCCGACTTCGAACAATTTCTGAAACGCGATGACCATGCCTTCGCGGGCGACCGTGCCACCCAACATGCGCAGCGCGAGGTCGTGCGCGCTGTTCGCGTCGAGCCCGCGGCCCACGAGCCCGCCTTGCATGGCGTTCACCCGGCCGAGCACCTCGGGGCGCACGTCGAGCAAGTGGGCTTTGAGCAGTTCACGGTCTTGAAACCCGAAGCGAGACAGCAGGGTCGCGAACGCGGCGATGCCCACCGACCCGCCGATTTGCCGCAGCAGCGAGCTCAAGCCCGTGGCGTCGGCCATGCGGTGGCGCGGCACCGTCGCCAGCGCCATGGTCTGCAGCGGCACCATGAGCATGCTCATGCCCACGCCCTGCAACATGATCGCCGCGATCACCTGGCCCGCGTCGCTCGCGAGCGTGAGGCCCGCCAGCCGCCACTGCCCCACCCCCATGAGCAACAGCCCGACCGCCGCGACCGCGACCGGAGGCACGCGGTTGTAAAAGCGCCCGACCAGCGGCATGCACAACAGCATCACCAAGGTTCGAGGCATCAGCGCGACGCCCGACTGGGTGGCGGTGAACCCCAGCAGCTCTTGCATGAACAGTGGCAGCAAGAACATGCCTGACATCATCACCGCGAAGACGGCGGCGCTGACGAGCGTGCCCGAGGTGAAGACCGGGTCTTTGAACAGCCTCAAGTTGACCGCCGGGGCGACCGCGCTCAATTCACGCACCACGAACGCGACGGCCGAAAACCCCGCCACCAGCGTCAGCACGACAATGAGCGGAGACTCGAACCAGTCTTCGGCCTGGCCTTCTTCCAAAATGTATTGAATGGCGCCCAGCGCGGTCCACAACAGGGCGATGCCCGCCCAGTCCATGTGTTTGCGTTGTTTTTCGGCGTCGCGGCGATTCGCTTCGCGAATGTCTTCGGGCTCTTCGACGAACCGCCACACCAAGAAGAAGCCCAAAATGCCGACCGGTACGTTGATGAAAAAGATCCACGACCAGTGGTAGTTGTCGACGATGTAGCCGCCCAGGGTCGGGCCAATGGCGGGCCCCACCATGACCGCCATGGCGAAGAGGGCCATGGCGGTGGCCTGCTCTTTCGGAGGAAACGTTTGGCGCAAAATGGCCTGCTCGGTGGGCTGGAGCGCGCCCGCGCCGAACCCTTGCAACGCGCGAAACAGCACGAGCGACGGCAGGTTCCACGCAACGCCGCACAGGGCCGACCCCAACACGAACAGCGCCAAGCACGCGAGGTACACGTTCTTTTGGCCGAACAGCCGGCCGAAAACGCGGTGAGCGGCATCACCATGACCGTCGCAATGGCGAAGCCGGTCGAGATCCACGTGATCTCCTGCACGGTGGCGCCGACCGCCCCACGAATTTGAGAAAGCGCGACGTTGACGATCGACGTGTCGATGGCGCCCATCAACGTGCCGAACGTCACCGAGACCGCGACGAGCCACTTGTTGGTGGCGCGCTTCGTCTTCGGCGCGGCGACGTTCAGCGCGCCCCCCGCGGCGACGGCGGCGCTCATGCCGCCACCCCGTTCAAAAACGAGTCGACGGCGAGCTGGGCGAGCTGGCTGACGGGAGCGTGGTTCGGGTCTTCGAGCCCCATGGTGATGAGCGCGTGCAACAGCCCGAAAAACAACGGCAGCTGCAAGTGGTGTGGGTCGGCGCGCAGCACGCCAGCCGCGCGCGCCCGTTCGAATGACGGCTGCAAGATCTGCACGAAAAATTCGGAGGTCTGCCGCTTGCGCGCGTCAGACCCCGGCAGGTTGCTCTCCATCAACCGGCGCCGAAACCGGCCCTGCGACTCTTTGACGTCGCACACCGTGCGCACCACGTGAATCAAGTGCTCGCGAAACGGCAATTCGCGCGACTCGTTCGCCGCGCCTTGAATTTGCTCGAGCACCTTGGCCCGCCGCGTGGCGATCAGCGCCGCGAGCAACGTCTCTCGGTCAGAAAAGTGATTGTACAGGGTACCGACCGCCACCCCCGCCCTCGCCGCGATCGCCTCCATGCGAGCGTCGAGGCCCACCTCGGCGAAAACCTCTTCGGCCGCCTCGAGAATCGCCGACGTCGCGACCTCTTTGAGCCGAGAACGCAAATTCTGAACGCGCTCTTTCTTTGGTGAACGAAGATTCATTGTTTGAATTTCTAAATTCAACCTCTGCAACTTTCAATGCATTCACTGAGCGCACGTTCGACCACCAACGCAACCTGCTAAAATTGCTGTGCATTCGAAGAAGAACGCGGGTTGGCGGGGGCAAAAAGTGCTACAGGTCCGCCCATGACACTGGGTTTGCTCGACGCCTTTGACGGCATTTCTTGGTCAGAAACACTGCTTCAGCGGCTGCACGCCGCCTCGGCCGAACTGGGCCGCAAGCAGGGGTTGCACGCCGAAAAAGAATGGCTGACCCAAGCGGTCGACCGCCTCGAGGCCGCCCGCGAAGGCGTGGGAGACGTTCTCCGCCGGGCGATGCGTTTGCCCGAACTCGAGTCGCTGCGAGAAGACCACGCGCGCTCACTGCAGCAGACCGCGGTCGACGCGGTCGAGCGGCTCCAAGCGGGCATCACCTTTCATGCGGGCGCTCGGGCTCCGATTCTCGAGGCTCTGTTCGGCAAGCTCAAGTACCCCGTGTTGCGGCGCGCCGACCGTGAAGACTTCGAGCGGTTCTGCGCCGACTTCGAGCGCCGGCTCGCGTCGTCGTACTGCAAGCGCATGTTCGCCGACCCGCAGTACGAGTTCGCGGGCCCGGTGCTCGAAGAAGTGCGAACGGCCTTTGGCGACTGGCGCCAAGCGTTCTCGGCCGAGCGCCTGCCGGCCGCGCAAGAAACGGCCCTGCGCGACGAGCTCGAAGGGCACGCCCGCCGCCTCGAACTGCCCATGCGCCAAGCCAAGTTGTTGGCGGAGGCGGCCTTGGCCCCCATTCGCAACGCATTTGAAGACTCGGGGCTGGGCCAGCGCCCCAAGCGTCGCAACGCCAAAGCCGTGGTGACCGAGAGCGAAGCGGGCCCGGGAGAGTTCGACAGCGAAGCCGAGGTGCCCGACGCGGTCGCGCCGACCGACGACGAGCGGGCCGAACTGGCCCAGGCCGAATCTGCCGCCGAGCGCGAAGCCGACGAAGCCCAGCAGGTGGCCGACGTGGCGGTCACCACCGACGAAGCACCCGCGGTGGCGGTGGCCACCAAGGCCCCCAAGAAGCCCCGCAAGTCGCGGGCGAACGCCGCCCCCGAGGCGGGTGTCGTCACCCACGAGCCGTGAAGCCCGAACTTCAAGACTGAGCGGTTGCGGTGAGCGCTTCTTTGACCACGTTGCCCATTGACGCGTTGCTGCCCGACATCGTCGGCACTCTGCGGGCTCAGCCCGCGCTGGTGCTCGAAGCGCCCCCGGGCGCCGGCAAAACCACCCGCGTGCCACCGGCGCTGCTCGACGCGGGGCTCGCGGGCCACAAAGAAATTGTCGTGTTGCAGCCTCGCCGCTTGGCGACCCGGCTCGCCGCGACCCGCGTGGCCGAAGAACGGGGTGAGCCCGCGGGCCAAACGGTCGGCTACCAAATTCGCTTCGAAGACGTGTCTTCGGCCAAGACGCGCATTCGCTTCGTCACCGAAGGCATTTTGACCAGGCGGCTCGTGGGCGACCCGCACCTGCGCGACGTGGGCGTCGTGGTGCTCGACGAGTTTCACGAGCGCCACCTCGCGTCTGACCTGGCGCTCGCCATGTTGCGCCGGTTGCAAACCACGACCCGCCCCGACCTCAAGCTCGTGGTCATGTCGGCCACGCTCGACGCCGCGCCCATTGCCAAATGGCTCGGCGACGCGCCGTCGTTGCGCAGCGAGGGGCGGCGGTTCGACGTCGCCATCGACCACTTGGAACGCGACGACGACCGCCCGGTCGACCAGCAAGTGCTCGCCGCGCTCAAAAAGCTGGTGCAAGGCCAGCTCGACGGGCACGTGCTCGTGTTCTTGCCGGGCGCTTCTGAAATTCGGCGCACCCAAGAGACCTGCTCTGAATTCACGAGCCGCCAAGGCCTCGAAGTGCACGTGCTCCATGGCGACTTGCCGGCGGCCGAGCAAGACCGAGCGCTGCGGCCGTCGCCCAAGCGCAAGGTGATTCTCGCGACCAACGTCGCCGAGACGTCGGTCACCATCGACGGCATCGCCGCGGTGGTCGACTCCGGGCTCGCGCGCGTGGCCGCGCATTCGCCCTGGAGCGGGCTGCCGACGCTCAAGTTGGCCAAGGTGTCGAAAGCCTCGGCCATTCAACGCGCCGGTCGTGCCGGGCGAACGCGCGCGGGCGTGTGTTTGCGTCTGTACACCCGGGCCGACTTCGAGGGCCGCCCCTCGGCCGACGCGCCCGAAATTCGGCGGCTCGACTTCACCGAGTCGGCGCTCGCGCTGCGGTCGATGGGCGTCACCGACCTCGCCGACTTTTCATTTTTCGAAGCGCCCGCACCGTCGAGCCTGACCGCGGCCGACGAGCTTTTGCACCGCCTGGGGGCCATTTCGAAGCAGGGCGCACTCACGCCCATTGGCGAGCGGTTGTTGCAGCTGCCCGTTCACCCCAGGCAAGGGCGGGTGTTGATCGAAGCCGAGCGGCGCGGCGTGGCCGACGACGGTGCGACGGTGGCCGCCCTCATCGGAGAGCGAGACATTCGCCTCGAGGCGCGTTCGCGGTTCAACGACGCCAAGCGCGGAGACGTCTGGTCGGGCCCGTCTGACTTGCTCGAAATGCTCGAGCGGTTTCGCGAGGGGCAGGCGACGGGGGCGCGGGCCGCGGGGCTCGAAGCTTCGGCCATGAGCACGGTCGAGCGCGTGCGCAAGCAACTGCTGCGGCTGGTCAAGACAAACAGCCCCAAGCCCACGGGCGACCGAGCCCGCGAAGAAGCGATTTTGCTGTCGATTTTGGCGGGCTCGCCCGACCGGGTCGCCAAGCGACGAAAGCCGAAGTCGCCCGAATTGGTGCTCAGCGGCGGCGGCTCGGCCACGCTCGACGCCACCTCGGTCGTGCACGACGCCGAATTCATGGTCGCCGTCGACGCCGAAGAACGACGCGGCGGGGTCTTCGTGCGGCTCGCGAGCCAAATTGAACCCGAGTGGCTGCTCGACGTGTGCCCCGACGACCTCGGCGAAGAAGACACGCACCAATGGAGCCCCGAAGGCAAGCGCGTCGAGCGGCTCACCCGCATGACCTACGGCAAGGTCGTGCTCGAAGAGACCCGCCAACCCGCGCCCCCCTCCGACGAAACGACCCGGGTGCTGGCCGAAGCGGCGGTCGCCGCCGGGCCGGCCGCTTTCGCCGACCCCGAGGCGCTGACTTCGTGGCAGTGCCGCGTCGAAGCGCTGCGAAACGCTTTCCCCGAGGCGCAGTTTCCTCCGGCTGACGACGCGTTCGTTCGCGAGACGTTGCGGCAGGTGTGCGACGGGCTGCGCTCGTTCACCGAAGTGCGCGAAGCGGGGTTGCTGGCGGCCCTCAACGCGCGGCTGAACGCCGAACAAGCGCGGCTGCTGCACACCCAAGCGCCCGAGCGAATCACGCTCCCGGGCGGGCGCACCGTGCAGGTGCACTACGAGCGCGCCCGCCCGCCGTGGGTCGAGTCGCGCCTGCAAGACTTCTTCGGCATGACCGTCGGGCCGAAAATTGGGCGCACGCCCTTGGTGTTGCACCTGTTGGCGCCGAACCACAACGCAGTGCAAGTGACCACCGACCTCGCCGGCTTCTGGGACCGCCACTACCCCGCCGTGCGCAAAGAGCTGATGCGGCAGTACCCCCGGCATTCGTGGCCCGAAGACCCGCGCACCGCGGCGCCGCCACAGCCCCGCGCCCGCCGCTGACGCCAAGTCAGACAGTTCGTCGCATGGGGGTGTTCGGTCACCGCGGCTCGGCAATTTGGTGCTCGCCGCCCTCTGCCGCGCTCACCTTGGGTGGTTCATTCGCGAATCGAGTTCCGTGGAGGAGGCCGCTGCGTTCGAAAGGAGCCGCTCGAGCGATGTCGCGGCCCCGCCTGGGGTCTTGAGTCTCCAGGCTGCGTGGCCGAACTGGTGAGCGCCGTCACCAGGCGCGCACGACGTTCGGCGCCCTTGGGTCTGGCACGCGCGCTGCTCTGGTACGCCCGCCATGAGCCCTCGCTTCGAGTCATTCGCCG